>JAJJPM010000165.1:0-10461 GCA_032907525.1 Gammaproteobacteria bacterium
TCGCGGGTTTCGTGGATTTCGTGGCCATCATGTTTTCGATGTTCTTTGCGCGCCTCGGCTTCTCTCTGTCACCGCAACGGCGTCGGGCAATGGCGCCTTCGTGTTGGAAGCCGTTCCGGACAGCGTCGTCTTGGCGCGGTACTCGCACAGGTCCGCGATGGGGCATTCGGGGCATTTGGGCTTGCGCGCGAGGCAGGTGTAGCGGCCCAGCAGGATCAGCCAGTGGTGGGCGTCGTGCTTGAATTCGTCGGGCACGAATTTGAGCAGCTTCTTCTCCACCTCCAGCGGCGTCCTGCCCGGCGCCAGGCCGGTGCGGTTGGCGACGCGGAAGATGTGTGTGTCCACCGCGATGGTCGGTTCGCCGAAGGCGGTGTTGAGGATGACGTTGGCGGTCTTGCGGCCCACGCCCGGCAGGGCTTCCAGCGCCGCGCGGTCGTGCGGCACCTGGCCGCCGTGCTTCTCTTCGAGGATCGCGCAGGCCGCCAGGATGTTCTTCGCCTTGCTGTTGAACAGCCCGATGGTCTTGATGTGCTCCTTCAGGCCGTCCTCGCCGAGCGCCAGGATGTCGCGCGGCCGCTTCGCGATCCTGAACAGCTTCGCCGTGGCCTTGTTCACGCCTTTGTCCGTCGCCTGCGCCGACAGCACCACCGCCACCAGCAGCTGGAACACGTTGCCGTATTTCAGCTCGGTCGTCGGATGCGGATTCTGCGCGCGCAGTCGCTCGAAGATCTTGCGGCGTTTGTCGGGGTTCATGGGCGGATTCGGCTGGTATTCAGACAAAAATCACTTCTACCACAAAGGACGCAAAGGCGCGCAAAGAAAAGCGAAAACATGATGGCCACGAAATCCACGAAACCCACGAAAAGGATTTATGTTTACGAACATTAACTTTCGTGGGTTTCGTGGATTTCGTGGCTATATAGGTTTTCTTCGCGTGCCTTTGCGTCCTTTGCGGTAAAAGTTGTTTTCGGCCTCAGCCCGCCGCCGGCGCCGGTTCCGCCGCCGGGACGCGCCGGGCGCGGCGTTGCAGGCGGCCGTCGATGATGTTTTTCAGCGCGATGATCAGGCCCAGGCCGATGAAGGCGCCGGGGGGCAGGATGGCGAGCAGGAAGCCGCGGTAATCCTCGACGACGTGCAGCGTCCAGCCGCGCGCGGCCTCGCCGAACATCATGTGCGCCTGGGAAAGCAGCGTGCCCTGGCCGACGAGTTCGCGCATGGCGCCGAGCACCACCAGGACCAGCAGGAAGCCCGTGCCCATCATCAGGCCATCGACCAGCGCGCGGCCGGGGTCGTGCTTGGAGGCGAAGGCCTCGGCGCGGCCGATGATGTTGCAGTTGGTGACGATCAGCGGGATGAAGATGCCCAGCACCAGATAGAGTTCGTGCAGATAGGCGTTCATGGCGAGTTCGATGACGGTCACCACCGAGGCGATGACCAGCACGAACACCGGGATGCGCACCTCGGGACGCACCACCCGGCGGATCAGTGAGACCGTGACGTTCGAGGCGACCAGCGTCAGCGCGGTGGCCAGGCCCAGGCCGAGGCCGTTGACCGCGTTCGAAGTCACGGCGAGCAGCGGGCACAGGCCGAGCAGCTGCACCAGGCCGGGATTGTTGGTCCACAGGCCGTCGCGGGCGATGCTGGCGTAGGTCGGTTCGGTCATGGCGAGGTCTCCTCCGCGGCGTCCTGCGGCGCCTCGGCGAACAGGGTCTGCCGGTTGCGATCGAAGTATACCAGAGCCTTCTTCACGGCTTTCACCACGGCGCGCGGGGTGATGGTCGCCCCGGTGAACTGGTCGAAGACACCGCCGTCCTTCTTCACGGCCCAGCCCTTTTCGTCGGGATCGCCGAGGGAGCGGCCCTCGAAGCCCAGGATCCAGTCGGACCGCGCGGCCTCGATGGCGTCGCCCAGGCCGGGCGTTTCGCGGTGGCCGGCGACGCGCACGCCGGCCAGACGCCCGTCGGCCTCGATGGCGACCAGCAAGCGGATCTCGCCGCTGTAGCCGTCGGGCGCCACCGGCGCGAGGATCGCGGCCACCGGCCGGCCGTCCTTGCGCGCGCGGTAGACGGTGACCGGCCGCGGCGTGCCCAGCAGATCGGGGTCGGTCACCTCGATCGTGTCGGTGAAAATGTCGTTGTCATGGCGCTCGGGCGGGACGAGCACGTGCAGATTGCGCAGCAGCGCCTCGCGCTCGTTGGCGGCGATGCGCTCGTGGGTGTTGTCGAAGGTGAACGCCACCAGGCCCGTGCCGATCGCGGCGAACAGGAACAGCAGCAAGGCGGTGACCAGGATGTGGCGCACGTTCACGATTCGCCGCCCTTCCTGCCGCGCGTCTCGCCGAACACCCGCGGTCTGGTGTAGTAGTCGATGGTCGGGGCGGCCATGTTCATCAGCACCACGGCGAAGGCGACGCCGTCCGGATAGCCGCCCCAGGTGCGGATGACATAGGTGAGCACGCCGATGCCCGCGCCGTAGATGAGCCGCCCGCGCGGCGTGGTGCTGGCGGTGACCGGATCGGTGGCGATGAAGAAGGCGCCGAGCATGGCCGCACCGCTGAACAGATGGAACAGCGGCGACGGAAAGGCGTCGGTGTCGCTGCCGTGGAACAACAGGGCGATCACGAACAGCGCGCCGAGCATGCCGACAGGGATCTGCCAGGCGATGGCGCGCCGGTAGATCAGATACAGCCCGCCGACCAGACAGGCGAAGTTGATCCACTCCCAGCCGATGCCGGCGTAGCCGCCGAACAGCGGGCCGGCGGTGATCTCGTGCACGGTCAGCCCCAGGCCGATGGAGGTCTTCACGCTGTCGAGCGGCGTGGCCATGGTCAGGGCGTCGAGGCCGGTACCGTCCGGCAGCGATCCGCCGAACGACCAGGCGAGCGTCTCCGTCAGGCCGAGGCCGGCGGCGCCGACGCCGGCCGGCGCGCTCCACAGCGTCATCTCGCGCGGGAAGGAGATGAGCAGCGCCACGTAGCCGATCATCGCGGGATTGAACGGGTTGTAGCCGAGCCCGCCGTAGAGCTGCTTGGCCACGACGATGGCGAACAGGCCGCCGATCACCGGGATCCACCAGGGCGCCAGCGGCGGCAGCGCCAGCGCCAGCAGCGCGCCGGTGAGGACGGCGCTGCCGTCGGCGAGCGTCGCGCCGACCGGACGGCTGCGCAGCGCGAGCATCAGCGCCTCGGCGGCGGTGCAGGTCAGCACCGCGAGCAGGACATTGACGATCACGCCCCAGCCGAAGAACCACCAGGCGCAGAGCATGCCCGGGACCAGCGCGAGCAGCACCTCGCGCATGACGCGCGCGACGCTGGCGGTGCCGGGCAGATGCGGGGAACTGAAGGTCGGGAACTGCATCAGCGGCCGCTTCCCGATGACGGATCACAAGCATGGACCGGCATTGTCCGGGCGGTTTTCATCATGTCTCCCCTCCTCCAGTGGGCGGTGTGGAGGCGGCTTCGTCCGGCGCGCCGCCCGCCGCGGTCTTCTTGGCCTTGACGCGTTCCAGCGCCGCCTGGATCGCCGCCTTCTTCGGGTCCTCGCCGGCCTTCTCGGGCGTCTGCAGGGCCTTCTGCTTCTGCTTCAGGCGCGCGGCGCGCTCCTCCTTCTCGCGTTCCTGGCGGAACAGCCGGAACTCGTGGCGCTGGCGGGCGATGTCGGCCTTCTCGCGCTCGCGCTCCTGGTTCCAGATTTCGGTCTTGGCAAAGCGGAAGTACTGCACCAGCGGGATATGGCTCGGACAGACATAGCTGCAGCAGCCGCACTCGATGCAGTCGAACAGATTGAAGTCCTGGACCCGGTCGAAGTCTTTCGCGTGCGCGTACCAGTAGAGCTGCTGCGGCAGCAGCAGGGCGGGGCAGGCGTCGACGCAGGCGCCGCAGCGGATGCAGGGCAGCGGCGCCTGCGGCAGCGGCAGCTCCTCGCGGCTGGCGACCAGCAGGCAATTGGTGGTCTTGACCACCGGCACTTCGTCGCTGCCCAGCGCGAAGCCCATCATCGGGCCGCCCATGAGCAGCCGGTGGGCGCGTCCGGTGTAGCCGCCTGCGGCGGCGATGACGTCGGCCATGGGCGTACCGACGCGCACCTCCAGGTTGCCGGGGCTGGCGACGCCCTCGCCGGTGACGGTGACCAGGCGCGAGATCAGCGGTTCGCCCTCGACCAGCGCGCGGTGCACCGCGGCGGCGGTGCCGGGGTTGTGGCAGAGCACGCCGATGTCGGCCGGCAGCCCCTGCGAGGGCACCTCCCGCCCGGTGATGACCTGGATGAGCTGCTTCTCGCCCCCGGTCGGATAGATGGTCGGGATGACCGCGACCTCCATCGACGCCTCGGCGCCCGCGGCCGCGATGGCTGCGCGGATGGCCGCGGCGGCCTCGGGCTTGTTGTCCTCGATGGCGACGATGCAGGTCCCGGCCTGTACCGCGTGCTGCAGGATGCGCGCGCCGCTGACCACGTCGGCCGCGCGGGTGCGCATCAGCATGTCGTCGCAGGTGATGTAGGGTTCGCACTCCGCGCCGTTGATGATCAGGGTGTGGATGGGGCGGTCCGGGCCGGGGTTGAGCTTGATGAAGCTCGGAAAGCCGGCGCCGCCCAGGCCGACGATGCCGGCGTTGCGGATGCGGTTGCGCAGTTCGCTGGGGTCGAGCTGCGCGGGGTCGCCCGAAAGGATGTCGGGCGCGGCCTCGTCGCGGCCGTCGGTGTCGATGACGATGCAGGGCGCGCGCAGGCCAGAGGGATGCGGCACGGCCCGTTCGCCGATCTCCGCCACGGTACCGGAGCTGGAGGCGTGAATGGGCACGCTCACGTAGCCGCTGGCGCGCGCGATCATCTGGCCCTTGAGGACGCGCTCGCCCACCTTCACCAGCGGCTCGGCGGCCGCGCCGATGTGCTGCGCCAGCGGCAGCACCAGCCGCGGCGGAACCGGCACGACGCGCACGGGCGTCGCCGTCGACTGCGCCTTGTTGGCCGGCAGGTGCAGGCCGCCGTGGAAGCGGTGGAGCCGTCGGCTGCTCATGCGCGTGTCCTGGCCGGTGTCTCCGGCGTGATCTCCAGCCGCTCGTCCGGCGACGGCCATTTCCAGGTGGCGATGTCCTGCTTGACCGGCACCATGTGGATGCAGTCCACCGGACACGGCTCCACGCACAGTTCGCAGCCGGTGCATTCCTGCTCGATCACGGTGTGCATGTGCTTGGCGGCGCCGAGGATGGCGTCCACCGGGCAGGCCTGGATGCACAGCGTGCAGCCGATGCACAGGTTCTCGTCGATGACCGCGACCATCTTCTCCTTGTGCACGCCGTGCTCGGCGTTGAGCGGCTTGAAGTCGCGGCCGAGCAGGTCGGCGAGCGCACGGATGCCGGCCTCGCCGCCGGGCGGGCACTGGTTGATGTCGGCCTCGCCGGCGGCGATGGCCTCGGCATACGGCCGGCAGCCGGCGTAGCCGCACTGGCCGCACTGCGTCTGCGGCAGGATGGCGTTGATCTGATCGACCACCGGATCGCCCTCGACGCGGAAGCGGATGGCGCTGTAGCCGAGCAGCAGGCCGAACAGTCCGGCCAGGATCCCGAGGGCGAGGATGGCGGTCAGCATCGAGCGGCCCTAGCCCTTGATGAGTCCGGAAAAGCCCATGAACCCCAGCGACATCAGGCCGGCGGTGATCAGCGCGATGGACGCGCCGCGGAACGCCGCCGGCACGTCGGCGACGGCGATGCGTTCGCGGATGGCGGCGAACAGCGCCAGCACCAGCGAGAAGCCCACGGCCGCGCCGAAGCCGTACACGGCCGACTCAAGAAAGCCATGCTGCTCCTGGATGTTGAGCAATGCCACGCCGAGCACGGCGCAGTTGGTGGTGATCAGCGGCAGGAAGATGCCCAGCACCTGGTACAGCAGCGGGCTGGTCTTGTGCACGACCATCTCGGTGAACTGCACGACCACGGCGATGGTGAGGATGAAGGCGATGGTGCGCAGGTAGCCGATGCCCAGCGGCTCCAGAATGTAGACGTTGACCAGATAGCTGCACACCGACGACAGCGTCAGCACGAAGGTCGTCGCCAGCCCCATGCCGGTCGCCGTCTCCAGCTTGCGCGACACGCCCATGAACGGACACAGACCCAGGAACTTCACCAGGACGAAGTTGTTCACCAGGACGGTGCTGACCAGGATCAGTGCCAGTTCTTGCATAAGATCAGGTGCTAGGTTCTAGGGGCGAGGTTCTAGGAAAAAACCACATGCCATGGTTGCAGAACCCAGCGTCGCTCTCAACACTGCAAATGTAAGTGTATTCATGGTTTATCCTCGGCCCTAGAACCTAGTCCCTAGCACCTGCTATTTAACCCGCATCCCCGGCTGGGCGCCGTCGTCGGGGTTGAGGATGAACAGGTCTTTCCCGCCCGGGCCGGCGGCCAGGACCATGCCCTCGGACAGGCCGAACTTCATCTTGCGCGGGGCGAGGTTCGCCACCATCACCGTGAGCCGGCCCACCAGATCCTCCGGCTTGTAGGCCGACTTGATGCCGGCGAACACGCTGCGGGTCTCGCCGCCGAGGTCCAATGTGAGGTGCAGCAGTTTGTCCGCGCCCTCGACGTGCTCGGCCGCGACGATGCGGGCGATGCGCAGGTCGATCTTGCCGAAGTCGTCGATGCTGATTTCGGGCGCGATCGGGTTGCCGGCCAACACACCGGGTGCCATGGCCGCAGTGGCGGGCGCGACGGTCGGGGCGAGGCTTTCCTTGGAGGCGTCCTGCATGGCGGTCACCGCGGCGGGGTCGACGCGCATCATCAACGGCTCGTACGCGCGAATAGTATGGCCAACGAGCGGTTCGGCGAGATTGACCCAGGTCATGGGTTCGATGCCGAGGAACGCCTCGACCCGCTCCGCCATGCGCGGCAGCACCGGCTTCAGGTAGGTCATGAGCACCCGGAACAGGTTCAGGCCGACGCTGCACACGTCCTGCACGGTCTGCTCCATGCCCTCCTGCCTGGCCAGGGCCCAGGGCTTCTTCTCGTCGATGTACTGGTTGGCGCGGTCGGCCAGCGCCATGATCTCGCGCATCGCCTGGCCGAACTCGCGCCGGTCGTACAGCCCGGCGATCTCCTCGCCGGCGCGCACGAAGGTGTCGTACAGATCCCGTTCGACGCAGGCCTTCGCCAGGCGGCCGTCGAAGCGCTTGCTGATGAAGCCGGCGCAGCGGCTGGCGATGTTGACCACCTTGCCGACCAGGTCGGCGTTCACGCGCAGCTGGAAGTCGTCCAGGTTGAGGTCGATGTCGTCGATGGTGGAGCCGAGCTTGGCGGCGAAGTAGTAGCGCAGGTATTCCGGGTTCAGGTGATCCAGCCAGGTGCGCGCCTTGATGAAGGTGCCGCGCGACTTGGACATCTTCTGGCCGTTGACGGTCAGGAAGCCGTGCGCGTTGATGGCCGTCGGCGTGCGGAAGCCGGCGCCTTCCAGCATCGCCGGCCAGAACAGGGCGTGGAAATAGATGATGTCCTTGCCGATGAAGTGGTACAGCTCGGCATCCGAGTCCTTCTTCCAGAAGGCATCGAAGTCGAGACCTTCGCGCGCGCACAGGTTCCGGAAGCTGGCCATGTAGCCGATGGGCGCGTCCAGCCACACGTAGAAGTACTTGTCGTCGGTGTCCGGAATCCGGAAGCCGAAGTAGGGGGCGTCGCGCGAGATGTCCCATTCCCTGAGGCCGTCCCTGAACCACTCGTCCAGCTTGTTGGCGACCTCGGCCTGCAGATGGCCGGCGCCGGTCCACTTGCGCAGCATGGGGCCGAAGTCGGCCAGCTTGAAGAAGTAGTGCAGCGACTCCTTTTCTATAGGCCTGGCGCCGGAGATGGCCGAGACGGCGTTCTTCAGGTCGGTGGGCGAATAGGTGGCGCCGCAGGCCTCGCAGGAATCCCCGTACTGGTCGGCCGCGCCGCAGCGCGGGCACTCGCCCTTGATGAAGCGGTCCGGCAGGAACATCTCCTTCACCGGATCGTAGGCCTGGGTGATGGTGCGGGTGGCGATGTGGCCGGCGTCGCGCAGGCGGGTGTAGATCAGCTCGGCGAGCTCGCGGTTCTCGTCGGAATGGGTGCTGTGATAGTTGTCGAAGCCGATCAGGAAATCGGCGAAGTCGGCGCGGTGCTCGGCGCCGATGCGCTCGATGAGCTGTTCCGGCGTGATGCCCTCGCTCTGGGCGCGCAGCATGATGGGCGTGCCGTGGGCGTCGTCGGCGCAGACATAGTGGCATTCGTTCCCGCGCAGCTTCTGGAAGCGCACCCATATATCGGTCTGGATGTACTCGACCAGGTGGCCCAGGTGGATCGGCCCGTTGGCATAGGGCAGGGCGCTGGTCACCAGAATCTTTCGGCGGCTGTCGGCCATGAGGGCGCGGTCTCCGGGCGATGGAATTGCCATTGGTCAATGTTCGGCGCGGCGCCGCGGGGGTAACCGCCCGAAAGGCCGGGATTATGCCACAGCCTGCCCGTTGCGTGCCCGATCGTGCCGGGATATGTCCGTATTTCCCCACACGGCCGCGTGAAGACAGCCCCATGGGGGTTGTGTACAATCCGCGATCAGTTTCACAGACCCCTGTCGGTCCGCTCTGTCACCGCGGAACCGACCCAGCACAGAGGACAGCATCATGGCAGAAGTGTCGCGTTTGCAGGTGGAGACCGCGCTCAAGGAGTACGTGGACCCCTATCTGGAAAAGGACCTGATCAGCGCCGGCAGCATCAAGGACATCGCCGTCGACGGCGGCAAGGTCAGGATCGACGTGGTGCTGGGCTTCCCTGCCAAGGGCTATGAGGCCGATCTGACCGCCAGGATCAAGGAAAAGGTCGGTGCGATCGCCGGCGTGTCCGATGTCGCCGTGAACATCAGCACCAGCATCGTCTCCCACGCCGTGCAGAAGGGCGTCGAGCCCATCAAGGGCATCAAGAACATCATCGCCGTGGCGTCCGGCAAGGGCGGCGTCGGCAAGTCCACCACCGCCGTGAACCTGGCCCTGGCCCTGTCGGCCGAAGGCGCCAGCGTCGGTATCCTGGATGCCGACATCTACGGTCCCAGCCAGCCGCGCATGCTCGGCGTGCACGGCAAGCCGGAATCGAAGGACGGCAAGACCCTGGAGCCCATGACCAGCTACCACCTGCAGGCCATGTCCATCGGCTTCCTGGTCGACGAAGAGACCCCGATGATCTGGCGCGGCCCGATGGTCACCCAGGCCCTGCAGCAGCTGCTCAAGGACACCAACTGGGACAACCTGGACTATCTGGTCATCGATCTGCCGCCGGGCACCGGCGACACTCAGCTGACCCTGGCCCAGCAGGTGCCGGTGTCGGGCGCGGTCATCGTCACCACCCCGCAGGACATCGCCCTGCTCGACGCGCGCAAGGGCCTCAAGATGTTCCAGAAGGTCGAGGTGCCGGTGCTCGGCATCGTCGAGAACATGAGCATCCACATCTGCTCGAAGTGCGGCCACGAGGAGCACATCTTCGGCCAGGGTGGCGGCCAGCGGATGTCCGAGCAGTACGATGTCGACTTCCTCGGCGCCCTGCCGCTGGACATCCGCATCCGCGAGGAGACCGACAGCGGCAAGCCCACCGTGGTGGCCGAGCCGGACAGCCGCATCGCGCAGATCTACCGCGAGATCGCCCGCCGCACCGCCGCCAAGCTGTCGCTGCAGGCCAAGAACTACGCGGCCAAGTTCCCGAAGATCGTCATCCAAAATAATTAAGGGCCGAGGATCTAGGTGCTAGGGCCGAGGGAAGACCGTCTTCCTACCGCGGCCCTGGAACCTGGAACTAAAACCTAACCAGGGCCGAGGGGGATGCCTTCTTCCTTCACCTCGGCCCTAGAACCTAGCACCTAGACCCTGGTTTTATAATGTCCATCAAAGCAGACAAGTGGATCCGCCGCATGGCGGCGGAGGGCATGATCGATCCGTTCGAGCCCGGGCAGGTGCGCGAGGTGAGGGGCCAGCGGGTGATCTCCTACGGGACGTCCAGCTACGGCTACGACATCCGCTGTGCGAACGAATTCAAGATCTTCACCAACATCAACTCGGCCATCGTCGACCCCAAGAACTTCGACGCCAACAGCTTCGTCGACGTGCGGTCGGACGTGTGCATCATCCCGCCCAATTCCTTCGCGCTGGCGCGCACGGTCGAATACTTCCGCATCCCGCGCAGCGTGCTGACCATCTGCCTGGGCAAGTCGACCTACGCCCGCTGCGGCATCATCGTCAACGTCACCCCGCTGGAGCCGGAATGGGAAGGCCACGTGACGCTGGAGTTCTCCAACACCACGCCGCTGCCGGCGAAGATCTACGCCAACGAGGGCGTCGCCCAGGTGCTGTTCTTCGAGTCCGACGAGGTCTGCGAGACGTCCTACGGCGACCGCGCCGGCAAATACCAGGGCCAGACCGGCGTCACGCTGCCGAAGACGTGAGGGGTGGGGAGTGAGGAGTGAGGAGTGAGGAGTGAGG
>JAJJPM010000166.1:0-38216 GCA_032907525.1 Gammaproteobacteria bacterium
GCCGCCGGAACTGGTGGAGTTGTGAGGAGTGAGGAGTGAGGAGTGAGGAGTGAGGCGCAAAATCATTTTTATGGCCGCGGAAACACACGGAGGGGTTTCAACCGAAAATCCATTATGGAATGCCCGGAACATTCCGGCACACTGCAGCCCGGCAACGCGGCACGTCCGGGGTTTTCTTGACAACGTGCCGGCGCTGACCTAAACCCTTTTACGCCCACCCTGCGGGATTCTTCGCCCGCACCGCGAAATTCCGCAGAGCGCGACACGGATTTCCACCATCCAGCCGGGTCGACCCGACTGCTGTTCTCCCCGGAGGCGAGCATGTCGACACGCGCGAACAGATCCTTCTCCACCGATATCCTCGTCGTCATCGCGCTGGCGCTGGCACTGACGCCGGTGGCGCCCGCGCAGGACATCGAACGGCCCGTATCCGTAGCAGAGGAAGGCCGCAGCATTGCGCTCAACCGCGTCAAGGGCAACTGCGCGGTATGCCATATGATTCCCGGCGTCGAATTCCACGGCGACATCGCACCGCCCCTGGTCGCGATACCGCAGCGCTTCCCCGACAAGGCGCGGCTGCGCGCGCAGGTCTACGATGCGACCCGCTTCAATCCGGATTCCGTCATGCCGCCGTTCGGCCGGCACGGCATCCTCACTCCGGAGGAACTCGACAAGGTGGTCGAGTGGCTGCTCACACTTTGAGGTCGGAACCCGGCGCGGCCGCGGGAGAGGACGTCTGCGGAGAAGCGCCGCCGCCCGGAATCCGACGGGAGGTGCAGCGATGAAACGACTGCTGCCGATCACGTTGGCCTTCTGTGCTTTCCTCGCCCCGCCCCCCGTGGCCGCGGGCGCGTACGATGAGATCAACCGTCCGGGAATGACGCCCGAACAGCACCGCGAGGCCTTCCGCGCCTACTTCAAGCAGAAGTTCCCGCAGGTGGAGTTCGACGACTTCGCCAACGGCCTGTACGCGCTGCCGCAGTTCGCCGCCTACCGGGAGACCTGGGAGGAGGACCGGGATTTCCCGCCCTACGAGGTCGGTCTGGAGCGCGGCAAGGCGCTGTGGGAGAAACCGTTCAAGAACGGCCGGACCTTCTCGGGCTGCTTCCCGAACAACGGCGAGAACATCGCCCAGAACTACCCCTACTGGGACGAGGCCACGCAGAAGATCCGCACCGCGGAAATGGACCTGATCGACTGCGCCCGGAAGAACGGCGAGGACCTGCCCTTCGTCACGGCGGACCTCGCCAAGGATCAGAAGGCCCGGGTGCAGCTCGCCGAGCTGACGGCGTACTTCTATTCGCTGTCGCGCGGCAACCGGATCGACATCGACCTCTCCGCCCCGGGCGCGCGCCGGGCCTTCGAGAAGGGCAAGGAGATCTTCTGGTCGCGGCGCGGCCAGCTGAACTTCGCCTGCTACCAGTGCCATGTCGATCTGGCCGGCAACAACCTCGGCGGCGGCCAGCCGCTGAGCGCGGGCCTGGGCCATACCACGGCCTGGCCGGCGCAGCGCATCGAATGGGCGCGCATCGAGACCATCCATCAGCGCTACGCCACCTGCTTCTCCCAGGTCCGCGCCAAACCCTATCCGCACCTCGGCGAGCAATACAACGCGCTGGAACTCTATGAAAAATACATGAGCGGCGGCCTGCCCCTGACGGCACCGTCCATGCGCAACTGACGCCCCTCCGGATACCCCGCACCCGACCCGCCGGCGGACTCCTCCGGGAGCCCGCCGGGCGGATTGGTGTACATTACGGCCCTCCGGCAGTCCGGGCCGGGCCGAGGATGTTCGATGACGGATTGTCCGCTGTGCGCGCAGGCTGCGGAGCTGGCCGACGAAGACGGGCGGCGACGCTATCTGCAGTGCCCGGCGTGCGCACTGATCTTCGCCGATCCCGCCAGCCATCTCGATGCCGCCGCCGAGAAGGCCGTCTACGATCTGCACCGCAACGATCCGCAGGATGCCGGCTACCGCGCGTTCCTCGCGCGCCTCGCCGACCCGCTGCTGACGCGCCTGCGTCCCGGCATGGAGGGCCTGGACTACGGCTGCGGCCCGGGGCCGACCCTGTCGATCATGCTGGCGGAAGCCGGCATGCGCATGACCGACTACGATCCGCATTACGCACCCGATCCGGCGGTGCTCGAACGCACCTATGATTTCGTCACCTGCACCGAGGTCGTCGAACACTTCCGCCGGCCGGCCGAGGATTGGGCGCGCCTGGCCGCGCTGCTGCGCCCCGGCGGCTGGCTGGGGGTGATGACCCAGCTGGTCATCAGCCTCGAACGCTTCCGCGCCTGGCAGTACAGAAACGACCCCACGCACGTCGCCTTCTACAGCCCGGAGACCTTCGCCTGGATCGGCGACCATTTCGGCCTGACCGTCGAGCGCGTGGACACCGCGGTGCTGTTGCTGCGGAAACCTCCGTCCTGACGCCGAGGCGTTCCCGATTGCCCGTGGTCCACCCGCCGGATTCGGCACGCGGGTGAGTGAGGAGCGAGGAGCAATACCCAATTGGCCACGGAAGCACACGGAAATACACGGAAAGAATTCAAGACCAGGACCTCGTGCAATCACGCACTCTCGGGGACACGGGGACACGGGGACAGACTTAAGTCTGTCCCCGTCCGAAGCCTATTGCCTTATCGAAGACCACGAATATTCGGTATAACGCCGTCCCCGCTTCTGGACAGGCACGAGGTCACGCAACGTCTCTGCGACAAATCTTTCCGTGTTTTTCCGTGTGCTTCCGTGGCTATGGTTTGATTTGACTCCTCACTCCTCACTCCTCACACTCCTCACTCCTCACTCCTCACCTCCCCACTCCTGTCACTCCTCCGTCATGCCGGCGTCACCGCGGTGTAACCGGGCCGTTACAGCATCTGCGGCGACTCTCGCAACCCTGCGAACCGCCGATGACCAAGCTTCACATCGCCCTGGTGACCGAGACCTACGCGCCGGAGATCAACGGCGTGGCCATGACCCTGTCGCGCTGGGTCAAGGGGCTCAACGACCGCGGCCACAGCCTGGAACTGTGGCGTCCGCAGCCGCTCCAGGACAGCCCGCCGCAGTGCGGCGACGCGCTCACCGAACATCGCGTGCCGGGTTTCTCGCTGCCGATGTATCCGGAGCTGCGCATCGGCCGGCCCGCCGGCGGACAGCTTGCCGCGCGCTGGGGAACGCGGCGGCCGGATCTCCTGTACATCGCCACCGAGGGACCGCTGGGCTGGTCGGCGCTGCGCGCGGCGCGGCGCCTGGGCATCCCGATCGTCAGCGGCTTCCATACCCGCTTCGACCGTTACACCGGACACTACCGGCTCGGCCTGTTCATGCCGCTGGTGCGCCGTTATCTGCGCCGCTTCCACAACGCCACCGCCCTGACCCTGGCGCCGACGCCGCAGCTGCGCGAAACCCTGGCGAGCGAAGGCTTCGGGCGCATCGCCGTGATCCCGCGCGGCGTGGATACCGATCTCTTCACCCCGGCGCGGCGCAATGCGGCGCTGCGCCGCCACTGGGGTCTAGACGACGGTCAGCTGGCGGTGCTCTGCGTGGGCCGGCTCGCACCGGAGAAGAATCTCGAAGAGGCGATCTGGGCGTTCCGCGCCCTGCAGGCGGTGCAGCCCGCGGCGCGACTGATCATGGTCGGCGACGGCCCGCAGCGCGCGGCGCTCGAGGCCGCCCATCCGGACATCGTCTTTGCCGGCATGCAGCAGGGCACGGCGCTCGCCGAACACTATGCCTCGGCGGACCTGTTCCTGTTCCCCAGCCGCACCGAGACCTTCGGCAACGTCACCCTGGAGGCCATGGCCAGCGGCCTGCCGGTGGTGGCCTTCGACGATGCCGCGGCAGCGCTGCATCTGCGGCACCGCGCCAGCGGCATGCTGGTACCGAACGCCGGACCCTCGCGCTTCGCCGATGCCGCCCGCGAGCTGGCAAGCGATGCCCAGCTGCGCCGCCGCCTGGGACACGCGGCGCGCGCCTACGCCGAGAACATCGGCTGGGAACCCGTGGTGATGGATCTGGAGGCCCTGTTCATCCGCTGCGCGCGCCGGGGCACAACCCCCGCAGCACCATGTCGGTGACGCTGACGATGCCGATGACCTCGCCGTTCTCGACGACGGGCGCACGCGACAGGTCGAAGCGCTCGAACAGGCGGGCGCAGTAGCGGATGTCCATGTCGGGGTCGACGGCGATCACCGGCTTGGTCATGATCTCGTAGACGTTGACGCGCTCCGGCGCGCGGTCGCGGGCCAGCACCTGGCGGGCGATATCGGAGATCAGCACCATGCCGTACTCGTCGTCATCGTGGCGCTTCTTCACGATCAGCGCCTTGGTCTCGACATGCTGCATGGTGCGCAGGGCTTCGGCCACCGTGGTCATGCCGTCGACGAGGTCGAAGCGGGTCTTCATGACCTCGCGCACACGGACGATCGGTTTGTCATCGCTCATAGCTTCTCCTCCACCACATCGCTGAGACTGCGTATCTGCCGGGTCACGCCCACCGCATCCTCCACATCGATCTGGAAGGCGATGCCGGTGCCGGGCTTGCTGTCGAACTCGCCCACCGCGGCGATGGTCTCCAGGATCGACCGGCTGAGATGCTCCTCGACCAGGAACAGCAGCATGTCGCGCTGCGTTTCCAGGGCCAGCCCGAAAAAGGTCTTGGCCTTCTGCACGCCCTCGCCACGCGCCTGACTGACGACGGTTGCACCCGTGGCGCCGGCCTCGCGGGCGGCCTTGAGCACGGCGCTGGTCTTGTCGTCCTCGACAAGGGCTATCAGCAATTTGAAATGCATATCTCACTCTCCTCCCGCTTCGCTCCTGCGCTCAGCGCGCCGGGCGAACCAGACGCTCAACTGCGCGTACCCCATCACGGACATGATCGGAAACAGACAGGCGAAGGCCACCAACCCGAACCCGTCCAGCAACGGACTGCGTCCCGGCAGCGCACCAGCCAGTCCGAGCCCCAGCGCAGTGACCAGCGGCACAGTGATGATGGAGGTCGTGACGCCCCCCGAATCATAGGCGACCGGAATGATGCTGCGCGGCGCCAGCCGGGTCTGCAGCAGCAGTACCAGGTAGGCCGGCATCAAAAAGTGGTGCAGGGGGATGCCGAGGGCCAGCTTCAGCGTGCCGAGCAGCAGCCCCAGCGCCACACCGAACGCCACGGCCAGCCGCAGCCCCCACTGACCGATGGTGTCGCCGGACACGTCGCGCACCTTGGCTGCGACCGCAATGACCGCCGGTTCGGCGATGCTGGCCGCGAAACCCAATGCCGCAGCGAACAGATAGACCCAATAATAATTGCGCCAGTCGACGTCGATGGGCTCCGCCGCGTCCGGATCGACGAAAGCGGGGTCGGTGAGCTGGTCGGCCATCATGGCCCCCAGGGGAAACAGGGACAGCTCCAGACCTTCGAGGAGAATCACCAGTCCCACCGTCACGTAGGCTAGCCCCAGCACGGCACGGCGCGGGTTCGGCAAGGGCCGGCGGATCGCCACGAACTGGAAGAACAGCACCACCGCGACGATCGGCAGGATGGCCAGCAGCGCCGAAACCAGTACCTCCATGCCGGTGGCGAGGAAGTCCATCAGATCAATATTCCGAAGGCCATCACGAAAATCATCGGCATCACCGTGGACAGGGCGACCAGCCCGAAGCCGTCCACCAGTGGATTGCGGCCCTCGATGGAGGACGCCAGTCCGACGCCGAGCGCGGCGACCAGCGGCACGGTGATCACGGAGTTGGACACCGGACCGGAGTCGTAGGCGATCGCCATGACCTCACGCGGGGTGAACGGGGACATCAGGACTACGATACCGTAGGCGACCGAAATCAGCACATGCATGGGCCACGCGAAGATGATCCTCAGCACGCCGATCACCAGCGCGATGCCGACCGCCAGGCAGACCATCAGCCGCAGGCCCCAGGCATAGGCCCGGCGCCCCTCTTCAGCGACCAGCGCGCCATCGACCGCGGCGGCAGCCGCCTTGTCGGCCACGGCGATCAGGGCCGGCTCGGCCGCCGATGCCCCGAACCCGAGGGCGAAGGCGAACAGCAGCAGCCAGGTCACGCTGCCCTTGCGCGCAAAGGCGTAGGCCATGCTCTCGCCGATCGGAAACAGACCCAGCTCCAGGCCCCGCACGAACAGCGCCAGGCCGATGACGACCAGCAGCATACCCAGCAGCAGATTGCCGAGATCCGGGATCGGCTGGCGCAGCACCACCAGCTGGAAGAAACCGACCACCAGAAAGATTGGTAGCAGATCGCGCGCACTACCCCGCACACTGTGCCAGAACGCCATCAGTTGCTGTTTCAAGACGGGTCCCCTGCAATGGGTGTTCGCGCATCACGCGCCGCGACTGACGACGACGTCCCGGCACATGACCCGACCGACACAAGTCGGGTATGCTGCCTTCATGGCATTGTATGAACCCCCTCTCGGAACAATCAAGCCGCACGGCAGCGGGACGGCCGGCGATACCCGATGAATTTCTGCGCGCCCGCGTGGTCTGTGCTGTAACCGCCACACGAATCGACGACGACGGTATCCACCATGACTGAAGCCGGCCAGAGAAACGACACCCCCGCCTGGCACGCCCTGTCCGCCGACGACTGCCTGCAGCGGCTGGGCGGCACCCCGCACGGGCTCGGCGCCGACGAGGCCGCGCGCCGGCTCGCCGAGCACGGCCCCAACCGCCTGCCGCCGCCGCGGCGGCGCAGCGCGCTCATGCGCTTCCTGCTGCAGTTCCACAACCTGCTCATCTACGTGCTGCTCGCCGCCGGGGCGATCACCGCGCTGCTCGACCATTGGATCGACAGCGGCGTGATCTTCGGCGTCGTGGTCATCAACGCCATCGTCGGCTTCATTCAGGAGGGCAAGGCCGAACAGGCCATGGATGCGATCCGGCAGATGCTCTCGCTGCACGCGGCGGTGCTGCGCGACGGCCGGCTGCGCGAGATCCCGGCCGAGGAACTGGTGCCGGGCGACGTCGTGCAGCTCGCCGCCGGCGACAAGGTGCCCGCCGATCTGCGTCTGCTGCGGGTGCGCGAACTGCAGATCGAGGAGGCGGCGCTGACCGGCGAGTCGGTGCCGGTGGAGAAGAACGCGGACGCCGTCGCCGCCGACGCGCTGCTCGGCGATCGCACGGGCATGGCCTTCTCGGGCACGATGGTCACCGCGGGCCGCGGACTGGGCGTCGTGGTCGCCACCGGCGGCGACACCGAGATCGGCCGCATCAGTGCCCTGCTGGCCCAGGTGGAGACGCTGACCACGCCGCTGCTGCGTCAGATCGCCGGCTTCGGCCGGACGCTGACGTTCGTCATCCTGCTGGTCGCCGCCCTGACATTCGCCTGGGGCGCCTGGATACAGAGCCAGTCGCTCGCGGACATGTTCTTCGCCGCGGTCGCGCTGGCCGTGGCGGCGATCCCCGAAGGGCTGCCCGCGGTCATCACCATCACCCTCGCCATCGGCGTGCAGCGCATGGCCGCGCGCAATGTCATCATCCGCCGCCTGCCCGCGGTGGAGACGCTCGGTTCGGTGAGCGTGATCTGCTCGGACAAGACCGGCACGCTGACCCGCAACGAAATGACGGTCGGAACGGTGGTGACCCACGCCGGCCCTATCGACGTGAGCGGCACCGGCTATGCGCCGCACGGCCTGTTCACCCGCGACGGCGGGGAAATCGAGCCGCAGGAGGATGCTGCGCTCGAAGAAGTTCTGCGCGCGGCGCTGCTGTGCAACGATGCGGCACTGGAGGACCGCGACGGCCAATGGCACGCCTATGGCGACCCGATGGAGGCCGCGCTGATCACCGCCGCACGCAAGGGCGGCCTGGAGCCCGATCGCGAGAAGGACGAGCTCCCGCGCATCGACGTCGTGCCCTTCGATGCGCGCCACCGCTTCATGGCGACGCTGCATCACGATCACGCCGGCCACGCCTTCGTCTATCTGAAAGGCGCACCGGAACGCGTGCTGGACATGTGCACCCACCAGCGCGCCGACGGCGAGGACAGGCCGCTGGACCCGCACTGGTGGCAGGCGCAGGCGGAAAGCCTGGCCGCACGCGGCCGGCGCGTGCTGGCCCTGGCATTCCGTCCGATGTCCGCCGATCAGCATACCCTGCACTTCCAGGACGTCGACGGCGGATTGACCCTCCTCGGTCTGGTGGGCCTGATCGACCCGCCGCGCGAGGAGGCGATACGCGCAGTGGCGAGCTGCCGTTCCGCCGGCATCGGCGTGAAGATGATCACCGGCGACCACGCCGTGACCGCCGCGGCCATCGGCCGTGAACTCGGCATCGGCGACGGCGGCAACGCGCTCACCGGCCACGACGTCGAGGCCCTGGACGACGATGCCCTGCGCGAGGTGGTGCGCGACGCCGAGGTGTTCGCCCGTGCCAGCCCCGAGCACAAACTGAGACTGGTGAAGGCCCTGCAGGCCAACGGCGCGGTCACGGCCATGACCGGCGACGGCGTCAACGACGCGCCCGCGCTGAAGCGCGCCGACATCGGCGTGGCCATGGGCGTCAAGGGCACCGAGGCGGCCAAGGAGGCGGCCGAGATGGTGCTCACCGACGACAACTTCGCCTCCATCGTCGCGGGCGTCGAAGAGGGCCGCACCGTCTACGACAACATCCGCAAGGCGATCCTGTTCATTCTGCCGACCAACGGCGCGGAGGCGCTGGTGGTCGTGATCGCCGTCCTGCTCGGCCAGGTGCTGCCGATGACGCCGGTGCAGATCCTCTGGGTGAACATGGTCACGGCGGTGACGCTGGCCCTGGCGCTGGCCTTCGAGCCGGCCGAGCCCGGCCTCATGCGGCGGCCGCCGCGGCGCTCCGACGAGGCGCTGCTGTCGGGCTTCCTGCTGTGGCGCGTCGCGCTGGTCTCGCTGCTGCTGGTGGGCATGAGCTACGGCATCTTCCTGTGGGTGCTGGATCAGGGCGGCACGCTGGAGGCCGCGCGCACCGCCGCGGTGAACGCCCTGATCGGCGGCGAGATCGTCTATCTGTTCAACAGCCGCTATCTGCGCGCCTCCAGCCTCAACGCCACCGGACTGTTCGGCAACCGCTACGCACTGCTGGCGGTGGCGCTGGTCAGCGCCATCCAGGTGCTGTTCACCTACGCGGGCTTCATGCAGACGCTGTTCCGGACCGCACCGCTGACGTGGGACGTCTGGGTGCCGATCTGGGCGATGGCCGTGGGCGTGTTCCTGCTGGTCGAGGCCGAGAAGGCCTGGCTGCGGCGGCGCGACCGCTGATACCCTGCGGGACTGCGGAACCGCGGCGTGTATAATCGCCGCATGCCAGCCCCCTCCGGACAACAGCCCCACGCCCCCCTCGGCCGCGGCATGATCGTCGCCGCGTGGATCGTCGGGCTGGGCCTGCTCACCCTGCTGTTCAGCGATCTCCTGGAACGCGAGCGCAACCCCAACCGGCAGGTCCTCAGCCGCGTGGACGGCGACGGCGGCGTGGAAGTGGTGCTGCAGCGCAACCGCTACGGCCACTATGTCGCGACCGGCCGCATCAACGGCGAGCCGGTCGAGTTCCTGGTCGACACGGGCGCGAGCGACGTCTCGGTGCCGGGCGGACTGGCGGCGCAGCTCGGCCTCGCGCGCGGCACGCCGCTGAGCTACCAGACCGCCAACGGCACCGTCACCGGCTACCGCACGCGCATCGACCGCCTGGAACTCGGCCAGCTGGTGCTGCAGGACGTGCCGGCGAGCATCAATCCGGCCTACCGCGAGAACGACGTGCTGCTCGGCATGAGCGTGCTCAAGCGACTGGAATTCACCCAGCGCGGGGATACGCTGATCCTGCGGCCGCTGCGCTGAAGCACCCGGGCTGCGCTGCGGCGGAACCGAACGACAAGCCACAATCCGGACGACGCCATGGACCAAGCCCTGAACTGGCTCACCGAACAGAGCGGCGCGCTGTCCGGACTGCTGTGGGGCAGCCCCGTCACCCTGGCGGCGCTGCTCGGCACCGGCCTGTATCTGACGCTGCGCCTGGGCTTCGTCCAGCTGCGCGGCTTCCGCCACGCGACCCATCTGCTGAGCGGCAGGTACACCGACCCGCAGCACGTCGGCGAGGTCTCGCATTTCCAGGCGCTGTCCACCGCGCTGTCGGCGACGGTCGGCACCGGCAACATCGCCGGCGTCGCCACCGCCATCTCGCTGGGCGGGCCGGGTGCCCTGTTCTGGATGTGGATGACCGCCTTCCTCGGCATGGCCACCAAGTTCGCCGAGTGCACCCTCGCGCTGAAGTTCCGCGAGGTCAGCCCCGGCGGCGAGGTCGCCGGCGGGCCGATGTACACCCTGCTGCACGGCCTGAAGATGAAGCGCCTCGCGATCCTGTTCGCCGGCTTCGCGCTGGTGGCCTCGTTCGGCATCGGCAACATGGTGCAGGCCAATTCGGTGGTCGACGGCCTCGGCTATCTGTTCCCCGGAGCGCATGAATTCGGCTGGGCCATCGGTCTGATCATGGCGACACTGGTCGCGCTGGTCATTCTCGGGGGCGTCAGGCGCATCGCGCGCGTGGCGGCGGTGCTGGTGCCGTTCATGGCGCTGTTCTACGTCGTCGCCGCGCTGCTGGTGCTCATCAACCATGCGGCCGGCATCCCGGCCGCCATAGGCACCATCCTCGACGGCGCGCTCAACGTGTCGGCGGTCGGGGCCGCCGCCGTCGGCGAGGCCATCCGCTGGGGTGTGGCGCGCGGCCTGTTCTCCAACGAGGCCGGCCTCGGCTCCTCGCCCATGGCGCATGCCGCGGCACGCACCAACGAACCCGTCCGCGAAGGACTGGTCGCGATGCTGGAGCCGTTCATCGACACCCTGGTGATCTGCAGCATGACCGGTCTGGTGATCGTCGTGACCGGGAGCTACGTCGACCGGCCGGAGACGCTGGTCGGCGCGGCGCTCACCGCGCACGCCTTCGGCACGACGCTCGGCGCCGCCGGCGCCTGGGTGGTCGGCGTCGGTCTGACGCTGTTCGCCTTTTCCACCATCATCTCCTGGTCCTATTACGGCGACCGCTCGGCACGCTTCCTGTTCGGCGAGGGCGCGGTCATGCCCTACCGCGTCGTATTCTCGTTGCTGGTGGTCTTCGGCGCCGCCGTGCCGCTGCAGCTGGTGTGGAATTTCGCCGACATCGCCAATATCCTGATGGCCATCCCCAACCTGATCGCCCTGCTGCTGCTCGCCGGGCTGGTGAAGAAACTGCGGGACGAGTACTTTTCGCGGACACATGTGCCGGTGCGGTGAGGAGTGAGGAGTGAGGAGAAAAGATCTTGGCCACGGAATCCACGGAACAACACGGAAAAATGCTTGTGCTAGAAGGCATTCAGACGATACAGCTGCTGCAATCGGGGCGTCCGACGTGATAGTCCCGGGGTTTTACCCCAAGAATTTTTTCCGTGTTGTTCCGTGGATTCCGTGGCTATAAAGGGGGTTTTCTCCTCACTCCTCACTCCTCACTCCTCACCCCTCACTCATTACCAAGGAGACACGACATGACCGAACACACCACCGCCAGCGGGCTGCGCTACGAGGAGCTGAAAGTCGGCGACGGTGCCGAGGCGACGGGCCGTGGACAGACCGTCGTCGTGCACTACACGGGCTGGCTGGAGGACGGCACGAAGTTCGATTCCAGCGTCGACCGCAACGACCCGTTCAGCTTCCCGCTGGATTGCGGCTACGTCATCAAGGGCTGGGACGAAGGCGTCAAGGGCATGCGGATCGGCGGCAAGCGCAAGCTCATCATTCCCTCCGAACTCGGCTACGGCGCGCGCGGCGCCGGCGGCGTGATCCCGCCCGACGCGACGCTGATCTTCGAGGTCGAGCTGCTGGAGATCTCCGAATAATGCGCCTCGAGGCGATCGAGCATCAGATCCAGGCCACGGTGCGCCGCGCGCTCGCCGAGGATGTCGGCAGCGGCGATGTCACCGCCGCGCTGATCCCCGAGGATGCGCGCGCCACCGCCCGCGTCGTCTGCCGCGAGGCGGCGGTGCTGTGCGGCTGCGCCTGGTTCGATGCCGTGTTCGCCGAACTCGACGAGCGCATCCAGATAAAATGGAACCTGCGCGACGGCGACCGCGTACAGCCGGACCAGGTGCTGTGCGCCCTGACCGGTCCGGCGCGCGCCCTGCTCACCGGCGAGCGCGCCGCGCTGAATCTGCTGCAGACCCTGTCCGGCACCGCGACGCGCGCGGCGCGCTACGCCGCGGCGGTCGAAGGCCTGCCGGTGCGCGTGCTGGACACACGCAAGACCCTGCCCGGCCTGCGCATGGAACAGAAATACGCCGTGCGCACCGGCGGCTGCCACAACCACCGCATCGGCCTCTACGACGGCATCCTGATCAAGGAGAACCACATCGCCGCCGCCGGCTCCATCGCCGCCGCGGTGGCGGCCGCCCGCGCACTCGACACGCGCCTGCCCGTGGAGGTCGAAGTGGAGGATCTCGACCAGCTGCGGGAGGGCATCGAGGCCGGCGCCGACATCCTGCTGCTCGACAACTTCACGCTCGATCTCCTGCGCGCAGCGGTGGCGCTCAACGCCGGCCGCGCCAGGCTGGAGGCCTCCGGCGGCGTCACGCTGGAGAACATCCGCAGCATCGCCGAGACCGGCGTCGACTACGTCTCCACCGGCGCGCTCACCAAGGACGTCAAGGCCGTCGATCTGTCGATGCGCTTCGTCTGAGCCGCGCATCCCGGGCTGATAACATCCGGCGCGGTTCGCCGCACTCACGCGCCCCACGGGGCGGCCGGGGATGCCCATCCGGGGCCAGGCGCAAAATCAGCCACCCAGGTGGAACAGCGTGCGGCGGCCGGCCGGACCGCCCAGCTCGCGCAGGTCGGCGCCGCTCGGGTGCTGGAACACGCGCAGACCGAACTCGGGCAGGATCGCAATGAGGTGATCGAAGATGTCCGACTGGATACCTTCGTAACGCACCCAGGCCACCGTGTTGGTGAAGCAGTAGATCTCCAGCGGCAGGCCGTCGGCCGTGGGACTGAGCTGGCGGACCATCAGCGTCAGAGACTGGTGGACGTCGGGATGGCTGCGCAGGTAGCGCTCCACATAGGCGCGGAAGCAGCCGATGTTGGTCAGGCGGCGCGTGTTCACGGGCTCCCGGCCGGCCTGCGCGAGCCCCGCGTTCCACTCGTCGATCTCGCGCTGCTTGTCGTTCAGATAGTCGTCCAGCAGCCTGAAGCGGTGCAGGCGCTCGCGCTCCTCGTCGCTCAGAAAATGCACGCTCTGCTGATCCAGGTAGAGGCTGCGCTTGATGCGCCGCCCGCCGCTTTCCGCCATGCCGCGCCAGTTCTTGAACGACTCGCTGATCAGGCGTTTGGTGGGAATGGTGGTGATGGTCTTGTCCCAGTTCTGCACCTTCACCGTATGCAGCGCAATGTCGATGACGTCGCCGTCGGCATTGAGCTGCGGCATCTCGATCCAGTCGCCGACCCGGACGATGTCGTTGGAGGTGATCTGCACGCTCGCCACCAGCGACAGCAGGGTGTCCTGGAAGACCAGCATCAGCACCGCGGCCATGGCGCCCAGGCCGGAGAGCAGGATCAGCGGCGAACGGTCTATGAGGGCGGCGATGATCAGCAGGGTGGCGACGGCGTAGACCAGGATCTTCACCACCTGCAGATAACCCTTGATGGGATGCACGGCGGCGTCGGGCCGGCGCTGGTAGATGTGGTTGACGATGTCCAGGAAGGCGCTCAGTGCCAGCGCCAGGGTCAGGACGATGAAGCCGCTGCTGACGTTGCGCACGACGGTGACGGCGGCTTCCGGCAGCCCCGGCACGGCGGCGACGCCGACGGACACCACGAGCGCGGGAATGATGTTGGACAGGCGCTTGATGATGCCGTAGTCCTGCAGCGGCGCGTCGCCGACCCGCTGCGCGATGCGATACAGCCCGCGCACCAGGATGCGCTTGACCACCCAGTTGGACAGCCAGGCCACGAAGACCAGCAGCAGACTGGCGTACAGTGTGTGCAGCCGGGGATTGGCGCTCAGCGCATCGATCCACGAGAGAAATTCATCGTACATGCTCGACTCCTGATTTCACGATGACGCGCCCGCCCTGCCGCGGGGGGCGGCAAGCGGGCGTATGATGGTTCCGAGGGTACGGCGGGCGGGGCGCCGCGGGGCGATCAGGGAATTTTCAGCACCTCGCCACGCCGCGGCCGGCTGACCTTCGCGCCGCGTTCGTGCAGTACGTCGCCGAGGATGCGCATCGCGTCCTCCTCGCCATGTACCAGCACGACGGGCGGACGCCCGTCGAACCCTTCGTACCAGCGCAGCAACTCTCCCTGATCGGCGTGGGCCGAGAGACCGCCGACGGTATGGATCTTCGCACCCACGCGGATGGTCTCGCCCCACAGCCGCACGTGCCGGGCGCCGTCGACCAGGGCGCGTCCCAACGTACCCTGTGCCTGGAAACCGACGATGATGACGTGGCAGTCGTTGCGCCACAGGTTGTGCTTGAGATGGTGCTTGATGCGCCCGCCGGTGCACATACCGCTGCCGGCGATGATCAGGGCGCCGGACCGGATCTTGTTGATGGCCATGGACTGGTTGGGGGTGCGGCTGAGATGGAGGTCGGGCGGGCTGAACGGATCGCCGTTCTGGCTGCGCGCCTGCGCCGCCTCCTTGTCGTACAGGCGCCAGTGCCAGGCATAGACCTCGGTCGCCTCGATGGCCATCGGACTGTCGACGAACATCTGCCAGCCCTGCAGGCCCCAGTCCTCGTAGTGCTGCTTCAACACGTACAACAGCAGCTGGGTGCGCCCCACCGCGAACGACGGGATCAGGATATTGCCGCGTGCCTCGCGCGCCTCACGCAACACCCCGTGGAGCTCGTCCCAGGTGCTTTCCCAGCTGCGGTGACAGCGATCGCCGTAGGTGCTTTCCATGACCACCAGGTCGGCGCGCTGCACCAGCGCGGGATCGCGCAGGATGGGCGCGCCGCTGTGCCCGAGATCGCCGCTGAACACCAGGACGCGTTCACCGCGATCGTCCTGCACCCGCAGCTCGGCGATGGCGGAGCCCAGGATATGGCCGGCGTCGTGCAGGCGCAGCCACACGCCCGGGGCGATGCGCTGCTCGACGCCATAATCCATGGCACGGAAGTAGCGCATGGAGGCCTGCGCATCGGCGACCGTATACAGTGCCTCGACCTTGCGCAGTCCCTTGCGCTCGCGCTTGCGGTTCTCCCATTCGGCGTCCTTCTCCTGGAGATGGCCGGAATCCTTGAGCATGATGCGGCACAGATCGCGGGTCGCGCGCTGGGTGTAGATGTGCCTGCCGTAGCCGCTCTTGATCAGCAGGGGAATGCGGCCCGAGTGGTCGAGGTGAGCATGGGTGAGCACCACGGCGTCGATGTCCCCGACGACGAAGGGGAAGGGATCGCGGTTGCGCGCCTCATCGGCCGGATTGCCCTGGATCAGGCCGCAGTCGATCAGGACTTTCGCCCGGTCGGTCTCCAGCAGAAAGCACGAGCCCGTGACCTCGCGCGCGGCACCCAGAAAACGCAGCTGCATGATCTCCCTTCTCCCTTCGTCCGGTTGGGTTCCGACAATACAGCGCTCCACGCCCCCTGACAAAGGGCGGCGTACGGGCCGCGACCGCGCGGCCCGCGCTTGACCGCGGCGGCCGACATCGCCATGCTGAGCGCGACTGGCGCGCACCGCGCATGCTGTACCGCGACCGGACCCGCGATTCCCGAGGCCATGACCGACAACGAAGACCACAGCCGGCGGCACGCGCGCATCCAGGACATCCTGCTGCTGCCGCCGTTGCCCGCCATCGCCGGCAGACTGCTGGACCTGGTCGCCAACGACGAGTGCGACATCGGCGAGCTGTCCGCGCTGATCGAGCAGGACCCCGGCCTCGCCGCACGCATCATCGGCATCGCCAACTCGGCCTACTTCGGACGCCCGACCGGGATCTGCTCGGTCTCGGACGCCATCGTGCGGGTGCTGGGGCTGAACCTGGTGCGCGGCATCGCCATCGGCATCGCCCTCAGCAAACCCTTCGATCCGAGCGCCTGCCCGGAGTTCCAGCTCGAGCGCTACTGGTACCGCGCCATCCAGACCGCGAATCTGTGCGGCCGCCTCGCGCCGCGTGCGCGGCTGTCCGAGGACCAGCGCCGCTGCCTGTTCCTGTGCGGGCTGCTGCACAATCTGGGGCAGCTCGTCCTGGTGCATGCCTTCCCCGACCGCATGGGGCGGGTGTTCCGCGACTGGGCCGCCGCGCCGGAGCGCGGCCTGCTCGCCCTGGAGAACGAGCAGCTGGCCATGACCGAGATCGAGGCCGGCGCCATCCTGGCCCGCCGCTGGCAACTGCCCCCCGCCGTGACGGACGTGATCGAATTCCGCCGGGAGCCCTGGCTCGCCGGCGCCTCGGCGCCGCTGGTCGAGCTGGTCGCCTACTGTGCGCGCTTCGCCGCAGCGCTGTATGATGACCCCGACGCGCAGCCCGCCCCGGCCGACACGGCCGGCGGCACCTTTGCCGGCTGGGACGCGGCCGACATCGACAAGGCCGTCGCCCAGGTCCGCGCGCAGGATGCGCAGACGCGGGCCTTCGCCAGGACGCTCGCCAGCACGCACTGAGGCCATAATCACAACATGAACGCCGCGCCCTTCACCGCCGCCTACGAAGAACTGAATCAGCGTTTCATCAAACTGGTGGACGATCTGTCCGCCCTGCGCAGTCTCTCGGGGCTCAGCCTGCACAGCGCCAGCCAGGACGATCTGCTGCGCGACGCCATGCGCGTCCTCATGGAACACAACGATTTCGAAAGCTGCTCCGTGTTCCTGCTGGAGGGCGACACCCTGCGCTGCGCCGGCGGACTGGACTGGCCGGACCTGCTGCACCGCGATCCCCACGACCCGCATCGGCCGGCACAGTTCCGGGTGGGCGAAGGCATCATCGGCAGGGCGGCCGAGACCGCACAGGTGCAGCACTGCCGCGACTGCCGCCGCGAACCGCGGTTCGTCAAGCTCGCCCGCGGCCCCAGTCCGGGCACGCTGATCAGCGTGCCGGTGCTGTTCGCCGACCGGGTCCTGGGCGTGGTCAACGTCTCGCACCGTCAGGCCAACGCCTTCAGCGAGTCGCACGAACACCTGTTGATGGTGTTCGCCAACTTCCTGGGCCAGATCGTTTCCAACTGGCGCTACTACCACCAGATGGAGCGCGAGATCCAGCAACGCACCCAGGAACTGGAGGCGGCGCTGGCCGAGGCCGAGGAGCTCAAGCGCCGCTACCAGCACCTGTCGATCGTCGACGAGCTGACCGGCATCCACAACCGGCGCTTCTTCTTTCCCGAGGCGCAGGCGGCGCTGTCCACGGCGGTGCGCCACCGGCATCCGTTCGCGATCATGATGGTCGACCTGGACCGCTTCAAACAGATCAACGACCGGCACGGCCACAGCATGGGCGACAAGGTGCTGCAGGTGACCGCGGCGCTGCTCAAAGGGCAGACGCGCGAAGGCGACATCATCGCGCGCTTCGGCGGCGAGGAATTCGTGCTGGCGCTGCCCAACACCGATCTGGACGGCGCCCGCCGGCTCGCCGACCGCGTGCTGCACTCGCTGCGCAACCTCGCCTTCAACGCGGGCGGCCAGACGCTGTGCGTCACAACCTCCGTCGGGCTGACCGCGCTGACCGGCGACGAATCGCCGGAGCGCTCCGACATGCTGGAGGTCCTTCTCCGCCAGGCCGACCAGGCCCTGTACGTCAGCAAGGCCGAAGGCCGCGACCAGAGCCGGGCCTACGCCGACATCGAATCCCGCCTGCTGTGAGGGGAGCCGCCTAGCGCGGCCAGTGCGACTCCAGCCCCGCCTTCCAGTCCAGCACGAACTGGCGGTTGGACTCCACGAAGTCCGGGTCGTGCTCGGTACGATTGATGGTGAGATGGACGACGACCCTGTCCGGTGCGGGCGGCTGGCCGGTGGTGACCGTCCACTGCAGGGCGTTCGGACAACCCGGCAGCGTGAAGCGCACGCCGTCGCGGATCTCCTCGCGGTTCACCCGGAACTGTCCCCAGACGCAGTAGATCTCTCCCGTCGACCCGGCATCACTGAACACCTCGCCGACCGAGGCGCACCAGCGTGGCAGCGCGGTGATGCTCAGCCGATCCTGCAGATCGGCGACGGTGGCGGGGATATCGGCGGTGGCGAAGAATTCCATCGGCGGATTCTACCCGATCCGCGGCGCGCGCATCAGCCAGGGAAAAACCGGCCACGGAAGACACGGAAAGCACGGACGAATGCAAACCCATTGAGAGCCACGAAACCCACGAAATCCACGAACGTATCTGAACGGGTTGAAGATCGAACCCCTTTCGTGGGTTTAGTGGGTTTCGTGGCCATAGATGTTTGTCCGTGCTTTCCGTGTTTTCCGCGGCCATGTATTTCACGCCGCCCAGCCGAGTTCCGCGGCGCGCGCCCGTGCCTGGGCGGGGACGTCCGCGGCGACGAAATGCTCGTGCAGGATCTGCACGCCGAGTAGATGGTTGATGACGGCGTCGAGCTGCACCTGGGTCGCGGCGTCGGCGTCGGGCCGCTCGTGCAGGGCGAACAGCGTGCGCACGGCATCGCGATCGAGCAGGCCGGCGTCGGCGATGGCGTCATCCGAGAGGTGGCGGTCGGCGAGCGCCTTCATCGCCGCCCACTTGGCCGGGTCGGTGTGCGCGGGCGGCGCCATGAAGGCGAACTTCTCGCGCTCGTAGAGCACCTGTGGCAGCAGGCCCTTCATCGCCTCGCGCAGCACGTATTTCTCGGTCTTGCCCTTGATGCGCAGCGACGGCGGCAACTGCGTCGCGAACTCGGCCAGATGGTGATCGAGGAACGGCGGGCGGGCCTCCATGGAGTTGGCCATGTCCACGCGGTCGCCGCCCCAGGTGAGGATCTGCCCTTCCAGCATGGTCTTGATCCAGACGTATTGGGCCTTGTCGAGCGCATGGCGGCCTTCGAGCATCCTGCCGTCCAGGGCGCCGGCGATCGCTTCGCCGGGTCGGTAATCCTGCATCTCCGCACGGCGGTCTGCCTGCAGCAGGCCCGGCACGTGCGCACCCGCCGCGAGCCACGGTTGCAGGCAGCTGGGCGTGAAGCCCACCAGCGCGTCCAGCGCCGCGTCATGCACCGCGTTCTCGGCGAGCATCGCGCCCTTGAACAGCTTATTGCTCTCGGCGAGCAGCTGCTCCCAGGCCAGACGCTCGCTTTCCGGCAGGGTGTCCAGACCGTGCAGGAACATGTCTCGGCGGAAGGCCGGATAGCCGCCGAACAGCTCGTCGGAACCCTCGCCGGTCACCACCACCTTGTAGCCGGCGTTCTTCACATGCCGGCTCATGAGCAGCTTGGCGACGCCCAGGGTGTTGTAGATGGTGCGCTCCGTGTGCCACAGCGTCTCGACGAAGTTGTCGTAGAGATGGCCGGCCTGCAGGCGCATGATGTCCTGATCGGCACCCACCGACCGCGCCATCTCGCGCGCGATGGGCGTCTCGTCGTAGTCCTTGTCGTCGAAGCCGATGGTGAAGGCCTTCACCGGCGACTGCTGGCTGGCCGAGGACAGGCCCAGGATCGAGCACGAGTCGATGCCGCCCGACAGATAGCAGGCCACGGGCACGTCCGCCTCCAGGCGCAGCTGCACGGCCTGCAGGAGGTGCTCGCGCACGCCTTCAATGTAATGTGATTCGCTGCGGCCGTCCTCGCGCTCGTTCTGCAGCGGGAAGTCCATGTCCCAGTACTTCTGCTCACGGATACGGAAGCGGCCGTGGGCGCGCTCGACGATCACCACGTGACCGGGCTTGACCTGATGGATGCCGGCGAAGGCGGTGCTGCCGGGCACCATGGTCTGCATCAGCTGGTGGTACAGTCCCTGCGAAGAGAACTCGCGCGGCACCTCGGGGTGCGCGAACAGCACCTTGAGCTCGGAGCCGAACACGAAGCTGCCGCCGACCTCCGCCCAGTACAGTGGCTTGATGCCGAAGCGGTCGCGCACCAGCATCAGGCGGTCGCGCCCGCGGTCATAGAGCGCGAAGGCGAATTCGCCGCGCAGCTGCGGCAGCATGTCCTCCAACCCGAGACGCGGATAGAGGTGCAGCACCAGTTCCGAATCGCTCTTGGTGCGGAAGCGCGCCCCGCGCGACACCAGATCGGCACGCAGGCGCTTGTAGTCGTACAGCTCGCCGTTCTGCGCGAGCAGCAGCCCGCCGTCCGCCGACCGGAACGGCTGCCGCCCGCGGTCCTCGTCCAGATCGATGATGGACAGCCGCGCATGGCTGAAGCCCACGCCGCGCCCGTCCATGACCTGCCAGCCGAACCCGTCCGGCCCGCGATGATGCTGAATGGCCGCCATCGCGACCAGCGTCTGCGGATCGACCGGCCGGTCCGGATCGGCGTGCATGTAACCTGCTATGCCACACATAAGTCTTACCTCTGGTTGTATTCAAATGCGCCACGGGCAAACGACAATCCAATCATGGCCACGAAATCCACGAAACCCACGAAAATCACTTTGGGTGTCGGTGTCATTGGAAGTATTGACGTCCACAAGGCCCAAAATGCCATTTGCCACGGAAGCACACGGAATTACACGGAAGGCGGAGATGAAGCGGGTTTTGCATTCCGTGTATTTCCGTGTGCTTCCGTGGCCAACATTGGTTTTTTTGAGCCGATCGGGTTCTCGTGGCCATCCGGTTCGCCTCTCACGCCGGCGCGTCCATGACCTGGTGGATGCGCTGCACCAGGGCGGTGAGCAGGGCCATGCGGATGAAGACGGCGCCGCGCGCCTGGGCGAAGTACCAGTTGTGTTCGGTCTCGTCGAGGTCGGTGGACAGCTCCTCGCCACGCGCAAGCGGATGGAGGATGATGGCACCGTCCTTGAGCGGCGACTGCGCCGACAGGCGCAGATCCTCGCCGATGCGCTCGAAGCTGTCGCCGACCCAGGCGATGGAATTGATATAGACGACATCGAGCCGCGGCAGTTCGGCGTTCAGCCGGTGCGCGACGCGCAGCTTCAGGCCCGCCTTCTCCAGTTCCTCGCGCTGGCCGGGGTCGAAGGGCGATTCCTCGTCGCAGATGATCACGACCTCGTCGATGCCGGGCGCATACAGCGACAGCATCAGCAGCAGGCTGCGCACCGTGCGCATGCGTGAGGGCATGCCGATGATGCCGACGCGCGCGCGCAGCGCCGCGGGCACCGTGTCGTCCATCAGCTCGGGCCGCCACTTGAAGATCGCGTACAGATCGGCGAGCGCCTGGGTGGGGTGTTCGTCGATGCCGTTGCCGGCGTTGATGATGGGGATGCGCAACGCCTCGAGCATCTCGTACACGGAGGTCTCGCTGGTGTCGCGCAGCACCACCAGATCGCCGTAGTTGTTGAACATCTCGGCGACGTCGGCGAGCGACTCGCCTTTCGCAATGCCGGTGGTGGCCGGATCGGTGATGGACATGATGTCGCCGCCGAGCCGGTGCCAGGCGCTCTCGAAGGACAGGCGCGTGCGCGTGCTCGGTTCGTAGAAGGCGCTGATGAGCAGCTTGCCGGCCAGCGGCGGCTGATGGATGGACGGTGTGGTCTCGTACCACGCCGCCATGCGGCACAGCTGCGCCAGCCTGGCACGGTCGAACTGGCGCGCCGACACGATCGGCCGGTTGGCGAGATCGACCAGCGGCCGGGGATCCTCCGCGATGCGTTCCAGCAGCGCCTGCGGCCGTTCGATGCCGGCGGTCCAGTGCCGCGGCTGGACCGGCTCCTTCAGAGCGGGATGCAGTTCGTTCACCATAACCTCCCCTTGCGCCAGTCGCGCAACCACAGGATCACCAGCACCGCAGGCGCCAGCAGCGTGACCGCCAGCGCGATGCCGACCATCACCTCCAGAAAACCCACCGAGACCGTCATGCGGCCTCCTTCGCTTCGTCGAGGCGCGCCCAGTCGAACGTGCGCGGCGCCAGCCAGGTCGAGAACAGCACCACGCCCATGGACACCGCCGCCGCCACCAGCGCCGCGACATAGAACCCGATCAGGAAATACGCGGCCAGCCCGCAGGCCGTGCCCGCAACCATCGCGGCCGCGGCGCCCGCGGGATTGGTGTGCCGCCAGTACAGCCCGGCGGCGATCGGCCAGATGGTGCTGGCGACGAACGCGCCGGTGAAATGCAGCAGCGCCGCCAGGCTGGTCAGGCGCGGCAGGCACAGCAGCCAGGCGACGACGCCCAGCCCGAGGATCACCCAGCGCGCGGCGCGGCGCAGTTCCTCGGGGCCCGCCTGCGGGCGCAGATGGCCGCGGTAGATGTCCTGCAGCACCAGATCGCCGGTCGCCGCCAGCAGCGAGTCGAGGCTCGAGGCCAGCGCCGAGAACACCACGACGAACACCAGCACCGCACCACCCACGCCGAGCAGCTCCGCGGCCACCATCGGCCCGACCATGTCCGGCGCGGGCACGTTCAGCGCCAGCGCCGGCGCAGCGAGCGCGATGAAGCCGGCGACCACCGGAATCGGCATCCAGAAGATGCCGGCGATCACGTAGGCCCTGAAGCCCACGCCCTCGCCGAAGGCGAAGGCGCGGCTCCACCACACATTGGAATGGAAGATCTCGCCGACGCCGAACAACAGATTGTTGAACAGGAACATGATGGCCGCCGGCATCAGCAGGTTCAGCAGCTCCGGCCGCTCCTCCAGCACGCTCGCATGCATGGCATCGAACCCGACCCGGTCTATCGCCAGCCAGGCCAGCACCAGGATGCCGATCAGGATCACCAGCGTCTGGACGAAATCCGTGCCGATGACCGCGCGCAGTCCGCCGAGCAGGGTGTAGAGCACGCACACCGCCAGGATCACCGTCATGCCGATGCGGTAGTCGATGCCGGTCAGCGCGTGGATGAGGATGCCGCCGGCCATGCCCAGGCTGATCAGCCAGCCCATGCCGTAGAACAGCGAGATGGCCAGGAAGATGCGCCACGCCGTCCGCCCGTAGCGCAGGCGCACGAAGTCGCCGCTGGTGAAACCACCCGGCATCAGGGCGCGGATGCGCCGTGCGAGCGGCGCGAACAGCAGCAGTCCGACCGAACCCAGCGAGTAGCCCAGCATGCCCCAGATGCCCATCTGATAGGCGAGCTGCGGCGCGGCCATGGTGGTGTTGCTGGTCACCCAGGTGGCCATGGCCGTCGCCGTGCCCAGCGCCAGGCCGACGCGCCGGCCGGCGAGCATGTAATCCTCGAGCTCGCGCGCGCGCCGGCCCAGGTACCAGCCCAGCGTCACCCACAGCACGCTGAACGCGGCCAGGATGATCCAGCCGACGGCCGGGTCCAGGATGGCGCTGCGCACACTGTTCATGTCGCCGCCACCACCCGCGTGAGCTCGCGGACGGCCTCGTCGGTGGTGAGCACGCGTGCATAGCGGTCCTTCATGGTGGTGAGCGTCGCCTGCTGCAGCTCCGGCGTCACGGTCGCGCAGCCGTCCTCGACCAGCGTCACGTGAAAGCCCAGATCGCAGGCGTCGCGGATGGCCGTCGACACGCACTCATTGGTATAGACGCCGACCACGAACAGCCCGGTGATCTCCAGGTTGCGCAGCACGTACTCGAGATTGGTGGCATTGAAGACGCCGCTGGCCGTCTTGTTGATGACGATCTCGTCGCCCTGCGGGGCGACCGCCGGCAGGAACTCCGCCTCGCGGCTGCCCGGCGCGGCGTGCAGCCCCAGGCGCTTGTGGCCGGGACCGCGGTCGCGGCCGTCCTGCGTCAGCGACTGGATGCGTGTGTGGATGACCTCCAGGCCCTTGGCGCGGAAGGCGTCCTGCAGGCGGCGCACATTGGGCAGCACGGTCGTCTCCAGCCGCTCGAAGTAGTACTCGGCGGCTTCCGGCGGCACGCCGGATTTCTCCGCGTCGGCGAACACGCCGATGCCGCGCGCCGCGTCCAGATACTGAAGGTCGATGCACAGCAGCGCGGTATGGTGCTCCTTGAGCGAGGACGCGACCTCGGGCGCCTCGACGATGGACTCGCGATAGCAGTCCCTGAGCGGGTCGACGTCCGTGAAATCCCGGTCCGGATCGAAGGTGTCATTGCAGCTCATGGCGTTCCTTGTTCAGCGGGCCAGCGCGTAGAGCGCGTTGAGCGCGACGTTGGCGCCGGTCTCGATGTCCTCCCAGGCGGTCCATTCCGCGGGCGAGTGGCTGCGCCCCTCGCGGCTGGGCACGAAGATCATGCCGGCGCGCGTCAGGCCGGCGAGCATCTGGGTGTCGTGCGCCGCGCCGCTCGGCAGGATCATGTGGCTGGCGTCGAGCTGTTTCGCCGCTTCCGCGATGGCGCGCATCACCAGTGGATCGCATTTGACCGGCTCGAGCGTGCTCAGCACGTCGAACTCGAACATCAGATCGCGGCGGCGCGCGATGGCCGACAGTGCGCGGCGGAACGCCAGCCCCAGCCGCTCCAGCACGGCCGGATCGGTATCGCGCGCCTCCAGCGAGAACTCCGCGCGCCCCGGCACCACGTTGGCCGCGCCGGGCACCAGCTCCACGCGGCCGATGGTGGCGACGCTGCGGGTGCCGCCGTCCTCCTCGAGGATGCGCGGGATCTCGCCGGCGAACTCCGCCAGCCCCTGAAAGGCGTCGCGGCGCAGGTCCATGGGCGTGGTGCCGGCGTGGTTGGCCACACCGATCAGGCGCACATTCCACTTGAACAGCCCGACGATGCCTTCGACCACGCCGATCTTCACGCCGGCGCGGTCGAGCACCGGGCCCTGTTCGATGTGCAGTTCCAGGAAGGCGTGGAGGGATTCGGGGCGGCGCTGGGCGCGCAGCGCGTCCATAGCGTTCAGCCCGTGGGCGGCCATGGCCTCGACGAGGCCGACGCCGTCGAGATCGCGCGCCGTGTGGATGCGCTCGGGCGTGAGCCGGCCGCACACCGCCTGCGACCCGAACATGCCGCCGAAGCGTCCCTCCTCGTCGGTGAATGCGACGGCCTCAAGCGGATGGCTGAGCGGCAGGCCCGCCTCTTTCAGTGAGCGCAGGCATTCCAGCGCGACCAGCACGCCCAGCGCGCCGTCGAGGTGGCCCGCACCCGGCACGGTATCGAGGTGCGAGCCGGTCATGACGCTGGGACGCTCGCCGTCCCAGCCCAGGCGCGCGTGGATGTTCGCGGCGCCGTCGATGTGCAGTTCCAGCCCCGCCGCGCGGATGCGCCCGGCCAGCCAGTCGCGCGCCCGCATGTCGCCGTCGCTGAAGGCCATGCGGTACAGGCCATGGTCCTCGCGCCGGCCGATGGCGGCCAGGGCCTCGACGTCCGCCTGCAGGCGCGGGAAGTCCACCCGCAGCGGGGATTTCATGAACTGCGCCCCCGCCGACGCTCGCGGGCATCGCCGCGCAGGATGAGGACCACGGTGGCGACGAACACCGCCGCGCCCAGGGCGAAGAACAGCCCGGCGCGCACCAGCGAGTGGTGCATCACCTCGACCGCGACGACCGGACTCCAGGCCCCGCCGTCGGCCCGCACGCGGTAGTAATAGGTGCCATCCGGCCGGCCGCTCAGCGCCGTGGCCCGGTCCGGACCCGCGTACAGCGTGCGCGGCGCAGCGAACGCCGGATCGGGGGCCTCCTGGAGCTCGAAACGCGCCGGGGCGCCGCCCGCTTCGCCAGCAGGGCCCCAGGACAGGCCGAAATAGCCGGCCGTGGCCACCGTGGTGTCCGCGCTCAGTTCCGGGCTCGCAGGGGGAGGAGACCCGCCGGCATGGGCGAGACCGAAGGTCAGCAGCAGGGCGGCCAGACCGGGGCCGTCATGTCGAACGGCCACGCGCGTGTCCCCTGCCCTGTGCCTGACGGCAAAATAGGTTGTTTATTTTCAGCATGTTGAATGCGGACCGGGGCGCCTGCGGCGCGGCCGGTCAGAGCAGATTCGCGGAGTATTATTGCACAAAACTAATTGCCGCAATAATTCCTGCCCGTTCCAGGCGGGTTATGAAGGGGGTGCTAGGGAACGAGGCGGACGGCGGAGATGCCGGAGTAGCCTCTGAGGTCGCAGACGCCGGTCACGTACACCTGCACACGCTGCTGCGCGAGCGCCGCCTGCAGCAGTGTGTGATACATGAGTTCGCTGCCGTTACGGCCATAATCGGCGTAGAAGCGGTCGGGATCGCGGCAGCCGCTAGCGTTCCTGTCCACGCCCAGCCGCACCACGAAGCGGTCGTGCTCGCCCGCCTCCAGCAGCGTGACAGTGGCAGCGTCCGTCCAGCCGGCCGTACCGGCCGCAGCCGGATCGGCGACGATGGCGAGGGCCAGGGCGAGCGACGGCAGAATGGGGCGGATCGGATTCATGCGGAAAAACCTATTCCGGCCACGGAAACACACGGAAAAACGCAGCAAAGATCATACGCGCACAGCGGCCCTCCTCATCCGCCAGGTGCCGAGGCGGGGCTTCGGGACGGGGTTTCATTTCCGTGCCTTCCGTGTGCTTCCGTGTATTTCCGTGGCAATCGGGTTCTTGCGGAATGCTCCTCGGCCGGGCGGGTCCCGGCCGGGGCCGCAGACCCACGTTGTTGCCGCCGACCGCTTGCAGTAGCATCGAAGACGTCGACGGCCCGGCAGCGGCATCAGTTCACCACAGCCCTTCCGGCCATTCAACGTTCCGCACGGCCCGCGCACGACATCCGATGTCCGCCTGTGCGAGAGGCGAATCCAGCCCGGAGCCGCGAACGACGCCCGCACCGCGCAGGAGCGCGGTCTTCACCCCATCGAAAGGAACCGAGCCCATGCCATCCACCGGAAACGCCAGCCGCAACGCCCCCGAATACAGACTCGTCCGCGTCGAGAAGACCGACCCGCCCGCCGGCGCGAATGGCGGCAGCTGGTACCGCTACGTCGTCGCGCGCCACAACGCCGAGATCGTCGGCAACCGCTGTGGCTCGCTGCAGCAGGTGCGCCGCTACGCCCAGGAATTCACCGACGCGCTGAACACCCGCTCGATCGCCCTCGGCCATTCCGTCTGGGCGCGCCAGCACCACAGGACCTGAGCCGGACCGCGGCCGTCCGCGGCGGAACTCACCCGCCGGTCAGCGCATACTTCTGCCGGCCGGGAATCACGCCGCGCACGCCGCCCTTCGGATTCTCGACGTCGCCCGCATAGCGCGGGATCAGATGCACGTGCAGATGCATGACGCTCTGCCCGGCGATCGGCCCCACGTTCACCCCGATGTTGTAGCCGCCCGGAGCGTGCTTCTCGTCGATCAGCGCCCGCGCTTCGTCGATGATGGAAAAGATCGCCGCCCGCTCCTCGGTCGTCGCATCGAAGAAGCTCGCGAAGTGACGGAAAGGAATGATCAGGCAGTGACCGGGGTTCACCGGAAAATCATCGAAGCGGACGAAGGCGTGGTCGTTCCGGAGGATGGCCCTGGAAGGGTCGCAGAAGAGACAGTCGGTACTGGCTGACATAGTGGTCCTTTGGCGGTGGATCCGATGTGTGCGGACGTGGCCCATCGACCACCCGCACGACTCTACCCGAACCGGCACCGCGCACACAAAAAAGCCCGCACTGAGCGGGCCTCGATGATACGGCGATGAATTGGTGCCGTTGAAGGGAGTCGAACCCCCGACCTACTGATTACGAATCAGTTGCTCTACCAACTGAGCTACAACGGCGCAGGGGCGCGAGTATAAAAGAAACCCTCGGGATCAGACAACCGAACGGCCCGGGCCGCCGGGGTCAGCCGGGAGTCTGGTTGCGGATGCGGATGATGACGTCGACGCCCGCGGGGACGGTGCCTTCGGGGAGGTCCGGGAGTTCCAGGAGCGGGAGACGGTCGGCGTCGATGTCCAGCAGTTCACCGGTGTCGACGTTGTAGAAGTGGTGGTGCTCGTCGGTGTTCGGGTCATAGAACACGCGGTTCGGGTCCACGATCACTTCGCGGATCAGGCCGCGGCTGGCGAACAGGCCGAGCGTGTTGTAGACCGTCGCCTTCGAGACCCGCGCGCTCTGCTGGTTGACCAGCTTGAGCACGTCGTCCGCCGACAGGTGCCAGTCGCGCGAAAACAGCACCTGGGCGATCTCCAGGCGCTGCAGCGTCGGCTGAATACCGCGGCGTGCCAGCAGGTCCATCACCTGCTGCTGGCTAAGCGGCTGTCTTGGCGGTCGTTTTTGCATGCGTCGAGTATACGGCGAAGTTTTAGACAAAGTCCAGGTCGACCCTAACCAACTATTTTATCGGGTAAAAACCATTGCGGATCGATCTCCGGCGGGCGTCCGAGGAGGATATCGGCCAACAGCCGCGCGGATGCAGGGCCGAGCACGACGCCATTCCGGTAGTGGCCGGCATTCATATATAGGTTGGTGATATCCGGATGCCGGGCGATGCAGGGCACGCCGGTCGGCGAGCCGGGACGCAGGCCGGCCCAGTGGTGTTCGAGTTCGCAGCCGGCCAGGGCCGGCACCAGGCGCAGGGCGGCCGCCCGCAGGTCGTCGCGCGCGTCGGCGGTGGTGGACTTGTCGAAGCCGACGTGTTCCAGGGTGCTGCCGACCAGCACGCGGCCGTCGCGCCGCGGGATCACGTAGCGGCCCTGGTCGAGGACGATGTGCCGCACCTGCCCGGGCGCGCCGCGGAACAGCAGCATCTGTCCGCGCACCGGTTCGACGGGCAGCCGCAGGCCCACGGCGCGCAGCAGTTCGCCGCTCCAGGCGCCACCCGCAACGACGATGTGCTCGGCGGACAGGAAGCCGGTCTCGGTCTCGACACCCTCGACGCGGTTGCCGATGACGCCGAAGCCGGTGACGGTCTGGCCTTCGTGGAAATCGACGCCCCAGCGTTCCAGGGCGCCGCGCATAGACTTCACCAGCCGCGGGTTGCGCACCTGGCCGACGTCGGGCAGCCACCAGGCCTCCGGTACCGAGACGCCGAGCGCCGGCTCCAGGCTGTGGAGCCGTTCGGTATCGACGCGTTCGATGCGTGCACCGAAGCGTTCCGCCCAGGGGCGGACGCGCGCGTCGTCGGCGTCATCGAGGATCAGCAGGCCGGAGCCCTGCCACTCGGGATCGATGCCGGAGGCCGCGTGGATCTCGGCGAGCAGCTGCGGGTAATACCGCTGGCTCCAGCGTGCCAGGGCGTTCACCGGATCGGGATAGCGCCAGGGATACAGCGGCGAGAGGATGCCGCCGCCCGCCCAGGACGCCTCGCCACCGCTACGGCCGCGCTCGATGAGCCGCACGCGCAGGCCGGCGGCGTGCAGCTCGCGCGCCGTCAGCATGCCGATCAGGCCGGCCCCCACGATGATGCAATCGGTCACTGCGTGTCTCCATCAGCGGCGCCAGCAGGCGGCGCCGGCATAGCCGCCGGTCAGCAGCGGACCGCGCTGATCGACGGCGTAGGTCCCGCAGGCATCGCCGCGCTGCGGCCCGTCGGCGCGCGGCTGCGCGATCGCCAGGAATCCGGCTGCACTGCGCTCCAGCACCCGCAGGCGGTAATACCCGTCCTGCGACGTATCGGCATAGCCGAGCTCGCGCAGATCCGCATAGGCGGTGTGATTGGCGCGCCAGCGCTCCTGGGCGACGCGCAACGCGAGCAGGCTGCCGATGGCATCGGTACGGCGGCCGCGCATGAGACTGTCGCGATAGCTCGGATACGCCAGCGCCGCGAGGATCGCCACGATGACGAGCGCGATCATCAGCTCGATGAGAGTCATGCCGCGCGCGCGGCCGGGTCGTGTCATGGCGGGCCCTCCTTGGCCAGTGGCTGTGTCCGTCCCGTGGCGGGATATGTACCGCGGGATGCACGTTCCGATGAATCCGACGCCTCCCCTGCGCCGGCCGCACCGCATTCGGAACGGACCTAGTATAAGCCCGGCGACCGGCTATAATCACGCCGACGACACGGATTGTCTCGGAGACTCGATCATGGACGATCGCGGCCCTTCCGGCTTTACGCTCATCGAACTCGTCACCGCCATGGCCGTGCTGGCCATCATGATCACCTGGGCGGTGCCGGCGTTCTCCGATCTCATCGATGGCCAGCGACTGCGCGCCGCGGCTTACCAGATCGCCGCCGATCTGCGCCTGGCGCGCGGCGAGGCCGTCGCACGACATGCCGCGCAGCCGGTCGGCGTCGCGTTCCGCACCGGCGCGGCCTGGTGCTACGGCATCAGCCAGCAGCTGCCCTGCGACTGCCGGCAAACGGACTGGCGGGCGGCGGACGCCTGTCTGCTGGATGCGTCGCGGCAGCGGCAGCTGCGGCGCGAGACGCATCGATCGCATCCCCACGTGACGCTCGCGGCGGCGCGCTTCAGCGGCGGGACGCTCACGGTCTTCGATCCGCTGCGCGGCATGGCGCGGGCCGGCACGGTGGCGCTGGCATCGGCGCGTGGCAAGCGGCTGGAGATACGCGTGAGCACGCTGGGCAGGGTGCGCATCTGCGCGCCGGCCGATGCGCCGGCGCCCGCAGGCTTTCAGCCATGCTGAGGTCGGTGCAGCGCGGCTTTTCGCTGACGGAGCTGATGATCGGCAGCGCGCTCGGGCTGTTCGTGATCGCGGGCGCGCTGCAGCTCTACGCCGCCAACGTGCGCGCCGCCGCCGACACCCTGCACGTCAGCCGGCTCAATCAGGAGCTGCGTGCCGTACTGCAGCTGCTGGGCAACGAGCTGCGTCGCGCCGGCTACTGGGCCGGCGAGCCCGGCGTCGACCCGCACGCCGGCAACCCCTTTCAGTCCGCTGCCAACGATATCCGCATCGACCGGCTCGACGGCGAAGCGGCCGCCTCCTGTCTGCTCTATGCCTACGATCTGAACGGCGACAAGCGTGTCGGCGTCGGGCCGGGCGGGCTGCCGGGTCCGTACGAATCGGCTGCCAACCTGGAGCAGTTCGGCGTGCGCCTGCGCGACGGACGGCTGCAGCTGCGCACCGGCGGCCGCACCTTCACCTGCGATGCCGGCAGCTGGCAGGCGCTCACCGGGCCGGATACCCAGATCACCGCGCTGCGCTTCACGCTGCAGCAGCGCTGCCTGAACCTGCGCGAAGACGGCGACTCCTGTACCAGCGGCGACCCCGCCCTGCTGCGCCGGCGCGTGACCATCACCCTCGCTGGCCGCAGCCGTGCCGATCCCAGTGTGCAACAGCGGATCGAAACCGAAGTGCTGATCGCCAATGACCGGCTGCTCGCGGGCCTACCCTGAAATGAATCTGCAAACCCATTTTGAGCCACGGAAGAACACGGAAGGCACGGACGAAAACAGATCATGGCCACGAAATCCACGAAACCCACCAAAGTTGGAAAGGCGGGTTCGCAGAAAATACCTTTCGTGGGTTTCGTGGGTTTCGTGGCGAAAATGGGTTTTGTCCGTGTCGTTCCGTGGATTCCGTGGCAAAGGTGGTATTCAAATGGATACGCCCAGAGAAGTACGCAGCCGCATCGACGGCGACCGACGCATCGGACGCCGCCAACGCGGCGCGGCGAGCCTGATGATCGGGCTGGCGCTGATCGCCGCCATCGTCGCGCTGGCGGCGGGGCTGGGGCACACGGTCGCGCTGGAACAGCGCATGGTGCGCAACACCGTGCTCGCCGCGCAGACGCGCGAGGCGGCGATCGCCGGCCTCGGCTACGCCCGGGCGGCGCTGGCGCAGGCTCGGCCGGCATGGACGACCGTGGCCGACGGGCGGGAACTGGCCACTACCGGAGGCGGCCCGCCGCCGCTGCGCACGCAGGCCGGCGACCGTTTCGCGGTCAACATCGCCCTCGAACGGCGGCCGCAGTGGCGCGGCTACATCCGCGCCGAGGTGAGCGCGGCACCGGCGGCCGATCCCGAGGTCGAGGCACGCGTCAGTCAGTTCCTGCTGCCGCTGGGCGTACTGACCGCCGCGGGCGAAGAGGCGCCCCCGCTGGTGGTCGACGGCTGCGCGGATCTGTCGCGGGCGAGCGACCTCTATCCGCTGGACGCCGACAGCACCGCTGCCGGTCCCGCGCTGAGCAGTTCGGCCGATGCGGCCTGCACGCGCATCGATGACGCCAACCTCCACGGCGGCACCGTGCACGGCAACGCCTTCGCGCCCGGCACGCTCTGGAGCCGTATCATGACGGTCGGCCGGAACGAGTTCCGTGCCCTGGCGGAGGCACAGGCCGCGGCCGGCGTGCCGCCCTCGCAGCGTGACTACTGGTGGGCGACGGCAGCGGATCTGACCGGCGGGACCTGGCGCACCAGCCTGGGGAGTACCCGACGTCCTGTCGTGCTCGTCGTTCCGGCGGAACTCGGCTGCCCGGCCTTCGGCGGCGGCGCGCAGATCGTCGGCCTGGTGCTGATCGAGGCCGACTGCAGCGGCGGTCCCGTCTGGGGTGACCTGCGGCTCTATGGCAGCCTCGCGGTCCGCGGCGATTTCGCCGGGCTCGGCCCCACGAGCCGCCTGTTCCATATGAGCCACGCCGCCGGCGCACCCCGGCGCATCGAACCGCCGCCGCTGGGCGTGGTGGCGTTCGCCGGCAGCTGGAAGGATTTCTGAGCATGCGCGCCGCGCGCGGCTTCGCCCTGATCGAGGCGCTGATCACGCTGGCGGTGATCCTGGTCGGGCTGACCGGGGCGCTGCGGCTGCAGGCCGGCCTGCTGAGCGCCAGCGCCGCGGCCAAGGCCCGCGATGAGGCCCAGGCACTGGCGACGGCCCGCCTCGCCCGGCTCCGCGACCAGCTCTCCGAAGCCGACTACCGCGACGGACTCGTCCCCGGCCGCGAGGAGATCCCGGGCCAGTTGCACCGCTACCGCGCCGAATGGCGCATCACGGCCCACGGCGTGCCCGACTGCAAGCACATCACCCTCGACATCCGCTGGCCGGCCGCAGATCCTGTCGACTCCGTCACAGTCCAGACCCTCGTGCCCCGCCCCGACCTGCCCCGCTTCGCCCGCCAGCAGCTCCAGCCCTGAGCCGCGGGTCCAGGTTTCCCCAGCCCCGGCCGTTAATCCTGTCCGTAACGTCCCTGTTCGTAACGCACCTGTTCGTACACGCCTGGCCCCGGCCGCTGCCGCTCGTCGGCCGATCCGGCCGGTTCATCGGGAACCGGCGGACAGCCGGTCGTGCGGTGGAGTAGAAGAGAAGCCATGAAAACACACTCCGGATTCACGCTCGTCGAGCTGATGATCACGCTCGCCATCGCCGCGATTCTGCTTACGGTAGGAATACCGTCTTTTCAGAATGTATTGCAGAACAACCGGCTGGCAACCCAGGCGAATAGCCTGGTCGGCGCCCTCAATCTGGCCCGCAGCGAGGCGATCAAGCGCGGCGCCGATATCAGCATCACGGCGGCAAGCGGCGGCTTCCAGAACGGCTGGTGCGTGCACCTCGGCGACGGCTGTGGCAGTGCTACCGACAATCTCCGGCAGTTCGACGCCATGAGTCAGATGAGCGTGAATTCCGGTGGTGTGACTACCCTGGTGTTCAATGGACGGGGGTACAAGACCACACCTAACGCAGCGGTCGCCATCCGGCTACAACCCCAGGACTGCAGCACAGGCGATGCCGGCCGTGCCCGTATCATCAACATTTCCAACACCGGTCGAGCCAGCGTTTCAACAGGGGCATGTTCATGAACGCTTCGCGGACAAGATCACCTACCCTGGCAATGTTCCGGCACGGCCATCGCGACAACGGATTCTCGCTGATTGAGATTCTAATCACCGTACTCGTTCTCGCTATTGGCCTGCTGGGCCTGGCCGGATTACAGGGTACATCACTGAGAAACAACCAAAGCGCCTATGTACGCACACAGGCCACCAATCTCGCTTATGAAATAGTCGATGCCATGCGCGCCAACGTCACCGTGGCACGTGCCGGCGGCTATGACATCGCGTATGGCGCCGCCCCCTCAAGCAGCGGTATTGCCCAGGATGACCTCACAAACTGGCGCGCCCGTCTGGCGACCACTCTACCGACTGGCGATAGTGAGATTGTACGCGCCGGCGACATCTTCACCATCCGCATACGCTGGGACGACAGTCGTGGCGCCGAGGCGCCTCAGGTCTTTGAAATGGAGACACGGCTATGAACGAGCCGAACACCCAGCCCTCCGGTCGTCAGCATACCCAGCGAGGCATCTCTTTAGTTGAGATCATGGTTTCGCTGGTGATTGGTCTGGTGCTTACCGCTGGCATAATTCAACTATTCCTGGGCAGCAAACAAACGTATCGCTTCCAAGACGCGTTGTCGCGCGTACAGGAAAATGCACGCTTTGCGATCGATGCGCTCAATTTCGACGTACGCATGGCCGGCAATCTTGGCTGCACGGCGTTCGTCACCACCATCAACAATACTCTGAACGGCGCACCTCCAGCATTCAACCCGGGGGCCGGAATCCAAGGCTGGGAAGCCAATGGCACAGCTCCTGGCAACACTTTCGCTCTGCCCGCCGCCAACACAGCGGTCGTCGACGCAAGCGCGGGTGGGTGGAGCACATCCGGTGGCGCCCTACTGGATTCCGCGACGATGGCGGTTCCAGGCTCGGATATCCTGCGCATTTGGCGCGGCGATAATAATCCGGCGACCATCAACAGCATCAGCCCGGGCGCCAACACTGTCGTCAACGCGACCCCCAATGCCACTTTCGAGGACGGCGACATTCTATTGCTTAGTGACTGCCAGAACGCTGATTGGGTCCAGGCCTGCAATGTCCAAGCAACAGCTGGCGGCACTTCCGTCAATGCAACGCTCTCTGCCGGATGCTCACCGGGCAATATCCCGTCTCAAAATGTACTCACGAAAGCTGGTGGGCATGTCGTCAAACTCGAAAGCTTCATCTATTACGTGGGAAAGAGAGACGATGCTACCAACAGCCCGCCTGGGCTATTCCGTCGACCACTCGGCGTTACCGGTGGCAATGGGGCGGCTGCCGGTGCCGCAGAAGAAGTGGTCGAAGGCGTCGAAAACATGCAGATCCTGTATGGCATCGACACCAATGGTGACCGTATCGTGGATCGCTATGTCACGGCAACTAATGTGAATGACTGGCAGCGCGTAACAAGCGTTCGGATTGCGCTATTGATGCGTGCGACTGACCCCGGTGACGACATCAGCGGGGCAGCCACTTACACCTTAGCCGGCACCAACGCAACAGCGGTCGCCGATAACCGGCTGCGGCAGGTGTTCAACACCACTGTAGCGCTCAGAAATCGCGTTCCATGAGACAGACATCATGAAGACTACTGTTTCCGCTACTTCCAGTACACGCATGGCGAAAGACCAAAGCGGGGCCGTACTGATCATTAGCCTTATTTTTTTGCTACTGATGACCCTGATCGGTGTGACCTCTATGCAAGGCACCACCCTGCAGGAGCGAATGGCAGGCAACATGCGCGACCGGGACCTGGCATTGCAGGCGGCCGAAGCCGCCCTGCGCGCGGGCGAAGCCTGGATCGAGGTAACCGCCAACAAGGGTACGGCGGACGCCGCGACACCTCTGGAGGATCTGATCGCTTCGGGCCTGCTGCGAGACTGGGATGGAAGCGCCCCCAGCGGCACCCTGGCCGGCTTTACGCCGGAACTGGCGACCAACCCCGTGTTTTATGTCCAGCCATCCCAACAGGTCATCTATGGGGTGACGGCAACGAGCATGACGGTCGAGGATTTCTACCCCGTTACGGCGCGTGGTGTCGGAAGCACAGGCATGTCCGTCGTCATACTTCAGACTATGTTCAAGCGACTCGACTGAGCATACCGCACCCAATGGCCGAGGAAGATCCAGCCTTTGGCTCTGAGTGCCGAACGCAATCAACACAGCTGGTATTTGGAGAGACATCATGAACACCAATGGCGTCCTATCTGCGATTGAGCGTCGGTTCAGAGCCATCGGCCTCGGCGCGGCCATCGGTTTGGCCACGGCCCTGCCCACGCAGGCGGCAGTAGACATCGCCAGCGTCCCTCTATTTCTCACCGCCAGCGTCGACCCCAACTTGATGTTTATTCTGGACGATTCGGGGTCCATGCAATTCGAAGTCATGCCGGATGAACTCATTCACAGCACTACGCGCTACGTCTTTCCGCGTGCCAATGGAGTCTATGGCGAGGGTGACTACAGCAACTACGTTGCTACGGTCGCCGATGGCGCACCCTATAACGCCCTCATGCGTTCCCCCCAGGTCAATACGCTTTACTACAATCCATCGGTCACCTACACGCCCTGGACGCGGCATGACGGCTCGCTGTACCCCGCCGCCACACCCGAGTGTGCCCTGCACAACCCGGAGCGAACCGGCGCTTGTCCTACCGGTACGACCTCGGCAAACAGTTATGCGCGCAACCTCACGGTCGACAACGGTAATTACAACAGCAATCGCTGGTATTCCTGTACCAAATCCGGGGCCAGCGTTAGCTGCTCCTACACTACTGGCAGCAGAACCTTTTGGCCGGCCGTATATTTCTGGCACAACGGTGGCGATATATGGACGTGGGGAAACTACACCAAGGTCGAGATCTTGCCTACCACAACCAGCTACACGGGCCATGGCCGCGAAAGCCGCGGCGACTGCGCTGCCGCGCCGACCTGCACCTATGCTGAGGAGATGCAGAATTTCGCCAACTGGTACACTTATTATCGGTCCCGCGTGCTTGCGGCACGCGCCGGCATCGGCAAAGCCTTCGCCGAGCAGGGAGAAGGCATGCGTGTCGGCTTCGCAGCCATCAATAAGGGCTCTACCACGATTGACGGCGTCAGCACCGGCACCATCATCCGCGGCGTACGCCCTTTCTCGGGCAGCGATCGGATAGATTTCTTTGACCTGCTCTACGGCCATATCATCCCAAATGAGGGCACGCCATTGCGTCGTGCGCTGAATGATGTAGGCCTATATTTCTCGAGGGCTGGCATCCGGGGTCCCTGGGGCTGCAGGCCGGGGGCTTCTTCGACGGCTGGCGCGTGGCTCCCAAGCTGGCGCCCACGTGGTACGTCTCCCCCCACCTCGAACTCGGGGGGGAGTACGAGCTGAACCGGATCCGCTTCCCCGCACACCTGCAGTGCAGGCAGAACTTTAGCATTCTGATGACCGACGGCTATTGGACGGAAGGGTCGACATACCAGGCCAGCACCAGCGGCGCCCGCACCAACAATGATGGCACGAACGGCACCACCATCACCGGCCCAAATGACCAGTCCTATTCCTACACGGCGGCTTCGCCGTTCACGGATAGCTATAGCAATACACTGGCCGATGTCGCCATGTATTATTGGAAGCGTGACCTGCGCACCGATCTGGGTAACGAAGTGCCGACCACACCCGCCAACCCAGCGTTCTGGCAGCACATGGTGACCTTCGGCGTCGGTCTCGGTGTTTCCGGCTCGGTCGACCCCGATGCCGCCTTTGACGCCATAGGCTCTGGCACTATCGTCAGCTGGCCCGATCCGACCGCCAGTGAGGCGGCCAAGCTCGACGACCTACTGCACGCTGCCGTCAACAGCCGCGGCGGATTCTTCAGTGCCGCTGACCCCGTAACGTTCGCCAACGAGCTGAGCGACGTACTGAACACTATCGTTGCCCGTGTGGAAAGCTCTTCGACATCGGCGGCGGCCAGCTCCGCTACATTGCAGAGCGACACACTGCTGTATACGGCCGGGTTCCGCAGCACCGACTGGTCCGGCCAGCTGCAGGCACGGCACATCAACGCCAATGGCAGTCTGGGCAGCACAGCCTGGAGCGCGGAGGCCAAACTACGCGAACAAAGTCCTGGGGATCGTAACATTTTAACCGTCAACAGCGACACAAATAGTGGCGTGCAGCTGACGCTTGCCAATCTTGGCGCCGTTCAGCTGTCCGCCATCAACCGCGACCTTGATGGGGTAACAGATGGACTCGGCGGCAACCGCATCGCCTGGCTGCGCGGTGACGAGACGGCGCATAGCTCCTTCCGCAGCCGCTCGGGCAGCGGTGAGGCAAGACTGCTGGGTGACATTATCAACTCCAATCCGCAGTTCGCCGGAAAAAAGAATTTCGGGTATCGGTTACTGAGCGATTTGGGCGACAGCTACACATCTTTCCGCAACAGTGCCGGATACCAAGCACGCCCCAACATGCTCTATCTGGGAGCCAATGATGGATTGCTACACGGCTTCGATGCCGCAACGGGAACCGAGCAGTTTGCGTACATGCCCAGCGAACTGCTGCTGCCTGAAATCACCGGCAGTTTTGCGCGCATCAACCGCCTGATGGCACAGGATTACAGTCACAGGTACTTCGTGGATGGCACCGTGGCGATTGGCGATGCGCACTGGG
>JAJJPM010000167.1:0-10207 GCA_032907525.1 Gammaproteobacteria bacterium
TCCGACCATCCAGTCGCTGCGCGACTACGACCAGGCCACCCTGGGGCTGCAGTTGATCTTCTGACGACGACGCATCCATCGCCAGGGACGGCATGATCGATGGGGCAGCCGGCCGCCGCGCGCGGCCGGCTGCCGTGCTGTCAGCGGAGGTGCGCCATTTCAACGGTCATGCATAGCGGCAATGCCTCCGGCGAGCGGCGGGCGCGTATCGATTGCGCGCTGGGCTGGCTGGTGGGCGCGGCCGGCCTGGTGGTCGCCGCGCTGCTGCTGTTCCATTCGGGCGGCGCCGTGCAGCTGCCTCTGGTGGTGGTCATCGTGCCGGTCGCACTGCTGCTGTTCGGCCTGCTGTTCCTCACCTACCGCATGGTCCGCTACCGCCAGGTGCTGACGGCCATGCACGCCAACATGCTGGATGCGCAGGAAGGCACGTTGCAGCAGGTCGATGTCGGCCAGCTGCGGGACCCCTACCTGCGCCAGTTCGTCGGCGACTACAACCTCATGATGTCGGCCCTGCGGCGGGTGTTTTCCACCGTCGAGGAGTGCCAGAACCGCGTGCTGACGGAGCGCAACCGCATCAATGCAATCCTGCAGAGCCTGCCGGGAACGCTGTTGAGCGTGGACGACGACCTGTGCGTCAATGCCGTCAACTCGCTGGCCGAATCCATGTTCGGCATGACCGAGGACGAGCTGGTGGGGCGCAGCCTGTTCGACCTGCTGACGCTGTCCGAGACCGACCGCGATCTGCTGCGCGACGCCTTCCTGTACAAGCGCCGCATCGCCAACCAGGAGATCGAGACCCGCGTCGGCGGCGCGCTGCGGAACCTGTCGCTGAACCTGTCGTTCATCACCCAGACCGGCGCCGACATGGGCGCGGTCATCACCCTGCAGGACATCAGCGAGTACAAGCGCCTGCAGGAGAACGTCTACAACCAGGAGAAGCTGGTCGCCATGGGCGAGCTGGCGGCCGGCGTGGCGCACGAGCTGAACACGCCGCTGGGCAGTATCCTCGGCTACGCCCAGCTGCTGCGCGATGCCGTCGGCGACGAGCAGAAGCTCCTCGAATGGACCCGCGTCATCTGCGACGAGGCGCGCCGCTGCTCGCGCATCATCGACGATCTCCTGCACTATGCGCGCAGCCGCGACAAGTGCACCAAGGAGGTGTGCGACATCAACGGCACCATCCGCAGCGTCATCGAGACCTTCGTCAGCTGCCGGATGAAGCGCTACAACATCGAGATCGAACTGGATCTGCTGCCGGGCGAGCCGCTCGTCGAGGGAGGCTGCGGGCAGCTGGAGATCGTGCTGGTGAATCTGCTGTCGAATTCCATCCAGGCGCTGGCGGGACGTCCCGGTCCGGCCATCGCCATACGCACGCGCCTGGGCGACCAGGGGCGGGTGGTCATGAGCGTCGAGGACAACGGCCCCGGCATTCCGCGCGACATCCGCGGCCGCATCTTTGATCCCTTTTTCACTACCAAGGACGTGGGCAGCGGCACCGGCCTGGGACTGGCCATCTGCCACGCCATGCTGATCCGGCGCGGCGCGTCCATCCGCTACGACGGCGATTTCGAAGGCGGCGCGCGCTTCATCGTCGAGCTCCCCCACGTCACGACGGAGGCGGCACTGCAATGAAGCCGAAAACCGCATTTGCCACGGAAACACACGGAACAACACGGAAGGTGAGGCTGAGACGTGTTTTACATTCCGTGTCCTTCCGTGTGTTTCCGTGGCCGAACCGGATTTTCCAGGACAAAAAATCTTTCGTGGGTTTTGTGGGTTTCGTGGCTAAAAGGATTTTGTCCGTGTCTTCGGTGTCTTCCATGGCTGAAACGGGTTGTTCAGGATGAACGCGGCGACGGCCGAGAAGGCGCGGGCGGCGGGCGGCGCGCGTCCGGTAGTGCTGGTCTGCGAGGACGACGCGGCCATGCGGGAGCTGGTGGCCAGCGTCATCTCCAGGCTCGACGTCGAGGTGGTGCAGGCGGAGAGCTCGCAGCACGCGCTGGACTATCTGGAGAACCACGACGTCGCCCTGCTGGTCACCGACCTGCGCATGCCGCGCGTCGACGGCCTGGAACTGCTGCGCTTCGCGCGGGCGCACAACTCCCTCACCCAGGTGGCGATGATCACCGGCTACGCCACCGTCGAGTCCGCGGTCGAGGCGCTGAAGGCCGGGGCCTTCGACTACATCCGCAAGCCGTTCGACAACGAGGAACTGCGCTGCGTCGCCGAGCGCGCCCTGGAGCATTACCGGCTGCACCGGGAGAACCGCGAGCTGCGCGAACAGAACCGTCTGATCCGCGAGAGCGAGGGCTTCATCGGCCGCTCCCAGGCGGTGATGCGCATGCGCCGGCTGATCGATGCGGCATCGGCCTACGACTGCACGGTACTGATCACGGGCGAGAGCGGCTGCGGCAAGGAGCTGGTGGCGCGCCAGATCCACACCCAGAGCAAGCGCAGCGACAAGCGCTTCGTCGCCATCAACTGCGCCGCCATCCCCGAGAACATCATCGAGAGCGAGCTGTTCGGCTACGTGAAGGGCGCCTTCACCGGCGCCGACCGCAACAAGCCCGGCCTGTTCGAGGCGGCCGACGGCGGCACGCTGTTCCTCGACGAGATCAACAATGCCTCGCTGTCGCTGCAGGCCAAGCTGCTGCGGGTGCTGCAGGACGGGGCCTTCTACCGCATGGGCGACACGACGCCGCGCAGCGTCGACGTGCGCGTGCTGGCCGCCAGCAACCGTTCCATCCAGGATCTCATCGCCGCCGGCGAGTTCCGCGAGGACCTGTACTACCGCCTCAAGGTCATCGAGATCCACATCCCGCCGCTGCACGAGCGGCGCGACGATATCCCGCTGCTGGTGAACCACCTGGTCGCGCGCATCTCGGCACGCCTGGGCAAGCAGGTGCGGGGCGTGACGACGCGCGTGCTGGGCGCGCTGATGCGCTACGAGTGGCCCGGCAACGTGCGCGAGCTCGAGAACACCCTCGAGCGCATGATCATCCTCGCCGAGGGCGACATGATCGACGTCGATCTGCTGCCGCCGGAGATCGCGAACACCCGCGAGCCGGTCGGCAAGGCGCTGGACTACATCGCGCCGCAGAGCCTGGACGAGATCGAGGCGTACTTCATCAAGAAGACGCTGCGCGAGACCGGCGGCGACCGGGCCCTGACCGCCGAGATCCTGGGCATCGACAAGTCGACGCTGTGGCGCAAGATCAAGCGCTACCAGCTGGACGAATGACAACCGACGAGGAGTGACGATGGGCGTTGAGCGTTTGCGTGGAATGGGCTGGGCCGTCGCGCTGCTGGCGGGCCTGCAGCTGCCGGCCGCGATGGCGGAGACCGCCGACGAGCGGCTGCAGCGCCTGGAGAACGAGATCGAGGAACTGCGGCAGATGCTGCGCGAGCAGCGGAAGGCCGCGCCGCCGGCGCCCGCTCCGGCCGCGCCGGCCGCCGCTCCGGCGCCCGCCTCTGTACCCTATGCCGAGGCCGTGCCGGTGCAGAACGGCGCTTACATCCGCTACTACATCCGCAACGAGCGTCTGGGCGAGCGGCCGCCCGCCGATGGCGCGGCCGTGGAGGGCCGGATCTCGAATACCGAGGAGCTGTCCTTCGATCCGTCGGCCTACGATGTGCCGAACGCCGGCCTGTTCTCGAACTACCGCGATCCGGCGAGCTACCGCTATGTCGGCGTGGTCATGGAGGGTGAGCTGCCGGTGCGGACGGCGGGCGATTACGAGTTCGTGCTGTCGCCGAAGCCGGCCCGCGAGGGCGGCGCCAACGTGGCCACGCGCATGAGCGTGTGGCTGCAGGTCGACGACCGGCCGGTGCTCGAATTCCGCGATCAGGCGAGCTGGCGCATCCAGCGCGGCCAGGTGCGTCTGAGCCCCGGCCCGCACCGCGTGCGCCTGTGGGCGGTCGCCGCGTCCGACGGCTTCGGTCCGAGTCCCACCGCCAGCCGGCTGCTGGTCGCGGTCAAAGGGCCGGGCGACGCGTCGCCGCGACCGCTGCGCGATCTGCGCGTCGCGGAGTAGCGGCAGCCACGACGCCCGGTATCTGCCACGGAAGACACGGACAAAATCTTTTTAGCCACGAAACCCACGAAAGATGTTTTCCTGAAAAACCCGTTTCAGCCACGGAAGCACACGGAAGGACACGGAATGTAAAACACGTCTCATCCCCGCCTTCCGTGTTGTTCCGTGTGTTTCCGTGGCGAATGAATTAAAAGGGGACAGACTTAAGTCTGTCCCCAAGGGGACAGACTTAAGTCTGTCCCCATATCCCTCTCCCCGGATGCCGCACAAAAAAACAGGGGGACAGATCGGAGCGTCTGTCCCCCTCGTCGTTGCGGCTCCGGGCCCCGGCCCGGAGCGCGGATCAGGCGTACTTCGCCTTGGCCTCCTGGGCGGCCTTGGCGGTCGCGGCGTCATAGGCCTTGCCCGACCACATCATCTCGTAGACGGTTTCCTCGTTGCCGTTCTCGCACAGGGCGAGCACGTCTTTGAACAGGGGCTGGAAGGTCTTGCTCTTGTGCGAATTCTCGTGGTTCTCGAAGGTGTCCCAGAAGGTGATGATCAGCGCTTCCTTGCCCTTCAGCGGGTTGGTCACCGCCTGACCGACCGTCGAGCCCTCGTTGGAGATGGTGCCGCTGTTCAGACAGACGAAACCGCCGATGAAGCCGGTCTCCGAGTGGTAGGTCTTGACGTTCTCGCACAGCACCGCGACGCGCTCCTGCAGATCGTCCAGTGAATACCCTTCCTTCAGGATGACGCGGTTGATGGTCACGATGCCGTCGCTGGGAAAGCCGGGAATCAGTCCGCTCATGGTGATACCTCCTGTGGTCGTGGGTTAGTTGATTAGCAAGTGCTAATGTAGATTACCTCACTAATTCAGTCAACCTTTAGGGCACAGATAAGCGAATTTAATGACCATGGGTATTACCTGGAAACCGGGGACGCCACCCGCGCTCAGCGGATCAGAAGGAACATGGCGGTCCCGCCGCGCTGTACGTTGAGCAGCAGCCCGGAGTCGTCGCCGCGCCGGGCGGCGTCTTTCATCTCGTTGATATTGCTGATGGGTATCCGGTTGAGCGACACGATCACGTCGCCCGGACGCAGGCCGGTGTGGACCGCCGGTCCGCGCGGATCGAGTTCGGCCAGCAGCACGCCCTGGACGCGGCCGTACTGCGGCATGCCTTCCTCAATATTAGAAAACTGCGCACCCGCCAGGCGCGGGTGCAGTTCCTTGCCGTCCAGGCGGGTGAGGCTGGGCGCCTCGATGACGGCCTCGATGCGTTTCCGCGAGCCGTTGCGCAGGACCTCGAGCGTGACGCGCTCGCCGACCCGCAGCAGGCCGATGCGGTTGCGCACGTCGGCGGCGGATTCCACGCGGCGGCCGTTGACGCTGACGATGACGTCGCCGACCCGGACACCGGCCTGCTCGGCCGGCGAGTCCTTGGCGACGGCGGCGACGACCGTCCCGCGCTGCTGCTTCAGCCCGAAGGCCTGCGCCAGCTCGGGGGTGAGATCCTGGGCTGTGATGCCGAGCCGGCCGCGGCTGACTTCGCCGTGGGCGACGAGCTGGGTCATGATCTCGTGCGCCATGTTGATGGGGATGGCGAAGCCGATGCCGACGTTGCCGCCGCCGGGCGCGATGATGGCCGTGTTCAGCCCGACCAGTTCCCCGCGCAGGTTCACCAGCGCGCCGCCCGAGTTGCCCGGGTTGATGGAGGCGTCCGTCTGGATGAAGTCCTCGTAGCCTTCGATGCCGAGCCCGGTGCGTCCGAGCGCGCTGACGATGCCGGAGGTCACCGTCTGGCCGAGGCCGAACGGATTGCCGATGGCGACCACGAAATCGCCGACCTGCAGTGCGTCGGAATCCGCCAGCGGCAGGGCGGTGAGACGTTCGGGCGGGATGCGGACGACGGCGACGTCGGATTCGGGGTCGGCGCCGATCAGCTCGGCCTCGAAGCTGCGGCCGTCGCTCAGCATGACGCGGATCTGATCGGCCTTGTCGATGACGTGATGGTTGGTCAGCACGTAGCCCTGTTCGGCGTCGACCACCACGCCGGAGCCGAGACTCTGGGTCTGGCGTTCGCGCGGCTGGTCCGGGATATCGAAGAAGCGCCGGAAGAAGGGGTCGTTCAGCAGCGGATTCTGCTGGATGCGCACGCGTCCCACCGTCGCGATGTTCACCACCGCGGGCGTGACCTTCTGGAGCATGGGCGCGAGCGTCGGCAACGGCTGGCCGTCCACGGCCGCGGGCAGCGCGGCGGCGGCGCCCTGGGGCAGGGACAAGGCCGGGATCAGTGCCAGCGTCACGGTCAGAATCAGCGCGCGGGCGCGGCGCGTCAGGGTCGTTCGGTGCATGGTCTCATCCCTTCACTTCGATGCGGTTGCGGCTCGCCGCGCGTGTCTTGGGCAGCGTCACCTCCAGCACGCCGCGCCGGTATCTGGCCGTCGCGCGGCTGTCGTCGACCTCGGCGGGGAGGGGCACGGCGCGTTCGAAGCTGCCGTAGGCGCACTCCAGGACATGGAAGCGGCCCTCCTGCGATTCGCGCTGCAGGTGTTTTTCGCCGCGTACCCGCAGCATGCCGTCCTCGACGATGAGGTCGAACTGATCGGCCTCCATGCCCGGCGCCTCGATGCGCACGCGCACCTCGGTCGCGGTCTCGCGCACGTCGGCGGCGATGAACCCCCAGCGCGATGCGCGCTGCATGATCTGCTCCTCGGCGGTCTCGAGCGTGCCGCGGCGGGCGAGGGGGCTGAAGCGCGTCAGGGCCGCGCCGGCGCGTTCGCGCAGTTCCCGCCAGCCTTCGGCGAGGTTGTCCCAGACGCGGCCGAGATTTTCCGTGACGGTATCAAAGGTACTCATGGCGGCAGACCTCCCAACGGTAGCGGATCCGCCCGCGGGACCGGGTGCGAGGGCCGTTCCCCGGGCGTCAGAGCGAATCGAATAACTGATGTTCCAGCAGCTGCACGCGGCGTCGCAGCGTGCGCACCTCCTCGAGCAGATCCAGCGCCAGCGCCGCGCCCGCGAGGTCGATGCCGAGGTCGCGCTGCAGGCGCTGGGTGATGCGCGCGCGCTCCAGCGCGACCGCGTCGAAGCGCCAGACGGCGGGTGCGATGCCGCGCGGTTCGAGCACGCCCGCCTCGACCATCTCGATGAGGCGCTCGGCGTGCAGGCCGCAGGCCTCGCACAGATCGAACAGCGTCAGTTCCAGACGCTGGTCCAGCAGCAGCATGTCCGGCAGATCAGTTCGTGCCATCGGTCGACTCCCAGGCGCTGCGCGGATTGAAGCGCAGTTCGCTCGCCATGCGCTGATAGAGTTCGCGCGTGCGCGCGTCATCCGCTGGCGGATTGACGAGCTTCAGGATGATGAACAGATCGCCCGGCTGCTGCGCCGGCAGGCCGCGCCCCTTCAGACGCAGTTTCTGGCCCGATTGCGCGCCGGCCGGGACCTTGACCTCGACGCGTCCACCCGGCGTCGGCACCTGGATGCGCGCACCGAGCGCCGCTTCCCAGGGTGCCAGCGGCAGGGTCATGTACAGATCGCGTCCTTCGACCTGGAACAACCGGTGAGGTTCAAATTCGATTTCGAGATAGAGATCGCCGGCCGGTCCGCCGCCGCTGCCGGGCGCGCCCTGGCCGGCCAGGCGGATCTTCTGGCCGGCGCCGATGCCCTTAGGGATGCGCAGATTCAGCGTGCGCGGGCGCAGGGTCACCCGCCCGCGCGCATCGACCTCGGGGGCCTGCAGCTGGATGCTGCGCTGTGCGCCGGTGAAGCTGTCCTCCAGCGGGATGAGGATCTTCGCGTGATGGTCTTCGCCGCGCAGGGCATAGCGCCCGTGGCGCGCGGAACGGCCGGCGAATGGCGAGCCCATGCCGAACAGGGCCTCGAAGAAATCGCTGAACTGATGGGCGTCGGCGCCGGTGAAGCCGCCGCCGCTGAATTCGAAGCCGGCATCCCAGTCCGGCGGCGGCCGGAATTCCTGGCCGGCGCGCCACTGGCTGCCGAGCTGATCGTAGGCCGCGCGTTTCTGCGGATCCTTCAGGACCTCGTTGGCCTCGTTGACCTCCTTGAAACGGGTCTCCGCATCCGGTTCCTTGCTGACGTCCGGATGATACTTGCGCGCCAGCTTGCGGTAGGCGCGTTTGATCTCGTCCTGGGTCGCGTCCTTCGCGACGCCGAGGATGGCGTAATAGTCCTTGAATTCCATGATCCGATCATCTGCCGTTCAGACGGGTACGCCCGCGCCGGGATGGCCGACGCGGGGCCCGGTTCCCGTCAGCCTTCGACCTGGATGCGGCGCGGCTGCACCTTCTCCTGCTTCGGGATCACCACCTCCAGCACGCCGTGCTGGCACTTGGCGCTGATCGCCTCGGCGTTGGCCGTGTCGGGCAGGCTGAAGCGGCGGAAGAAGCTGCCGCGCACGCGTTCGATGCGCTTGTAGCCTTCGCGCTCCTCCTTCTGCTCGGACAGGCGCTCGCCCCTGATGGTGAGGATGCCGTTCTCCATGTGCACCTCGATGTCCTTGGGGTCGACACCGGGGATGTCCGCATGGATGACGAAGCGGTCGGGCTCTTCCTTGATGTCGGCGGCCGGCGTCCAGTCGCTGGCCGTGACGCTGGCGCCTTCCTCGCCCATCCGGCGGCGCTGCGGTGCGAACAGCTGATCGATTTCGTTGTGGAGCTGGTTGAGCAGCCCCCAGGGTTCGTAACGGACCATGCTCATGGTATTTGCCTCCGCGATTGGGTTGGCGCTCCGACTGGGGGAGCGCGGTCTGGGTTTCATATGGGAACGGCCGGGATGAACATCAAGGGGCGGGGTTGAGGCGGCGGCGGGCGAGGGCTACCCTTCGTCCGTAGCTCGTCCGCGGTCCGCCGCAGGTCGGCCGAAGTCCGATAAGCCCGGTTCGCCGGCGGGTATATTAGAAACACAATATATTGTGTTTCGCTTCTGTGCGACGAGGGGCTTGGCAGGGCCGCCCCGAGGTGTTATAGGGCGGCGGTATGTTGTTTAAATTATTGATTTAGAAGTTAAATAAATAGCTTCCCGGCCTATTGACAGTCCGCTTATGGCCGCATAACCTACGCCGACACGACACAATATGTTGTGTGTCGGTTGGGCCCCCGACACAACCATTCGTACGTTACGTTGGCGCCGGCCCGACCCCCCGTTTTCCGGGTTCAAGTGCACACCCCTACCAAGACGAAAACAAAGGGAACCAGGAGGTTCGATGAAGCCAGCACACCTCAAGGCCGTTGCCACCGCCGCCGCCGAAATTCCTTTGCAGCCCGCGTCGCAGGACATCTGGGACAAGAAGTACCGCCTCAAGACCAAGACCGGTCAGGCGGTCGACCACGAGATCGACGATACCTACAAGCGCGTCGCGCGCGCCCTGGCGGAGGTCGAGACGACCCCCGAGCTGCGCGAGACCTGGTACGAGCAGTTCGTCTGGGCGCTGCGCCGCGGCGCCATTCCGGCCGGCCGCATCACCTCCAATGCCGGCGCCTGGGAACACAAGCCGGCGACCTCGACCATCAACTGCACTGTGTCCGGCACCGTCCGTGATTCCATGGACGACATCCTCGAGAAGGTTCACGAGGCCGGCCTGACCCTCAAGGCGGGCTGCGGCATCGGCTACGAGTTCTCCACGCTGCGGCCGCGCGGCGCCTACGTCGCCGGTGCCGGGGCCTACACCTCGGGTCCGCTGTCGTTCATGGATATCTACGACAAGATGTGCTTCACCGTCTCGTCCGCCGGCGGCCGCCGCGGTGCGCAGATGGCGACCTTCGACATCGGCCATCCGGACGTCATGGACTTCATCCGCGCCAAGCGCGAGGACGGCCGCCTGCGCCAGTTCAATCTGAGTCTGCTGATCTCCCAGGAGTTCATGGAGGCGGTCAAGGCCGACGCGCAGTGGAAGCTCGCTTTCCCGCTGAAGCCGGCGGAACTGGAGGCGGAGCCGCTGGACCTCGACGATCCCGAGAAGGTGGTCTGGCGCGACTGGCCGGTCAAGGACGGCTACGTGACCAACGCCGTCGGGCAGACCGCCTGCAAGGTCTACCGCACCATCCGCGCGCGGCGCCTGTGGGACGTGATCATGGCGTCGACCTACGATTTCGCCGAACCGGGCTTCATCCTGATCGACAAGGTCAACGAGATGAACAACAACTGGTTCTGCGAGAACATCCGCGCCACCAA
>JAJJPM010000168.1:0-38254 GCA_032907525.1 Gammaproteobacteria bacterium
AAAACAGATCCACGCCGGATCCGCCTCACCGTGCTCGGCCGGCTCGAATACCCCGTTGCCCTCGCCGGTCTCTTCGTCCGTGCCCTGCCAATAGACGGTCACGCGCTTGAAACCGGCTTCGTACAGCAGTTCCTGCAGCTCCGGCAGCGTCCACAACCGCCAGTCGTAGGTGAAGGCGCGTTTGAGCCTGGAACCGTCGGGGAACGTGAAGTGGATATGGCACAGGATTTCTCCCGTGACCGGGTCGTAGCGCGCCTGTTCCCATATATAGGTGAAACGCTTGTGCTCGGTGCGCTCGCGCAGCTCGCGGAAGGCGTCGTAGCCGCCGAAGCTGTCCATGATCAGCACCCCGTCGTCCGTCAGACCTTCGCGCACGCGTTCGAAGTACCGCCGCAGGGTCGCCCGGTCCTTGAAGCATTGATAGCTGAAGTTCATCGCCAGGATCAGGTCCGCGGGTTCCAGCTCCGCGGTGAGCACGTTGCCCTCGACCAGCTGCACACGCCGCTGTTCGGAGGGTTTGAGCGCCCCGACGTTCTCGCGCAGGCCCCAATCCAGGACCTCGGGGTCCAGATCGAGACCGATGGCCCGATTCGCCGTGCGCCGCCGCACCCACTCGCAGCACATATTGGCGGTACCGCAGAAGTCCTCGCGCAGGACGTGGGCGGTGCGTCCGCGCAGGCGCGTGAAGGTCGTGTCCACGAACTCGAACTCGAACTCCGTGTCCTGGACGGCCTTTTGGTAGAGCTTGTGCCGGTCGGCGCGCTCGGCCTGGGTGGGTTTGCGGGACTTCCTGGACGGGACTGCCTTGGATTTGCTTTTCTTGGCCATGCGGCGGTTTATGCCACAGCCGGCCGCGCCGGGTAAAGCCTTGACACGCTTGCGCGTTTCGGTCAGGTCTCGGCGATGCGCTGGTAATAGCGCGCCCGGTACAGGAGCCGCGCCGGCCGCCCCGGCAGATCGCGGAAGCCGGCCCGATCGTGCAGCACGTTGTTGCTGACGAGCCCCATGCCGCTTTCCAGCCGCGCCCGGTGGATGAAGGGCGACTCACCGGCGAGCAGGCCTTCCAGGCTGCGCACGGCCGCGGCCACGGCCGGATCGTCACGCCAGCGGATGCTGCGGGTGCGCGCGGTGTAGCGCATGTGCAGGGCGCGCGATTCGGGATCCACCGAGAATACCGGCCCGACGCTGTCCTGCCGCGCCACCTCCCCGTCCCCCTCGCGCGCCGGGATGACCATGGCATCCGGGAGCATCAGGGCCGCGATGTGCGCCGGATCGGCGTCGCGCAGCAGGATGTACATCATCTCGGGATCGCAGAGGGCGTTCTCCCCGCCTTCCGCCGCCGGGTGCACGCAGTGCAGCAGCAGGCCGCGGATCTGCCGGTCGGAAGGATTGTAATAGCCGTCCGTGTGCCAATGGATGGGACGGTCGGTGTATGGGATGTAGAACGGATGGGAGCCGTCGGCGTTGACGGCCAGCGAGGTGATGCCGTCGTCGTCGGCCAGCCAGTTGTGATCCAGCGCGGTCAGGCCGAGCTGCAGTCCGAGTTTGCGCGGAATGTCCTTGTCGGGATCGTCGCCGCAGGCGCTCGCATAGATCGCCATATTGGTGCGGCGGCAGCACTCGAGCAGCGCCGTGCGTTCGGCGGCGGACAACCGGCGCGGGTCCCGCACCTCGACGATCAGGTCGTCGATGCTTGCCGGCGCCTGGCGCAGCTTCCATTCGCGCCACGCCGCGTAACCGGTGTCATCGTCGAGATCGGCGTAGCGATAGCGTACGACCGTGGGCGTACCGGCAGGCATTCTTGACATTTGTCCAGGAAAATCCGAGGACTCGGAACATTAACAGAATCACCGCCCATCGCCATTGATACAGGTCAATCTGTACACGCGGCGAATGTGCAATCCTGCGCCTTCGTTGCCCCGGCATGCCCTCTTCGACTCATGACCCTTGCCGATTTCGTACCCACCTTCGGCCAGGAGCTCCTGGCCCGCTACGGCGAGCGCGTGCACAAGCTGGCCATCAACGCCGGCTTCACCTGCCCGAACCGCGACGGCAGCAAGGGCATCGGCGGCTGCACGTTCTGCAACAACGCCTCGTTCACGCCCGCGGCGCGGCGCGCGCCGAGCGTCGCCGAACAGATCGCCGCCGGGCGCGCGGTGCTGGCGAAACGCACCGGAGCGCGGCGCTTCATCGCCTACTTCCAGGCCTACACCAACACCTACGCCGATGTGCGCGAGCTCGAGCGGCTCTACGCCGAGGCACTGGCCGAGCCGGACGTGATCGGCCTGTCGGTCGGTACCCGGCCGGACTGCGTGCCGGACAGCGTGCTCGATCTGCTGTGCGCCATCCGCGACCGCGGCTATGCCGTCTGGCTGGAACTAGGCCTGCAGTCGGCGTTCGACGAGACGCTCGCCGCCGTCAACCGCGGCCATGGTTTCGCCGAATACGCGGCCGCCACGCGCGCGGCGCGGCGCCGCGGCATCCCCGTGTGCGCGCATCTGATCGCGGGCCTGCCGGGCGAGACGGCCGCCCACGTCCACGCGACGCTGGACCGCGTGCTCGAACTCGGCGTCGACGGCCTCAAGCTCCATCCGCTGCACGTGGTCAAGGGCACGCAGCTGGCGAACCAGTGGCGGCGCGGCGAGTACACGCCCCTCGCCTTCGAAGACTACATCGGCATCGCCGCCGACGTGGTCGAACGCACGCCGCGCACGATTCCCTTCCACCGCCTCACCGGCACCGCGCCGGACAACCTGCTGCTGGCGCCGGCCTGGTGCGGGTGGAAATGGAAGGTGCTGAACGCCATCGAACACGAACTGCGCCGGCGTGCCTCGCGCACCCCCGGCCTCGATACCGCCCCGCCGGCGGCACTGCGCCGCCGTTCAGGAGAACACTGATGGAACTGGTCTGTCCCGCGGGCAATCTGCCCGCCCTCAAGGCCGCGATCGACGCCGGCGCCGACGCGGTGTATATCGGCTTCCAGAACGACACCAACGCGCGGCACTTCGCCGGGTTGAATTTCGATGCGGCCGGCATGCGCCAGGGCATTGCCTACGCGCACGCCCGCGGCCGTCGTGTCTACCTGGCGCTGAACACGTATCCGCAGCCCTCCGGCTGGCCGCGCTGGCAGGAGGCCGTCGATGCCGCCGCCGAACTGGGCGTAGATGCGCTGATCGTCGCGGACACCGGCGTACTCGATTACGCCTCGACCCAGTGGCCGGAGCTGCGCCTGCACCTGTCGGTACAGGGCTCGGCGACCAACTCCGGCGCCCTGCGTTTCTATTATGAGCAGTTCAACATCCAGCGCGCCGTCGTGCCGCGCGTGCTGTCGCTGCGTCAGGTCGCCGCGCTGATCGAGAGCAGCCCGGTGCCGATCGAGGTATTCGGCTTCGGCAGCCTGTGCGTGATGGTCGAGGGCCGCTGCTTCCTGTCGTCCTATGCAACCGGCGAATCGCCCAACACCTATGGTGCCTGCTCGCCCGCCAAGGCGGTCGAATGGCGCGAGACGGCGGCGGGCCTCGAGACGCGGCTCAACGGCATTCTCATCGACCGTTTCGAACCCGAGGAACACGCGGGCTATCCGACGCTGTGCAAGGGACGGTTCAAAGTCGAGGACCACACCTACTACGCCATCGAGGAACCGACCAGCCTCAATACCCTCACCATCCTGCCCGAGCTCGCCGAAGCCGGCGTCGCGGCAGTGAAGATCGAAGGCCGCCAGCGCAGTCCCGCCTATGTCGCACAGGTCGCGACGGTGTGGCGTGCGGCGCTGGACGCCTACCGGCGCAATCCGGCCGCCTTCAGCGCCCGGCCGGAATGGCTGAAGGCGCTCGGCAAGGTCTCGGAGGGCGCGCAGACCACGCTCGGCGCCCTGCACCGCCCGTGGCAATGACAGCGAGGAATACGCGATGCCCGCATCGGAACTGAAGCTCGCCCTGGCCCCGGTCAGCTATTTCTGGCCGCGCGATGTGCTGCTGGATTTCTACGCGGCGATCGCTTCGACGCCCGTCGACATCGTCTATCTCGGCGAGACGGTGTGCTCCAAGCGCCGGCAGATGCGCAGCGAGGACTGGCTGGATCTCGCCCGCCGGCTGCGGGACGCCGGCAAGGAAGTGGTGCTGTCGACGCTCACCCTGGTCGAAGCGGAATCCGAACTGCACGCACTGCAACGCCTGTGCGAGCAGGACGAGTTTCCCGTCGAGGCCAACGACGTCGCCGCAGTGCAGGCACGCCAGGGCCGGCCGTTCATCGCAGGTCCCGCGATCAACCTCTACAACGGGCGCAGCCTGGCGCGCTTCGCCGGTCTCGGCATGACGCGCTGGGTGATGCCGGTGGAACTCTCGGAACGGACGCTGGCCGATCTGCAGGCGCAACGCCCCGACGGGCTGCAGACCGAGGTGTTCGCCTACGGGCGGCTGCCGCTCGCCTACTCCGCGCGCTGCTTCACGGCACGCGCCCACAACCTGCCCAAGGATCAGTGCGAGTTCCGCTGTCTGGACTATCCCGACGGCATGACCCTGGAGACGCGCGAGGACCAGACGTTTCTGAAGCTGAACGGCATCCAGACGCAGTCCGCCCAGACCTACAATCTGCTGCCTTACCTCGATCGGATGCGTGAACTGAACGTGGACGTCGCGCGCCTCAGCCCGCAGTCACGCTGGATGCCGGACGTCATCGCCCTGTTCGATCAGGTGCGGCGTGGCGCACTGTCCGGCGACGAAGGCGCGCTGCAACTGGCGCGCTACATGCCTAACGGAGCGTGCGAGGGTTACTGGCACGGCCGGCCCGGGATCGAAGCGCCCGGCCATGCGTCGGCGCCGGCTCCGGGGCGGCAGTCGTCTGCTCCTCGATGAAGCCGAGCAGCGGATTGCCCAGGCGCTGCAGCGACTGCAGCGCCGCGGGCGGCTCCCAGGCATCGAGAAAGTTCTTCAGATAGAGTCCCAGCTCGGTGCTGCCGCCGAGCTTCAGCCGGCGCTGGAAAAACAGCGTGTCCGCATCCTCGCGCCGCGTGACCAGCAGCAGGAAGTCGTAGGCCCGGCCGCCGATGGACAGATCCGGCCGGCCGATGACGGGCACGGCCAGCAGGCGCGTACCGTCGTGGCTCAGGCCGAGCCCCAGACCGGCATCCTCCACCGTGATCTGCAGCCGCCGGCCGCGCAGGAAATCCAGCTGACCGTTGCGCAGCGCCGTCGCGAACACCTGATTGCAGATGCGCGCCAGTGCTTCGGAGCTCAATCGCCGCGGCATCCAGCCGACGGGCTTGAGCAGCCCGCCCGGCAGCCCGCGCAGCATACGCGCCATCGGCGCCATCCAGGTCGTCGTCATGATACGGCCACCGTCCTGCCTTCTCTGGGAGTCCGCGCGGCGATGCGCCGCAGCCACCAGGCGTGGATGCGCGGGTCGCCGCTCAATTCGGGATGGAAACTCATGCCCAGATGCGGGCCCTGGGCGACCAGCACCGGTTCGCCCCTCCAGCGGCCCGCCACCTCCACCGCGGCACCGGCCTGGACGATCCGCGGCGCCCGGATGAAGGTCGCGGGAAACTCCGCTCCCTCCCCGCCCAGATCCAGATCCAGCCGCGCCTGGAAACTCCGCACCTGCCGGCCGAAGGCGTTGCGCTCGACCTGCACGTCCAGGATGCCCAGCGAGGCCGCGCGCGCATCGCCGCTGCGGCCCATCAGGATCAGACCGGCGCAGGTGCCGAGCACCGGCCGGCCCTGCGCGAAGACGCGCAGCCGCTCCAGCAGCCCATCGGGCTCCAGCAGGCGGGTCATGGCCGTGGATTCCCCCCCGGGGAGAATGAGTGCGGCGCAGTCGTCCAGGGCGGCGGCGGTCTTCACCGCCTGCCAGCGCACACCGAGGCAGTCCAGCAGTTCGCCGTGCTTCGCGTAGGCGCCCTGCAGCGCCAGGATGCCGATCGGACCGCTCACCAGCCGCGTGCCGCCAGCCGCTGCTCGGGCTGCAGCGTGTTCAGGTCGATACCCTTCATGCCCGACTGCAGGCCGCTGCTGACACGCAGCAGCACCTCCGGATCGTTGTAATGCGTGGTCGCCTGCACCACTGCCGCGGCGCGCGCCTCGGGATCGCCCGACTTGAAGATGCCCGAGCCGACGAACACCGCCTCCGCGCCCAGCTGCATGACCAGCGCCGCATCGGCCGGTGTGGCGATGCCGCCCGCGCAGAAGCTCGGCACCGGCAGGCGTCCGTGGGTGGCGACGTAGCTGACCAGTTCGTACGGCGCGCCGAGATCGCGCGCCGCCGCCATCCACTGGGCGCGGTCGAGCTGGGTCAGCCGCGCCATATCGGCGTTGAGCGCCCGCAGGTGCCGCACCGCCTCGACGATGTTGCCGCTGCCCGCCTCACCCTTGGTGCGGATCATCGCCGCGCCCTCGCCGATGCGCCGCAGCGCCTCGCCGAGGTTGGTCGCGCCGCACACGAACGGCACCTTGAAGGCGTGCTTGTCGATGTGGTGGGCCTCGTCGGCCGGCGTGAGCACCTCGCTCTCGTCGATGAAATCCACCTCCAGCGCCTGCAGGATCTGGGCTTCGGCGAAATGGCCGATGCGGCACTTGGCCATCACCGGGATGCTGACCGCGTCCTGGATGGCCTTGATCAGCGCCGGGTCCGACATGCGCGCGATGCCGCCCTCGGCGCGGATATCGGCCGGGATGCGCTCCAGCGCCATCACCGCCACTGCGCCGGCGCGCTCGGCGATGCGCGCCTGTTCGACGTTGGTGACATCCATGATCACCCCGCCCTTGAGCATTTCCGCCAGTCCCACCTTGAGCGGGAAGGCGCCCTGATTCTCTGTGTCCACTGCCTGCATGCGAGAGTACCTGCGAGTATTCATGAGCCGGCTGCGGGAGCCGGCGGGGATGGAAACGGAATTGTTGCGAGAGGCGCACGGCATCGCAATGCGTTACCGCCGTGGGAACGGCCCAACTGTCGGCGGACCGGACATTTATCAATTCTGGAGGCGGGGGCGGATTTCCGTCCGCCGCCCTGAAAAACCCATTTAGGCCACGGAAGCACACGGAAAAACACGGACAAGATCATCCGCTTCATACAACAGACCGCATCACCCGCCACACCTTGAGGCAGAGCTTCTTCGACGCGGCCTCATTTCCGTGTTTTTCCGTGTGCTTCCGTGGCCAATACGGTTTTCGGGTTTGCGGAGCAGCGGTGGAATCGTCGCTAACTGCGGTCGTGCCCCAGCGCCAGCCGGTACAGCGCCACCAGATAACGGACGTCGGTATCGGCGCGGTGGCGCCGGCCTCTCACCCGCTTCCAGGCCGCCTCCTGCAGGGCGGCCTGCCAGCCGAAGCGCCGGGTCCGGGCGGGCGGCAACACAGTCAGCAGCAGTTCCCAGTAGTCGCCGATCCGGAACGCCATCTCCAGGCCCGCCGCCGCGAACAACTGCTCGCACCAGACCTTGTCGTAGGCCCCGCCGTCGGCGTAGACCGTCCTGCCGGCGAGCTGCGCGTTCATGCGCGCGGCGATCCAGTCCGCTGACCGGCCGTGCCGCAGCAGGTCTTCGAAGGGGATGCCGTGAACGCGCTCGGCGGAGGCCTCCCAGGCCTCCTTCAGCGGCCAGCCGTAGGCGGCCTCCGGGCGGATCAGCCAGCATTCCTCCACGCCGCCGTCCACGCCGCTCCAGGCGACTTCGATCGGGTAGCTGTGCGGGCCGAGACCGGAGGCCTCGAAGTCGATGAAGGACGGTATTCCGGTATTCGAATCCAAGCGCACGCTCCGCGGCCACAGGGAGGTCCGGTGCAGCGTTCAGCGGCCTCTCCCCCGCCGCTGATTGTGCGGAAGGCGGCCGGCCGATGCCAGCGGCCGGCACTCACGGCACCGCGCCCGAAGGTCCCGGTGGCTGGAGGTAGAAGGACCGCAGCACACCGATGTCCAGGCCGTTGACGATACCGTCGCCGTTGAAATCGGCATCGGCGTCGCCGCTCAGATAGGCGGTCCTGAGCAATGCGGTATCGAGGCTGTTGGTGATGCCGTCGTTGTTGAGGTCGGTGTCGCAGCGGTTGCCGTAGCCATCGGCGTCGGAATCGCGCTGCCCGGCGTTGGCGATCAGGACGCAGTTGTCGCAGGCATCCGTCACGCCGTCACCGTCGGTGTCGACACCGTCGGCCGGGCAGCGCAACGCCTGCAACGCGGCCATCACGTCGATGAAGCCCTGCCCGTAGCCGCTGTCGGGGCCCGCGACGCCCAGATCGACGGCGGTCTGCGCCAGCGCGGCCTCCACGGCTTCGATCGAGGCGTCCGGAACGGCGCTCAACAGCAGCGCCATCGCGCCCGCGACGTGCGGCGCTGCGAACGACGTGCCCGAGACGGTGGTGTAATCGCAGATCGGCCCGAAGCAGCGGTCGCTGGTGCGGATGCCGACGCCGGGCGCACTGAGCAGCGGAAACTGACCGGAGCCGCAGGCCGACGGCCCGCGGGCACTGAAGTTGGCGAGTGACTGGGCGTTGTCGACAGCGCCTACGGCGACCGGTCCGGTGTTGTTCGCCGGACTGATGCTGCTGGCCTCGGCAGGGCCGGTGTTGCCGGCGGCGAAGACGACCGCGATGCCGGCGGCGCGCAACACCTGGATGTCGGTCTCGAACTCGCCGATGCAGACGTTCGGCGCCTCCTCGAATCCCCAGGAGTTGTTGACGATGTCCGGCGCATCGTCGGTGGCCGGATCGCCGTCCGGGTCCAGCAGCCACTGGAAACCGAGATGGATGGCGCTCAATGAAGCCACGCCGGCATCGTCGAAGATCTTCACGGCGACCCACTGCGCACCCGGCGCGACGCCGATGACGCTGCCGCCGGCATCGCCGCCCACCAGTACACCCATGGTCCAGGTGCCGTGACCGTCGCTGTCGGCGGGCGTGGGATGTTCACCGTTGGGATCGAACCAGCTGTTGGCGCCGCCCCGCCAGCGCGGCCCGATATCCGGATGCGACGGGTCCACGCCCGTGTCCAGGGTGGCGATCACCACGCCGTGCCCCTGGTGACCGAGGTTCCACACGTCCGGTGCGCGGATGTATTCCAGATTCCAGTGCGCCGGCGCCGCACCGGGCACGATCTCGTTCCACAGCGGAATCGCCTCGTCGAGGCCGATGGATTCCACCTGGGGATGCGTGCTCAGCGTCCGGATCGCCGCCGCCGGCAGCTGCGCCGCCAGACCGTTGATCAGCCACAGGGCGCGCAGCTGTCGACCGCCCTGACGCGACAGCGTGGCCGCCATCGACGGCTGGCTGCGCACCGCGCGCGACCGCAGCGCCTGCACCAGGGCACGGCGCCGCGCGCTGCGATCGTCTTGCCGGAAGGCCTGCATATCGATGGAAGCGGAGGCCGGGTCCCGCAGGCGCACGATCACCGGCACGAGCGTTTCCGGCTGGGCGGCATCCAGGACGGTGAGCAGCGTCCGACCCATCGCGGCGGCCTGCGGCGATGCCGGCGCGAACGACAGGACGCACAGCGCGATGGCGGCGAGTGTCCTGGTCACGATCCACCTCCATCGGCCATCACTGCACGATGAGATCGTCGATGCGGTGCTCTCCGAGGACGACCGACACCCGGTCGCCGCGCTTGATCCGGCGGGCGGGATTGGCGAACAGCATGAAGTATGTCCGTTTCGTGCTCAGATCGTTGCCGGTGTGGCGCAGCGGGCCGATCTTGGGCGGCGCCGGAACGCCGACCCTGAAGCCCGTCGCCGCGTCGACGAGGTAGGGCCGGACGGCCTCGTTGACAGCGCCGATGGCGCGTTCCGGATCGACCACCCGATAGCGGAAGTCCAGCATGTAGCCGGCGGCCGACAACCGGACCGACCGCGGCTCGATGCCGTGGGGCGGGACGCCCGCCGTTTCCCGGTTTGCGACCCGGCCGTCATCGCCCGAGGCACGGACATCGGGGGACGGAAGGTGCAGGAAAGCCGTGGTCAGCAGTGTGACAACGGCCGCCCTGCGCCACGGATGACCAGGCCCCTGACGTTCGCGCACCATCCGCGACGATACGTTCAAGCCGACGCACCCTCGCCCGCCTGGCCGCGGCTCCGCCCGACGGCCACGAGGCCGATCAGACCCGATCCCAGCAGCAATACCGACGCAGGCAACGGCACGGCACTCACGGTGACCGTTCCATCGATGTAGGTCGGCATCACGTCGATCATGCCGGCCCCGTCCGTCCATACATCCCCGGGCGACTCTTCGAGATCCACCAGCGCGACCCCCACCGCCGCCGCGGTGAACGTGAGTTGTGCGATGTTGAAGTCGGGTACGGTGGCTCCGTTCCAGCTGCCGAACGACATGGTGAGGGTGCCGGCCGCGCTGTCGAGCACCGGATCCGGCCCGAACATGCGGTCGCCCGGGAACAGCAGCGTGACGTTGGCGAGACTGGCCAGCGTGATCAGAGCCGGATCCCAGGACACGACAACGCCGCCGCCCAGGGTGCCGTCGCCGGTCGCCCCGTTGACGCCACCCAGGAAATCCTGGCCGATCACCGTCAGGCTAAACATGTCACCTTCGTTGACATTCAGGCTGGTCTGATCGAGCGTGATGACCGCGGCCCCCGCCGCCTGACCGATCAGCAGCAATCCGACGCCGGCTGCAACACGTCCGAGCGCCTTTCCGTACGATGTCCACATGGCCGTAATCCTCCGTCCGGGTGAATCGTGGGTCGTGCGGCATCGCGACTGAGGATGTCTCCTGAGGACGGATGATCCGGTCGAGCCCGCCGCTGAATGCACTTCTCCGGGGATCCCGATTTCCGGTCCCCCTTGCACTTCAGAGCTTAGTGGCGGTTCCGTGGCTGCACGGGTAGGGATACCCTGTATCTTGAGCCCGGAGACCCCCCACTTTAACCATTCGATCCATGCGGCCTCTCCGTGCGTGCGGGGCCGCGGCAAACGCGTCCTCAGGGTGCCACTGCGGACGGGCCGGGCGGCTGCAGGTAGTAGCCCATCAGAATGCCGATATCCAGGGCATTGACGATGCCGTCGCCATTGAAGTCGGCATCGGCGTCGCTGCTCAGATAGACGCCGCGCAGGATGCCGATGTCGAGGGCATTGGTGATGCCGTCGCCGTTCAGATCGGTGTCGCAGCGATTGCCGAAGCCGTCGCCGTCGGTGTCGCGCTGATCCGTGTTGGCGACGATCGTGCAGTTGTCGCACATGCTCACCACCGTGTCGGAATCGCCGTCGGTCAACTCGAGGTGGCTGAACATGCCGCCGGCACTCGCCGAACCGCCGTTGCTCAGCCTGAGGCTGCGGTCGTACAGAGCGCTCCGCCCCGGTGCGGGCGGGTTCGCACAGTCGAACGACAGCACGGCGTCCTTGGTCTTGCCGGGGGGCAGGAACACCGAATACTGTTCCTGAGCGTACGGATAGCGGTTGCCGTCTTCGGCGACGACGGACATGTAGAGGTTCTGCAGCACCAGTGTGTGGGGTTCCAGGCCGGCGTTGAGAAAGCGCAGCAGGATGTCTCCGCCCTGATCACCGATCGCGATCGGCACGCTCGCCGCCGAAAACGGCTCGCCGTTGACCAGGAAATAGCGGGGCCCGTAGTTCACCGTGCTGCTCATCGCCTTGCCGGGTCCGTAGTCGTCGCCGGCCACGGCGGCGTGCAGGGCAGGATCGAGTTCGCTGTACAGCAACACGACCTCCTGGTCGTAGGGCACGTCCGCGTAGGCCTGTCCCGTTCCCGCCGCCACGGTCACCGCGCCGTACAGGCCCATCTGCACCTGCAGCGCCGGGTGCGTGCCGCTATGATAGAGGAAGGTCCCCGGCTTCAGTCCTGTCCAGCTGTAGGTACCGATGGCGAAGCGCCCCGTTTCCGTGTCGAACGAGCGCACGCGCGAGGTGTAGTCGCCCGCCGGGCGCGAACCCGTCGCCACGACGGTGCCGGCGCCATCGACCCAGGTGGGGGTGAGCGCGGCGACCTGTCCCGGTATCACGATGGACACGGGCACGTCCTGGGCGTTGAGCTGCGGCAGATTGTTCAGCACATGGATATTGAGCGTCGTATCGCCGGCAGGGACATCGAGCCGCGGACCGGGTACGCTCAACACACCCGCGCCGCAGCCGTCGCCGAGATTGGCGTTGTCGTCTTCGGCCAGGCCCCAGACCGTGACGACCTCGCCCGTGTCGGGCATGGTCAGGGTCGTCTCGCCGGCGCACAGGTAGAAGTCCGCCGCCGACACCGTCCCCAGCCCGGCAATCATGGCCACTACCCCGGGGCCGATCGTTCCGACCGCCCATTGCACTGTCAGCTTGTTCATGGTGCAGCTCCCGTTGCGATGTGGCCCTTAGGGGATCGGCGTACCGGGCGGCTCGATGATCATCATGGTCATCATGCCGCCGGGGAAGATGTCGTTGTTGGTAAGCTCGATCTCGGTGTGCGAGTGAAACATGAAGAACAGCCCGCCGTTGAGATTGAGCCCGCCCTCGCCGGGCGGCAGGCTGCCGAACACGCCGAGGAACGGGCTGCCGCTGTACCAGCCGCCGAAGGTCAGGTCCTGCAGCTCCGGCAGGATCACGGGGAACGGCTTGCCGTGATCGGCGGCATATTCGTTCGGTTCCATGGGGTCGGTCTCGGCATGTCCGTAGATGTCCCAGCCCAGGCCCGCGCCGGTCCATTCCCACAGGGCGTCGTAGGTCTCGCCGGGAACGGTCTTGAGCGTGAAATCGGAGATGCCCAGATCGGGCCCCATGCCGGGCGCGCTCTGGAGCAGGCGCCCGTCCCGCGCGATCTGCACCAGGTTGTTGCCGTGCGTATGCAGGGGATGCAGCTGGCGCCCGCCGCCGATGACGCGCATCAGCACCGTCTCGCCCGGCCGGGTGCGCGGGCTGGCGTTGTAGGGCTGATGCGGGAGCCAGGGCGCGCCCGCGGCCGAAAAGGTGTCCGGGGCGTTGCGGCCGTTGATGAACCACAGCACTTCCCGTGAGGTCGTCGTGTCGACGAGATTCAGGTGGCCGGCCGCGACCAGGGCATGGATCTCCGGGTCCATCTCCGTCAGCAGGAACAGATACTCGTGGACGTAGGCGCTGCCCGGATGGCCGTAGGCGGTGCGGTTGCTGGCCTGATTGAAACCGGCCGGGCGGACGATCAGCGCACCGACCAGCCCCATCTCCACCTGCAGGTCGGGACGGGTGCCGCTGTGATACATGTAGGTGCCGGGCCGATCCGCCGTGAAGGTGTAGCTGACGGTGCCGCCGGGGCCGGCCTCCAGCGTCATCTGTCCTTCCGCGGTCGGGCCGCTCACCGCAACCGCGCCGACCGCTCCCTGCCCGGGGAATACGATGGACACCGGCACCTCGAGCCCATTGCTCAGATTGACGGTGACGGCCTGTCCCTGATCGACGATCAGCGTGGGGCCTGGATACTGCATCGGCCCGGCATCCAGGGCGTAACCCCACGTATAGATGCTGTCGAAATCGCCGGTGGTGATGTAACCGTCGCGGGCCGTCAGGTTGAAGGTCGTGCCGGTGACGCCGGCGACCACGGCCTCGGCTGCCGCAGGCATCGGTCCGAGACACAGGAGTGCCAACAGCCATCCCAGCACCCAGTGGTACGCGTTCGCATGCATCCTGTTCATCGCGACACCTCTTCGTGTTTAACCATCGCTTCCGATCGCCGCGGCCGACACCGCCGGCAGCGCCGGACTCAGTTGATCACCACCTCGGTCATCATTCCGCCGCGGTCCTCGGTGTCGTTACTCAGATAATTCAGGTTCGTCGTGTAGACGAAATAGGTGCCGGCCGGCACGCCCGCGGTATCGATGATCACGTCAGCCGCCTCGCCGCCGCCCAGGGTGACCGAGTTGGTGGTGTAGTAGAGATCCGGTCCCGTCGCTTCGCCTCCGCCGCGCAGGATCCGTGCGCCGCGTCCGACCACTCGCATGGGCAGGCTGGAAGCCAGCGTATAGAAGCCCGTGATACTGAGATTGGAGATCCGCAGCAGGATGCGCTGCCCCGCCGTCGCGCTGACCAGTGCGTGCAGTTTCTGTGACGGCAACGGCGTATCCGCGGTGTTGAGCAGCTCGTTGGGGTTGATCGTATCCGGGTAGCCGCGGCCGTTGAGAAGGGCGTAGGTGTCGTGCATGTCGGCGAACGGCAGCGGCTGCACCGTCTCGCTGGCATCGTGAAACGCGGGATCCATGCTGGCGATCTGGATCGCGTACTCCACGTCGTAGCGGGTCGAGGCATCGCCGTCGTTGTACACGTACTTGTCTCCGTCCAGCGGATCGTCCTGGTCCCTGGGCGTCGTCCCGGTCGGGTTGTCCGGGTTGCTGTGGGTGTGCGATCCCAGCAGCGTGCCGTTCGGCAGCCGGTTCTGCGCCGGTCTGACATAGAGATTGCCGAGCATGCCCATCTGCATGTGTTCGGCCGCCTCCACGTGGCAGTGATACATGTACGTTCCCGGCTCGACCACGTTGTAGTAGTAGGTCAGGCTCGCGCCCATGTTGATGGAGATGGTCGACTCCGGAAGACCGTCGAAGATGTCGGCGGCGTTGGGAAATCCGTGCCAGTGCACCGAATGCGGATCGAACAGGTCCGGCCGTATGACCATGCCGACGTTGCTGAGCGTCAGATAGAGCTGGTCGCCCTCGTCGGCCAGGACGGTCGGTGCCGGGAAGTTCGCCGCGAGCGCGCCGTTGTCCATCACGTCCGCCTCGGCCTGGCCGGTCGCGTCCGAGAACCCGAACATGTACAGGCGCCGTCCGTCGCCCATGTTGATGAAGCCGTCGCCGGCGGCGAGGTGCATGCAGCGGACATTGTCGGGAAACGAGTACGGCCCGGCCGGATAGCGCGGATCGGTCGGGTGCGTGGCGGCGTCGATGACCGCGTCGCCGTCGGCGTCTCCCGGGCATTGCACGACGATCGCCGCCCGCGCCGCGGCCGGCACGCCCAGCGCCAGGCCGAGTGACAGTGGCACTACCAGAATCCCGTAGACCGTCTTCATGGTTCCGCTCCTTTAGCCGTGCACTTCGCCAGTTCGGCTCCGGGTTCCGCCTAGGGCGCCACGCCCGACGGTCCCGGTGAGGCCAGATACATGGACCTGAGAATCCCCACATCCAGGCTGTTGACGATGCCGTCGCCGTTGAAGTCGCCGTCCGGATCGCTGCTCATGTACAGAGAGCGCAACAGGCTGGCGTCGAGGCTGTTGGTGATGCCGTCGTTGTTGATGTCCGTATCGCAGACATTGCCGTAGCCATCTCCATCGCTGTCGCGCTGGTCGGCGTTCGCGACCTCGGTGCAGTTGTCCTGCTCATCCGTGATGCCGTCGGCATCGGTGTCGACGCCGCCGCCGGGAACCGCGGCGACCAGCCGTTCGTCCGCGCCGATGTCCGGCCCGCTGCCGAGCGGACGCGGATCGTCGTCGATGTCCAGCGCCAGCGCCGGTATCAGCCCAGTGACGACCCCGTTGGTAGCCGCATCCGCGGCAGGCGATCCCGCATCGAGGTGGTAGTCGCCATAGGGCGCGCCGCTGACCGGATCGATCAGACCGAGCGGGCCGAAGCGCACGTCGATGAAGTTGCCGCCCTCGTCGAAGGCCGGTGCGGCCTCGATGGTGGTCACCTCCGGCAGCACCACGCCGGGACGGGATTCGTTGACATATTCGTCCACGAACACCGGATCGCCGGTCTGGTTGCTGGCGCCGGCATAGTTCGCGCCATCGGGTCCGAGCAGCGCCGACAGTGTGCTGTACTGCGGGCTCAGCTGCGCGAACACGGGGGTGCCGAGCACGCCCAGATCCCAGTAGTCGGGCGTTGCCGCCGGCGGCTGCAGGCGGAAGGGCGGTGTCTGGGTGTCGTCCACGACCCAGTGGAAGCTGCGGTTGTGCCAGATGACGTTGTTCGCGAACAGCGGATCGGAGAACGTGGAGGCGATGCCCGTGTCGATCAGGGCCGGGCTGTGCGCGCGGGCGGCCACACCGGCCGGTTGCGGATTCGACGCGTTCGGGACGCCTGCCGTGAAGGCGGCACCCGCCGTCGCCGTGCTGTCATTGTTGGCGATGGTGTTGTGGATGATGTTCGTCCTGGCCGCGTCCTGCAGCGCGATGCCACCGCCCGCCAGCCCCGCGACGTTGTTCACGATCATGTTGTTGTAGATCCCCAGCGTATACCAGCCGGTGTTGTCGGTCGGGGCCGCCGCCACGTCCGCGCCGTTGACGGCCTGCGCCGCAATGCCGCCGCCGTCACCCGCCCCCGCCAGACCGCCCAGGAACAGGTTGCACACGACCGATACCCAGCCCGCACCCACGCCGCCGGCCACCGTGCCGCCGACGAAGACGCCGCCGCCATGGGCGTCGACGCCCTGATTGAAGCTCTGGTTGAAGACGACGGTGTTGTCCTCGATGCGGCCGCCGTCGCTCAGGCCCAGATGGCCGATGCCGCCGCCGTCGCCCGAACTGAAGTTGCCGCAGATGAAGTTGCGGGTGACGCTGTAGCCGTCGGTAAAAAAACCGCCGTTCTGGGTGATGTGGTTGTGATGAATGCTGATGCCGTCGTTCAGCGCGTCCACGACAGTGCCGGTGACCTCGTCGAGCAGCACCGGCTCGCCGATGCGGATGCCGCCGCTCCAGAAGCCCTGGTTGTTGATCAGGACGTTGTTGGCGATCTCGAGCCCGTCGGCGTAGGCGTTGACGAAGATGCCGCCGCCCAGATCACCGCCTGTCACGGTGAGCGAATCGATGGCCGCATGGTCCGCCGACGACTCGAGCGCGAGCACCGTGATGCCTGCGCCCTCCTCCTCGACGAACGCGGCCGGCTCGCTGGCGCCGACCGGCGGCACCGGAATCGGCTGCTGCGGCAGCAGCGAGAACGCGCCGGCATCGTAGAGCGCCGCGAGCTTGGCCCGCCAGGCGATCATCTTCTCCGCGGGATTCTTCATGGCGTTGATGATGGTGCCGGGTGCACCCCAGCCCTGCAGCTTGATGTCCTTGTAGAGGATCACCAGCTCGTGGTAGGTGCCGGGTGGCACGAACACCAGCGAGCCGGCCGGCGCGGCATCGATGGCCGCCTGGATGGAACCGCCGGGCGGCACATGGATCGGCGCCGGTCCGCCCACGTGCAGAGTGACGCCCATGACGCTGGTGAGCCCGGTGTCGGCGCGCGTCACCAGCAGTTCGCCGGTCGCCGTGCCCGGCGGGACCTGCACCGTGATGGTGCTGTCGGACCAGGTGACGTTGGCCGCCGGCACCGCCACCCCGCCGATGGTGACCGTGCCTTCGGTCGCGCCGAAACCGAAGTCACGCGGAACGGTCTTGGGGATCGGCGGCGTCGCGGCCGGATCGAACTGCGGGTTCGGCACCTCGACCATGCCCGCCGAGGTGACGGTGACGGTGTTCTGCGCGACGGTCCCCGAGCCCGGCACGTACGGCCCGTTGCTCGGACTGGTGACGGTGGAGATGACCGGCGTACCGGGAGCGAACTGGCAGTCGAGCGGGAACGGTCCGCCGCCGGCGAAGGCCGCCACCGGCAGCACCGGCGTGTCGAGGTACGTCGTCTTACCCGGCCAATAGTCGAAGGTGTAGCAGAACTGGGTGTACTGCGGATTGAACTGTGGATCGATGATCATGCCGCCCGGGTTGTCGGGGTCAGGGATCGGGCCGGGATCGTTCAGGCAGACCGTCAGCATGTGCGGCGAGACGCCGGTGGGCGATGGTGCGTTGACCGTATACGTCGAAGGCACCAGCGCGTTGTACAGCCCCCACTGATCGGAATACACCCGCGCGATCTGGCGGCCGTTGAAGTCGCGGATCGAGACCGGCAGCCAGGGCGGCGCGTACTTCTCGCCGAAGGCCGGCGCGTTCGGATCGAACTCATTGGCCAGGTCGTCCAGGATGAAGCCGACGATGCGCCCGGCCTTCGGCACCTCGGTCAGCATGAAGAAGTCGGCCGCGGCGTTCTGGCCCTGGGCGAGCTCAACCTGCTTGCGGTCGCACAGCGGCCGTACCTGCCCGGCGAACGGCGCTTCGACCGCCGGGAACAGGGTCAGGAAGTCCGGCACGGTCGGCGAATAGCGGGCCGGATTGAACCAGTTGGTGTTGTCGCGCTCACCGACGCACACGGGCGGCAGCAGCAGCGGGCTCGGCACATAGGAGTCGCCGAAGTCGACGTTCTTGTCCTCTTCCTTGAGGTGTTCGTAGCCGGGCGGCGTGACCGCCTCGACGATGTAGATCGCCGGCAGCAGACCGGGCACCTCGGGATTGCCCGAGGCGATGCCGCCGGGATGATGCGACGTGAACGCATAACCGCCATCGAACACTACCCCGCCGCGTACCTGGCCGAAGGTGCGCATGCCCTCGAAGCAATCGAGCGCCGGTGTATCCGGGTTGCCGTTGATGTGGAACGGCGCCTGTTCGCCCGGCACCGAACCGGGATTGGGCGGGCAGCCGGTCGGCAGGCTGTCGTCCCAGCTGTCGGTGGTGACGATCTGCAGCGCGTCGCCCGGATCGAAGATGCCGTTCTTGTTGTGATCGATGTCCTCCGGGCCGAGAGGTCCGGTGCCGTCCCGCCAGCCCAGCGGATGGTTGTCGACATCGGCCAGACCGAGCTTGCCGTCACCGTTCAGATCCTGGATCACGCCGTCGGCGGGTTTGTAGATGCCGTCGCCGTTCCAATCGACGTCCTCGGGACCCATGGCGCCGCCGGTGGCCCAGCCGGTCGGAACGTTGTCGACGTCGCCGTCCGCATACAGATTCACCTGCACGCGTGGAATGCCCGGCTCCCATTCCTCGGCCGTGCCGAAGCGCGGATCGTCCTCGGCACGCGTGGTCGGGTAGATGACCACACCCGAGATGCCGCCGTTACCGGAGTCCAACTCGCCGTTGCCGTTGTGGTCGACATCGCCCGCTCCCGGGAAATCGCCGTGCGGTGCGGTGTCGCGGTCACCCATGCCGTAAAGCGACTTGCCCCAGTAGATCGTATTCGTGAGACCCAGGAAGCCCTGGAAGGCCTCGAGTAGCACCTCACCGGTTTCCGTGCGCGAGAGGTTGTTGCCGGTATTCGGATTGATCAGATCGATGCAGTCGCCGTACACGCCGTTGTCGTCATTCACGTTGTCGGTCGGATCGAGGTTCGGCGCGCACTGCGGCTGCGGATTGAGCATGTCGAATGAGGGCGTGCCGTCCAGGCCGCTGAAGCCGCTGCCGGCATGTGGCGGAACCTCCCCACCCGCGTCGACGACCACGGTCGCGCCGGTGGCCTTGAAGCGGCCGAAATCGACTTCGACAACCAGCCACTTGAAGAACGGGAAGACCTCATCGAAGGGTACGAAGCCCTGCAGGTCGGTCGGGAACGCCTGGTAGATCGAACCGTCGCGGAAGCGGATGTTGACGTTCTGCTCGCTGAGCCCCCACAACGCCGGATTGCCGGCCGGGTCCGGATTGAATTCGCTGTCGTCCGGGAAGCCATCCTGATCCGCGTCGAAGAACACGTAGTTGAACAGGCGGTTGAACCAGGCGAACACCGGAACGTCGCCCAGCGAGCAGGACCCGCCGTTGCAGTTGCCCGCCGCGTCCACGGTCACCTGCGTCGTTGCGATGATGTTGTCCAGGAACTGGTCCCAGATCACCAGGCCGTAATCGCCGGGAGGGACGTTGGGTATGTTGAAGTTGCTGTCGCCGTCGCACGGCTGGACGTGCACCGACTCGCCGATACCGCCGAGGCCCGCGTTGAGCCCGACCCAGCAGTTCGGGCGCGGCTCGCCCGAGTAGAAGGTGAAATCCGGCGGCCGCGAGGTGTGCAGATTGGTGACGGTGCCGGTGATGGTGGCGACCGTCTCGCCGGGGTCGGCCGGCGGCAGGCTCCGGCTTTGCGCGAAGCCGATGAACACATGGTGGCCGGCCGGCCCGAACTCGACGAAGAACGGCGGCTCGTTGGGCTTGACCCAGGCGTCGACGGTGCGCGTGCCTTCGATGGTGCTGGTCTGCTGCCACCCCTGACCGGCGGGCGGCACGACCTGCACGCCGTACTTGCCCTGAGCGAGATTCTTGACGAGCACCTCGCCGCAATCCGGCCCCGGACAGGCTCCGCTGAGCACCACGCCGTCACCCATCTGCGTGACCTCGCCATAGGTCGGCGAGGCCGGATCGGTGTCGTACTGTGTGCCGAGCGGATTGCCGAAGATGTCCTGTACTTGCTGCCCGGCGGCATCGAAGATGAGGATGGAGAAGCCGCCGAGGCCGGTCTCCTGCGGCTGATCCGGTGCGCCGTTCAACGGAAAGTCGTCCTCGAACACGTAGATGGCGATCTGCGCCGTCGGCAACGGCGTCGGATTGACGACCACGGTGACCTGCGCCTGGCCGATGGCGACATTCGCACCGCCGATGGTGAACAGCGGTCCGTCCGGGCCGTGGTTCGGCAGCACCGACACCGCGTAGCGCGTATCGGCGGGGGCGTTGACGGTGGTGCTGAAGCTCGCGGTCTCGCCTTTCGCAACTACCGGCGCATGGCTCTTGTGGATGCTCACGCCGAGGCTCTCCGTATCCGGAAGGCCGGGCGTCACCGGATGCGTGGTGTCCTCCTCGAGCAGCCAGCGGTAACCGAACACCGGATTGCCCTCCGGGTCGACGACGTTGAGCGTGAAGGCCCGACTGTCGCCCGTGACGACTGCTCCCATGAGGAAGAGTCCAACTAGCGCAAACCACCCGTCGCGAACGATCCTGCAGTCCTGGTCCATGGCGATGTCCTCGGCGATCGCTTGACTGTCGGTAGCAGGACCGCGGGCGTGTGCGCGCAGCCGTGCGCCGCACCATGGCCCTGCCGCGTTTCTGGTCGAATTGCCGAGGAAGTCTAAGTAGCGCGCTCGGGCATTGCAGTGGGGGAAACCCTGCATTCCGCCCCCCTCAGATCCCTAATCGACCCTACGGGCCCACACCGCCCCGCGGCCGCCGGGACCGGTCGGCGGACGACCGGCATCGCGCGCGGGAAAAGCCGGCGAAACGCCGTCGGCGTCATACAGTCAATGCCCTGGACGAAATCAGCATTCCCCCTACTGACCGTATGTCCGCGCACTCATTAGCATCAGCCCCATGAGAACCGACGGAACGGAAAATCCATCTCTCGCCCGGCGATGTCCGCAAGGCGCCTCGCCTTCGGCAGACACGGCTGCCGCCCGCCTCGCCGCGCGCCGCTCGGATGGAAAGCGACATGCGCATCCTGATCATCGAAGACAACGCGGCATTCCGGAATTCCCTCCGGGCGCTGCTCTGCTCGCACAGCGACGCCGTGGAGGTCCTGGAGGCCGCCGACGCGGGCGAGGCCCTGGACCTGGCACGGACGTCCGGCCCCGGCCTGATCTTCGTCGACATCCAGTTGCCCGGCGGGAACGGCCTGTCCGTCACGCGCGACATCAAGGCATTCCTTCCGGACACACCGGTGGCGATCCTCACGAGTTACGATCTGCCGGAATACCGGAACGCCGCCGCCGACTGCGGCGCGAACCATTTTCTCGGCAAGGACACCAGCAGCGCCGACGACATACTCGGTCTGGTGGATGCCTACCTGCACCCGGCGGTCTGACGCGCCGGGCCGGCGAACCACACGGGCGCCCGGCAGAATCGTTGCGGTTCGTTGCGCACCGCCAGTCGTCGTCTATGATTAATGTCAACGTAGAAATCGCGGCATCATCGCGGACCGAGTCGGCCGGAGCGAAGTGAACGTCCGCAGTGAACACCGCATCTGTATCGGAACGTCCCGAATGAATCGGGAATGCCGATGTTCAGTCGGAGCACCTTACAGTTTCTGAAGCGCTACTGACGAGCCTGACGCTGCTTGGACACGACCGCGCTGTATAAAAATAGATAGCTGGGTAAATGAATTAAGCAGAGGTTTGTCGGGCGCTTCCCGTGATGGACGCACAGGGAGTGACCAGCCAATGTATGCACAGCCGACACGTGTGGTGATCGCCGAGGACCACACGATTCTGAGAGACGGATTGCGTGCACTGATATCGTCCAGTGCCCGCTATCAGGTGATCGCGGAAGCCCACGACGGGCTGGAGGCCGTGCGCTGCGTGCGCGACCTCGAGCCGGACATCGCGCTCATGGACCTCTCCATGCCCGCGATGAACGGTATAGACGCCATTCGGGCGATCAAGAAACGTCAGCTTTCCACCCGGCTCATCGCCCTCACCATCCACTGCGAGACCGAATACGTCCTGGAGGCCCTGCGCTCGGGCGTATCGGGCTATCTCCTCAAGGACAGCAGCCACCACGAACTCATGCTGGCGCTCGATACCGTGGCCGCCGGCAAGACCTACCTGAGTCCGGCGGTGTCGGGCACGGTGGTGGACGGCTTCCTCAACGGGCGCGATCCCGGCGCGGTTCAGTCGCCGTGGCAGACGCTCACCGACCGCGAGCGCCAGGTGCTCAAGATGATCGGCGAAGGCTACCGCGGCCGGAAGATCGCCGAGGCGTTGTGCATCAGCGCGAAGACGGTGGAGAAGCACCGCTCGAATCTGATGCACAAGCTCGACCTGCACAGCGTATCGGCGCTGACCGCGTACTGCCTGGAGCACGGGCTGGTCGGCAGCGCTGCGAAGGCGACCGACACCCTTCACCTGCAGTCACAGGGAATGTCCATGTCATGAAGGTCTGAGCGTGCCGGGGCCGGGCCGGATCGGGTCGAAGGACGGAACGGCCCCTGCAGGCCCGCTTCCGCTCAGGCGGAGAGGTAAGGTCGATATGCAGCCATCCGCAGCGATCCCCGCGCCCGACCACACCGCGCCCGCGCCGTCCTCCGGTGCGGCCCCGCCCGAACAGCGCCTGCTGCAGGCCCTCCTGACCCGCGGCCACCTGCGCGAGGACGATCTCGCGCGCGTACAGCGGCTGCGGCAGGAGACCGGCACACCGCTGTGCAGTCTGTTGCGCAGACTCGGTGCGGTCGGCGAGCGCCAGCTGGCCGAAGCCTTTTCCGAGACCCTGGATCTGCCTCTGCTCACCGCGGCCGACTACCCGGACGCACCGCTGCTGCCGGAGCTGCTCGCCGCGCGGTTCCTCAGGGCGCACCGCAGCGTTCCCGTCGGCGCGGGCCGCGACAGCGTGACGCTGGCGATGGAGGATCCGCTGGACGGCTTCGTGATCGAAGCGGTGGCGCTCGCGGCCGGGCGCCCGGTGGTCGCCGCCGTCGGCCTGTCCGCGGACATCGAGGCCGCACTCGAACGCCTGTACGGCGACGGCCGTTCGGCCATGGGACGCATCGGCGCCATGATCGAGCACAGCGACGCCGCCCGCGACGACGACATCGAACACCTCAGGGATCTCGCCAGCGAGGCGCCCATCATCCGTCTGGTCAACCTTCTCTTCCAGGAGGCCGTCGAACGCGGTGCCTCCGACATCCACATCGAGCCGTTCGAACACCGCCTGAAGGTACGCTATCGCATCGATGGATTTCTGCGCGAGACCGAGGCGCCGCCGGCACAGTCGACGGCCGCCGTGGTCTCGCGCATCAAGCTGCTCGCCAAACTCGACATCGCCGAACGGCGGCTGCCGCAGGACGGCCGTCTGAAGCTGCGTATCCAGGGCAGGGACATCGACGTGCGCGTGTCCACCGTGCCGACGCTGTTCGGCGAGAGCATCGTGCTGCGCCTGCTGGAGACCGGCCGGGAGGCGGAGAACTTCCCCGCGCTCGGCTTCACGCCCGCCGTCATCGACGCCCTGCAGGCCTGCCTGCGCCAGCCCCAGGGCATCCTGCTGGTGACGGGCCCCACCGGCAGCGGCAAGACGACGACGCTGTACACCGCGCTCAGCACGCTCAACACCGCCGAACGCAAGATCATCACCGTCGAGGATCCGATCGAGTACCAGCTCGACGGCGTCAACCAGATCCCGGTCAAGCCGCAGATCGGCCTCGGCTTCGTCAACGCCCTGCGCTCCATTCTGCGCCAGGACCCGGACATCATCATGATCGGCGAGATGCGCGATGCGGACACGGCACGGATCGCCGTGCAGGCCGCCCTCACCGGCCATCTCGTGCTGTCGACGCTGCACACCAACGACGCGCCCGGCGCCGTCACCCGCCTGCTCGACATGGGCGTGGAGGACTACCTGCTGACCTCCACGGTCAGCGCCGTCCTGGCGCAACGCCTGGTGCGGCGGCTGTGTCCCGCCTGCCGGCGGCCGCAGCGTCCGTCCGCCGGGATCCTCGCCGCGCTGGGCGAGGCCGGCGTGGACGCGGGATCCCGCGCGACCCTCTTCGAAGCGGGCGGCTGCGACGCCTGCGGCGGCACCGGCTACGCCGGCCGCATGGTCATACACGAACTGCTGAGGATCGACGACGCGCTGCGCCGGCTGGTGATGCGGCGCGCCGATGCCGCCGAACTCGTGTGCGCCGCGCGGGCGCAGGGCATGCGCTCCATGCGCGAAGACGGCTTCGCCAAAGTGGCCGCCGGCCTCACCACCCTGGAAGAAGTGCTCCGCGTCACGCAGGAGGTCCACTGAGCATGCCGCGCTTCCGCTACAAGGCCGTCGCCCCCGGCGGGACCCTCGAAGAAGGCGAGATGGACGGCGCCGACGAAGCGGTCGTGGTCCGGTCGCTTCAGGCGGCGGGTTATCTGCCCATCCGCGCCGCCCCCGCGGACCGCCGTCTGCGGCTGCGGCTGCCGGTGCGGCGGGCCTGGCACATCACTCCGCGGCAGCTCGCGGCATTCACACACGAACTCGCGGCCCTGCTGCGTGCCGGCCTGACGCTCGATCACGCCTTGTCGCTGATGGCCGGGCTCTGCGACGACGCCGGCATGCGCCGCCTGGTGGCGGAGCTGGAAGCCGCGCTGCGCAACGGCAGCTCCCTGTCCGCGGCGCTGCAGCAGCACCCTACGGTGTTTCCCGCCTACTGCATCGCCCTGGTGCGGGCGGGCGAAGCCGGCGGCACGCTCGAGCCCACGCTGGCGCGCCTGCACGAGCACCTGGAGCGGAGCCAGGCACTGCGCCAGGACGTACGGGCCGCCCTCACCTATCCCGCCCTGCTGCTGGCGGTGTCGCTGGCGTCGGTGGCCGTCCTGCTGATCTTCGTGGTGCCGCAGTTCGCCCGCCTGCTCGCCGACAGCGGCCAGAGCGCACCGCCGGCGATGCAGGCGCTGCTCACGGTCAGCGCGCTGCTCGGGGACTGGGGCTGGACGCTGCCGCTCGCCGCCGCCGCGGCGGCCGTGGCCGTGCGCCGCAGAGTGACGACGCCCGCGGGCCGCGCCGCCGCCGACCACATGCTGCTGCGCCTGCCGCTGGTCGGCGATCTGGTGCGCCGCCTCGAGGTCGCGCGCTTCGCCCGCACGCTGGGCACGCTCCTGCAGAACGGCGTGCCTCTGCTGGCCGGCGTGAACGGCGCGGCCGACGTGTTCGCCAACCGCGCCCTCGCCGCCACCGTGCCGGGGCTCGCCGAGAGCCTCCGACAGGGCCGCGGTCTGGCGGCGCCGATGCTCGCCAGCGGCGAGTTCCCGTCCCTGGCGGTGCAGCTCATCGGCATCGGCGAGGAGAGCGGACAGCTCGACGTCATGCTGCTGAGGGTCGCGGACATGCTGGACGACGAGATCCGCCGCCGCATCCGGCAATTGCTGACACTGCTGGAACCCGCCCTGATCGTCGTCCTGGGCATCGTCATCGCCGGCATTCTGTACGCCATCCTGTCGGCGATTCTCGGCATGAACGACATCGCGCTCTGAGGTCAGTGACCATGCAGCCGGATACCACGCCACCCCCGAACACCGCGCGGCTGCGGGCCCGCGGTTTCACGCTGATCGAACTCATGGTGGTGCTCGCCATCCTCGCGCTGCTGGCGGGACTGGTCGGCCCGCAGGTGATGAAGCACCTGGACGACTCCAAGAGCAAGACGGCGCGGCTGCAGATCGAGGACCTGGCGGCGGCGCTCGATCTGTACAAGCTGGATCTCGGCGACTACCCCACGGAGGAGCAGGGCCTGGCCGCGCTGGTCGAGGCGCCCGCCGGTGCGGAGGTATGGAACGGCCCCTACCTGCGCAAGCGGCGCGTGCCGCAGGATCCCTGGGGCCACGACTACCACTATCGCGCGCCGGGCAGCGGAGGGCCTTTCGATGTCTACACGTTCGGCGCCGACAATCGGGAAGGCGGCGATGGCCACGATCTCGACATCTCCAACTGGGACTGAGCGGCCGGCGGCCGCCCGCACCCTGCGCGCGACAGCGAAGCCGGCGCGGGGATTCACGCTGCTGGAGCTCGTCGTCGTGCTCACCATCGCCATGCTGCTCATGGGCGTCGCCCTGCCCATGGTCAGTGCCCGCCTGCCCGGTGCGCAGCTCGACGCCGCCGTGCGGCAGCTCGCCGCGCACGCCCGTCTGGCGCGGAACCTCGCCGTCGTGGACGACGCGCCCGTCGCGCTCATCGTCGACGTCGAGGCGCGCCGCTATCGCCTGTCGGCCGAAACGCGGGATCACGCCCTGCCCGCCGCGCTCGGCGTGTCGCTGTACGCGCCGGAATCCGAGCGCATCGACGAGCGCGTCGGCGCCATCCGCTTCTTCGGCGACGGCAGTTCCACCGGCGGCCGCGTCACCGTCAGCGACGGCACGCGGCGGCGCGCGGTGGATGTCCAGTGGCTCACCGGCCGGGTGTCCGTCGTTGACTGAGCGTGCGCATGGAATGGCTCGGGACCGGGGCTTCTCGCTGCTGGAATCCCTGGTCGCGCTCGCCATCCTCGCCGTGTCGCTCGGTGCGATCACCGGCATCTTCGCCACCGCCCTGCGCGCCGCCGCGGAGGCCGATGCCATCACGCGCGCGACGCTGGCGGGTGAGTCCCTGCTGAGTCGCGTGGGCGGGCAGATTCCGCTGGCGGCCGGCGTCAGCAGCGGCGAACTCGACGGGCGCCTGCGCTGGCGGGCGACCGCCACGCCGTTTCAGGACGACGAGGGCCTCGCCGCCTGGCAGATGCCGCTGCGCGCCTACTGGGTCGAGATCGAGATCAGCTGGGACGATGCGGGGCGGCACCGCGCGGTGGCGCTCGCCACCCTGCGTCTCACGCCGGATCCGGGGTCGAGCCTATGACGACGCGGACCGGCATCACCCGCGCCGAGGGCTTCACCCTCATCGAACTGACGGTGGGCATGACGGTGCTCTGCGTCGTGCTCGCACTGCTGTTCGCGGCGCTCTGGTTCGCGATCCGCAGCTGGGATGCCGCCGAGCTGCGGCGCGACCGGGTGCACAGCTTCGCGCTGGTGCAGGGCGTGCTCGCACGGCAGCTCCGCCAGGCGCGCCCGCTGTTCGTGCCCGATGCCGACGGCCGGCGCGTCCTGGCCTTCGCGGGCGATACGCGGCGGCTGAGCTACGTCGCGCCGCTCTCGCAGCGCGACAGTGTGCTGTACGTGAACACGCTGTTCCTCGAGGAAGGACCCGCCGGCGGCGTACTGCGCCTGCGCTATGCGCCGCTCCGGCCCGCCGCCGGTCCGGTCCACGATCTGCCGCAGGCCGACGACACCGAAGCCGTCGACCTGATGACCGAGATCGACACCCTGGCCATCGCCTATTTCGGCGTGCCCGCGGACGGCGCGGCACCGGCCTGGCTGCCGCAGTGGCAGCGGGCGCACGCGCTGCCGGAACGCATCCGCATCCACATCACGGCGGCGGGCATGGACACGCGCGGCTGGCCCGACCTGGTCGTCTGCCCGGGCGGCGGTGCCGCCTGCCTGGCGCCGACCGGCGCGCTGCGGGGCCTGCGCTCCGCCCACGCGGGAGGCACGCCCCATGGCCGCTAGGCGCTGGAGGGCCCCCGGGAAGGCGCACGGCGTCGCCCTGGTCGCGGTGCTGTGGACGATCGCCCTGCTCGCCATCCTGGCGGCGGCGTTCCTGCAGACGATGCGCACCGAGGTCCGCATGGCCCACAACCTGCTCGCCGCCGCCCAGGCCCGGCTCCTGGCCGAGGCGGGCATCACGCTCGCCGTGCTGGAACTGCACCGGCCCGACCCGTCCCGGCGGCCGCGCACCGACGGCAGCGTCTACCACCCCACCATCGACCCCGCCGGTGCAGACGGACGCCTGCGCTTCAGCGTGCTGGACGAGGCCGCGCGGATCGACCTCAACAAGGCCCCGCCCGAACTCCTCGCCGGACTGCTCGCCGCACTCGAGGTGGAACCGGCACTGCGCACCAGCCTGACCGACAGCATTCTGGACTGGCGCGACGCCGACGACCTGCGCCGCCTGCGGGGCGCCGAAAATGCCGACTATCTGGCCGCGGGGACCGGTCACGGCGCCAAGAACGGACCGTTCGACACCGTCGAGGAGCTGTTGCTGCTGCCGGGCATGACGCATGAACTGTTCCGGCGGCTGGCGCCCTGTGTGACCGTCCATTCCGGCCAGCCCGGCATCGATCCCGCGCTGGCCCCGCCGCCGGTGGTACGGGCGCTCCCCGGGCTGTCGGCCGAGCAGGCCGCGGATTATCTGGCGGTGCGCAGCGCCCTGCGCGAGGACGGCCGGCCGGCACCGTCCCCCGCCGTCGACCGCCGCTATCTCGGTGCGGCCCGCGGACTGGTCTACACCATCCGGGCCCGGGCCACCGGTGCCCGCGGCGGCACTGCCGCGATCGAGGCGACGCTGCGCCTCCAGCGCGGACACACCGCCGAACCGTTCGCCATCCTGCGCTGGCAGGAGACCGGCGGGACGTCTCCCACTCCCTGCACCGCCGCCGCGGCGGAGGACGGCTGATATGTCGGTGCCGCTGCGACTCGTGCCGCAAGCCCCCGCCCGCTGGCCGCGCGCGCTGCGCGACGGCGTGCGCGGCTTCCTTGCCTGGTGGGCCGGCCGGCTCGCGGACGCGCTGCCCGTGCGCGTGCGCGACTGGTCGAGACTGCAGCGTCGGGAACTGCTGCTGCAGCTGGACGACGACCGGGTCGAGATCTGCATCGGGACGGGCGCGGAACAGCGCACGCTCGGCGTCTTCGGGCTGCGCGCGGCGGACGCGGCGGCGGCACACCTCCAGCCGTTGCTGCGGGAGACGCCGCCGGAACGGCTGCGGGCCGTCCTGCGCCTGCCGCCCGGGAAGCTGCTGGTCTGCCGTCTGCAGCTGCCGTCCGCCGCCCGGGAAAATCTGCATCAGGTCCTGGCTTACGAACTGGACCGCCATACGCCGTTCAGCGCGGATCAGGCGTATTTCGACTATCGCACCGTCGATACCGACGACGACCGGATCGACGTGACGCTCTATGTGATCGGCCGCGACAGTGTGCAGCAGGCGCTGCAGCTCGCCCGCCGGCTCGGTGTGACGCTGCATGCCATCGGCATCGCGGACGCCCGCGCGTCCACGCCGGACATCGATGCGCTGAATCTGCTGCCGGCCGAGCTGCGGCCGCCCCGCCACAGCCGCCGGCAACGGCTCGACGCGGCCCTCGCGGTGCTGGCGGCTCTGCTCCTCGCGGTGAACTTCGCCATCCCCTACTGGCATCAGGCGCAACGCCTCGCGCTGCTTGCCGGGGAAAGAGACAGCGCACGCACCGCCGCCGAAGCGGCGTTCAGCGTGCGCGACCGGCGCGATGCCCTGCTGGCGTCGCTACAGCACATCCGCGAGCACCGTCGGACGACACCGTCGGCACTGCGGGTCCTGGACGAACTGAGCACGCGGCTGCCCGACGATACCTGGCTGCAGCGCTTCGAGATGAAGAACGGTCAGATCCACCTGCAGGGCGAGTCCGCCGCCGCGTCGCCCCTGCTCCGCCTGCTGCAGGACTCGCCGCTGTTCGACGAGGTCAGCTTCAGCTCGCCGGTCACCCAGGACCCGCGCAGCGGGCAGGAGCGTTTCCAGATCGCGGCGCGTCTGCGCGAAGGAGAACACCCATGAACATGAACCTGCACATGACCCGTGGCATGACGCTTTCCCCCGGCCAGCAGCGTGCCATCGCGCTGCTGCTGCTCGCCGTGGTCGCCGCCCTCGCCGCCGCCCTGCTGATCCGCCCGTTCGCGGCACTCCATGCCGAGCGCGCGGCGCGGATCGACACGCTGGAGCGGCAGACCCTGCAATACCGCGCGGCCGCACGGAACGAAGCGCTCTTCGCCGGTCAGCTCGAACGGCTGCGGCGCGATCCGCGCATCGCCAGCTATCACCTGCAGAACACCACGCCGGCCCTGGCCGCGGCCGAACTCCAGCAACACATCCAGAAGACGCTCGAAGCCCATGGCTGCCGGCTCGTCAGCATGCAGGTGGTCGATGCCGCGCCACCGCCGGGGCTGACCACCGTCACGGTACGCATCCGCATGCGTGCCGACATCTCCGGCCTGCAGAACGCGTTGTTCGCGCTCGAATCGGGACACCCGCTGGTCACGCTCGACAACGTGTTTCTGCGCGTCGTCGGTCCCGGTCGCGGCACCGCGACCGGCATGGCTGAACCGCTGGACGTCGGCTTCGACGCCTCCGGCTATCTGCTCGGACGGACGTTATGACCGCGCGCCTCCTCCGCTGCCGTTCCAGCTGCGCGCTTGCCGGCATCGACATCGCGCTCGTCGCACTGGCCGTCTACCTCCTGTCGACGCGGCCGGACCTTCCGGCGGCGGACGGACCGGCCACTGCGTCGACGCCCGGCGCACGGCCGTCCGACAGCGCGGAGATCGATACGGCGATCGACACGGCGCTCGGCCCGATCGAACGCTATCGGGCGATGATCGAACGCCCGCTGTTCGATGCCGGCCGGAGACCGCCGCCGGCCGCCGAGGCCGGCCAGGCGCAAAGCGCGCCGCCGCAGGCCCCGCCCGAGTTCGTCCTGGAAGGCGTGATACTGGCACCCGATCGACGTTCGGCTATATTCAGGAACAAAACCACGTCGAAGGCGTTGCGTGCGGCGGAAGGCGCACGCATCGGGGAATGGACGGTCGAGACGCTGGAACCGCAGCGCGTGGTGCTGAAGCACCGCGACACCGCTCACGAGATCACCCTTCGCCACTTCGACTCGACACCGCCGGCCGGAGGCGGTGTCCACCCGGCGGCGCAGCAGCGCCCGCGGGGGCCCGCGCGCTAGCGCTAGCGCAGGCGATGGAGGTTCCGCGGCGTTCGCGTCGGGCCGATCCAGCTGCGGCCCTGCGAAGGCGTGCGCCGCACTCGCGTCGGGGGGAACAGAATAATGACAAGCGATCTCGGCCTATGAAGATCTCCGGTGCTGTCCTGCTGACTGCGGGATGCATTGTGCTGCATGCGCTGGCGGGGTGCACGGACACCGGCAGGCGTCCGCTCGCCGCCGGCGACGGGCCCGCGGCGCGAACGGCGCCGACGGCCGTCGTCGCGCCTCCGCCCGCGGCGGCTGCGGATGAACCGGCGGTGCCCGTCCTGCCATTGCCCGCCGCCCGGCGCACAGCGGCACCCGACGAGGTCCATCGGGGCAGCGGCCGTTTCGTCGGCACACCCGCGCCCCCGACGCCGGCAGCGGCTGCGGACGGCACCGCCGGCGGCGAGGGCGACATCACGCTGAACTTCGAGAACGCCGAGATCCGCGAAGTCGTCAAGACCATCCTCGGCGACCTGCTCCACAGGAATTACGCCGTCGATCCGCGCGTTCAGGGACAGGTGACGCTCCAGACCAGCCGCGCGCTGGGACGCGATGGCCTGCTCCCCCTGCTGGAACTGCTGCTGGAGATGCACGGCGCGGTGCTGGTGCACAGCGGCGATCTCTATCAGATCATGCCCGACGCGGACGCCGTGCAGAGCCTGCAGACGCCGCGGGTCGGCTATGCCGACGGCTCCGGCTACCAGCTGGTGGTCGCGCCGCTGCGCTACATTTCGGCGGCCGACATGAAGAAGATCCTGCAGCCGCTGGCCTCGAAAGACGGCGTGCTCCAGGTCGATGCGGCGCGCAACCTCCTGCTGCTGTCCGGCAGCGAGCGCGAACTGAAGCGTCTGCTCGACACCATCCGCATCTTCGACGTCGACTGGATGGCCGGCATGTCCGTCGGCCTGTTCACGCTGCAGTATGCCGACGCCAGGACGCTGGCCGTCGAACTCGAGGCGGTGCTCGGTCAGAGCGGCGCCGCCGACGATGGCCGGATGGTGCGTCTGATCCCCATCGAACGGCTCAACGGTCTGCTGGTGATCACACCACAGCCCGCCTACCTCGGCACCGCGCAACGCTGGATCGAGCAGCTGGACCGCGCCGGCGACAGCGCCGGCCGGCGGCTGTTCGTCTATCCGGTGCAGAACAGCAAGGCGGAGCATCTCGCCGACATCCTCAACGACCTGCTCCTGGACCGCGGATCCGCCGCACCGGCCCGACAGCCGCCGCGGCTCGCGCCCGGACTCAGACCCGTCACACTCGAATCGCCGCCGGCCAACGGCACGCCCGCCGAGCCGCCGCTCGCGGGTCCCGCCGCCGACGCCGCCGCGCCCGCGACGGGGAACGGTGCGCGCATCATCGCCGATCAGCAGAAGAACGCCCTCGTCATCCTGGCGACGCCGGCGGAACACGAGAGCATTCTGGCGGCGCTGCGCAAGCTCGACACCGTGCCGCTGCAGGTGCTGGTCGAGGCGACCATCATCGAGGTGCAGCTCACCGGTGACCTCAGCTACGGCGTCGAGTGGTTCTTCAAGAACAACGACGTGCTGGACAACAAGAGCGGCCTCGGGCGGCTCGACTTCGGTCAGGCCGGACTGGCGCCGCTGGTGCCTGGCTTCTCCTATTCGCTGGTGACCGACGCCGCCGACATCCGCGCCGTGCTCAACATCCTGGAAAGCGAATCGGAGATCGACATCGTCTCCTCGCCGTCGCTGCTCGTCCTCGACAACCAGCCCGCGCAGATCCGCGTCGGCGACCAGGTTCCGGTGCGCACCTCGGAGTCGACCAGCCTGAGCACCTCCGGCGACGCACCCATCGTCACCAGCACCATCGAGTTCCGCGACACCGGTGTGCTGCTCAACGTGCTGCCGCGCGTCAACACCGGCGGCCTGGTGATCATGGAGATCAACGAGGAGGTCAGCACCGTGGACCGCACGACGACCTCGGGCATCGACTCGCCGACCATCAACCAGCGCGCCATCAGCACCACCGTGTGGGTGCAGAGCGGCCAGACCATCGTCCTGGGCGGTCTGATCCGCAACGACCGCTCGCTGCGAAAGAGCGGCGTGCCCGGCCTGCACCGGATTCCCGTGATGGGCGCGCTGTTCGGGCAGACCGACAGGACCTCCGACCGCACCGAGCTGCTGGTGATGATCACGCCGCGGGTCGTCGGCGACGACAGCGAGGCGCGCGCCATCACCGACGAGTACCGCAACAAGCTCAAACACATCGCCTGGCCGCCCGCCATGCGGAAGCCCTGACAGGGGAATCCATGAACACTACGCACATCGGCCACCGCAGCGGGAACTCTCCGGACCCGTCACCCGCCGTGGCGGGCACCCCGGCCCGGGAGTCCGAAGACAGGCTGCCGGGCCTTCTGCCGCTGCTGTTGAGCGGCCTGGGGATGCTGCTGCTCATCGGCCTGTGCGTCATGGGCTACCGCGCGACCGTCAAGACGATCTCGCTGCGCCTGGCCGAGGAACACAGCGTCACCCTGGCGACCGCGATCGCGCGCGAGCTGGAGGCGGAACTCGCGGAGCTGCTGGCCGCACCGGGCGCCTTCGACGAAGCCGCTGTCGACATCGTCGGCACCGCCGCGTTCACCGGCAATGAATTCCGCCTGCAGGCGCTCCTGCACGATGCGCGCGTGCATCACTTCGATATCCTGACGCCGGCGGGGCTGGTCGTCTATTCATCGGACTCCGACCGCATCGGCACGAGCCGCTCGGCCGACGCCGGTTTCCGGGCGGCACGCGCCGGCATGGTCAGGAGCCGGCTGCACGACCGGCCGTCCCACGCCGCCGATACGCCACCGCATGCGCACATGATCACCTTCGCTCCGATCCGCGGCGGCGCGAACCACACCGTGCTGGCGGTGCTGGGCGTGCACGGCGTCGCCGATCCCGACGGCCCGCCCGATCGCGGACTGCGGCGGCTGCTCGCCGGCACGTACGCGCTGCCACCGCTGCTGCTGCTCGCGTTCGCCGGCATGCGGGCCTGGCGGCGCAGCCGGGCGCCCCTGTCCCCCGGGCAGGTGGGACAGACCGCGGCGGTGGGCCTGTGCCACACCATCGCCGTCCAGGAGACGGAACGGAAACGCATCTCCCGCGATCTGCACGACGGCATCAGCCAGTATCTGAACGCCATAAAGATCCATCTCCAGCACATCGCCACCGATCGCGACGAACGCCTGCCGCCCGACACGCGTCAGGAACTCGAAGGCATCGTCCGCTTCGTGACCAGCGCCAGCGACGAGGTGCGCCGGATCTCACTGGCGCTGCGCCCGACTATGTTGGACGATCTCGGACTGCTGGCGACTTTGAACTGGCTGTGCAGGGAGTTCGCCAACGCCCACCCCGACATTGCGCTAGAGAAGCACGTGACCGTCACCGAACAGGACATTCCCGACCGGCTGAAGACGCCCATCTATCGGATCTTGCAGGAGGCTCTGACCAACGCCGCCAAACACAGCCGCGCCAGCTGGGTGGATGTCGTCCTCGAGAAGCGGACGGAGGCGAACGGTCCGGTGCTGGTCCTGACCGTCGCCGACGACGGGGACGGATTCGACCTCGCCGAGGTGCAGTGCCGCCGGCGGGGCGACGGCGGTCTGGGGCTGTGCAGCATGCGCGAACGCGCGGAGTTCGACGGCGGTTCGTTCCGCATCCGGTCGGAACGGAAGTCCGGTACGCGCATCGAGGCCTCCTGGCCCTCGGGCTGAGCCGCACCCGCACGCTTCCCCGCCGGGAAATACAGCAAAACCCGCATTGTCCCTCCCGTCGCGCCCGCCTACGTTCAGTACAGGCGGCATCGCCGCGCGCCCGCTCCGTCGCGCGACTCCCGCACCCGGCGCGCATACGCCCGGCCTTCTAAGGAGGAGACCCGATGACCGGTACCCGTTGGCTGGTTCCGTTGCTCGCCGCTCTGTGCTGGAGTCTGCCGGCCTGGGGGGCGACAGTGTGGCGTCCCTCGGATGCCAACACCAATTACGTCGCGCTCTCCGGCCCTGGAGGGCCGACAGTGACGTTCGCGCTCTTCGATGTCGACGATACGGGGATGAGTCTCGATCCCGGCGCGCGCCTGCCGTTCGGCGCCGGCGACCAGATCAGCTTCTTCAAGACCGGCGGCGTGTTCTTCGCCGTCAACGATTCCGACCCGGCCCACCCCACCCTGATGCTCGGCGGTACGGATCATTTCGCGATCGGCGCCAACGACGGCACGGGCTGGGTGCTGGACGACGGTGCGCCCACCCTGATGGGCACGAATCTCTATGCGCTGAAGTTCGTGTTCCCGGGCGGCAGCAGTCTGCTGCTCCAGGTGGACGCCAAACCCGTGGGCAGCGTGCCGGCGATCATTCCCCTGCCCGGCGCCGCGCTGCTGTTCGGCAGCGGCCTGCTCGCGCTCGCGGGCCACGGCCGGTGGCGCCAGCCCGTCGGCCGCGCGGCCACGCGGCGTGCCGTATCCGCATGAGCGGCGGCCGCAGCCGCAGAATGCCCACGCCGCGCCGGCATGCGGCGGCATCGCTGTCCGCCCTCGCCGGGCTGTGCGCGCTGCTCGGCGGCCCCGCGGCGGCCGGAAGCGCCGTAGCCGACGCCGTGCCGGCCATGCCGCAGGCCGATCACTGTGTGAAGCCCGCGGTTCCCGACCGCGCCTACCGACGGCAGCTCGGCGAATACCGCTCGCCGGACGTTCCGCTGACCCGGGCGGACGGTGTCCGCACCACCAGCGGCGAGGCGCTCGATTCCCCCGGTCCGGTGATGCTGAACTTCATCTTCACCAGCTGCAGCAGTATCTGCCCCATTCTCAGCGCGACCTTCGCGCAGGTCGGCGCGCTGCTGAAGGACGAGGCGCCGCAGCTGCGTTTCGTGTCGATATCCATCGATCCCGAACAGGACACGCCCGCCGTGCTGCAGCGTTATGCGCAGCGTTACGGCGCCGACGGCCGGTGGCAGTTCCTCACCGGCAGCCGCGACGACATCATCGCGCTGCAACGCGCCTTCGACGCCCTGCGCGGGAACAAGACGGGCCACCGCCCGCTGACCTTCCTGCGGCGCGATCCGGCCGGACCGTGGCTGCGCATCGAAGGCTTTCCGAAGGCGGAAGAGCTGGCGCGCGAATACCGCGCCCTCGCCACCGGCCCGCAGTCCGTGCCGGAAGCCGCGTTGCATTCCGGCCTGTGATGCGCGGCGGATCGGACGCGACACCCCCACGCACACTATGCGCGGGCCGGCTGGCGATGGCCGTGTGCCTGCTGTTGCCGGGCACGGGCGCATTCCCGTCCGCCCAAGCCGACGACGACCTCGCGATAGACGCCGGCCGCGAGCTCTACCGCGACGGACGTCTGGCTTCGGGCGAGCACGTCCGCGGCTTCGTACGGGGCGACATCCCGGTGAGCGGCGGGCAACTCGCCTGCATCGGCTGCCATCGGCGCAGCGGGCTCGGCAGCAGCGAAGGAAGCGCCCTCGCGCCGCCGGTCACGGGCGCGGCGCTGTACCGTGCGCGCGAGACCCGCCGCGAGCAGCACCAGGTTCGCAGCGGCAGTCCGGCGATGCGTCCCGCCTATACCGACGCGACGCTGCGCCGTGCGCTGCGCGACGGGATCGGCGCCGACGGCCGTCCGCTCGATCCGCTGATGCCGCGCTACGTTCTCGACGACGCGCACATCGACGCCCTCATCGCCTATCTGAAGACGCTCGGCGCGGCGCCGGCCCCCGGCGTCGATGCCGGCTCCCTGCACCTGGCGACCGCCGTCACGCCGGGCGTGAAAGCGGAAGCCCGCGACTCGATGCTGCAGGTCCTGCGCGCCTTCTTCCAGGACCGCAACGCGCACACGCGCAATGAACCCGGCCGCGCGGCGCGCGCGCCCTGGCATCTCGACTGGAAATTCGAGGCCTATCGCGAGATCCGGCTGCACGTGTGGGAAATCGACGGGCCGCCCGCGACCTGGGCGGCACAGCTGGAACGCGCCTATGCCGCCCGGCCGGTGTTCGCGATGGTCGGCGGCATCGGCGCCGGCGACTGGCGACCGATCCATGAGTTCTGCGAAACCCACGAACTGCCCTGTCTGTTTCCGAACACTGCGCTGCCCGCGATCGTACCCGGCGACTTTTACTCGGTGTATTTCAGCGCGGGCATGACGCTCGAAGGACGGGTCGCCGCGCGCTTTCTCGCCGAACGCGGCTGGGACGAAGGACCGGTGCTGCAACTCGTCGACGACGACCCGGCCGGCGCCGCCGCGGCGGCGGCCCTGCGGACGGCATTGCCGTCTCCGCCCGACGACGTGCCGCTGTCGGCGCTGACCGGCCACCCCGGAGGCGACGCCTGGCAGGCGCTGCGCAGGCAGTATCGTCCGCGCGTGGTGGTGGCCTGGGCACCGGCGGCCGCGATCCAGCCGCTGCTCACGGCGATCGCCGCACACCCCGACGCCGCACCAGTGGTCCTGCTTTCGGCGGCGCTCGCCGGCCAGCCGGCACCACCGTCGGCACTGGGTGGACGGGTCTTCGCGATCCACCCCACCGCCCTGCCCGGCGAGCCGGCGCGCGGCGAGGCGCGCATACGCGCCTGGATGAACCGGCGCGACATCCATCCCGCCGACCCCGCGATCGCCATGAACGCCTATTTCGCGGCGACCGTCACCGCCGGCGCGGTCAGGATGCTCGTCGGCAACTTCTCACGCGAATACCTCATCGAACGCGTCGAACATGCTGCCGAGAACGCGCTCACCAGCGGTGCCTTTCCACGTTTGAGCCTCGGCCCCGACCAGCGCTTCGCATCGAAGGGCGCCTATGTCGTGCCCCTGGAAGAACGCGGTGCGGAGGCGGCGCATGCGGAGTGGATCGTCCCCTGATGCGCAGCGGCAGAGACCGGGAATGCGTGGGAATCGAAAATGTCGGGGAATGGATGGTGCCCGGAGCCGGGGTCGAACCGGCACGGTGTCGCCACCGAGGGATTTTAAGTCCCTTGCGTCTACCAATTTCGCCATCCGGGCTCGCGCACGCTCGCGAGCCGGCATTGTAGCCGCCGGCGCGAAGGCGGTTAAAGCGGAGATTGCACGGAGAATGGAGGCTGGGCCCGGAGTCGAACCGAGGTACACGGCTTTGCAGGCCGCTGCATAGCCACTCTGCCACCCAGCCATAGGCGGTGGGGCTTCGCGGTCGTTCCGGACAAAAAAACCTCGGCTGGTGCGGGACCACGACCGAGGTTTCATTGCGAAGCCTCAAATTTTGGAGCGGGAAACGAGACTCGAACTCGCGACCCCAACCTTGGCAAGGTTGTGCT
>JAJJPM010000169.1:0-10140 GCA_032907525.1 Gammaproteobacteria bacterium
CACGACATGCTGAGAATCCTTGCACGCTGTGACAGCGCGGAGCGCCCGCGCGCCTCGCTGACACTGAGCTTCGACGACCGCCAGCGCAGCCGCCTGCGCACACATCTGGACTCCGGCGAGGAGGCGGGCCTGTTCCTGGAGCGCGGCCTGATCCTGCGCGGCGGTGACGTGCTCGCCGCCGAGAACGGCCTGCTCATCGAGGTGCGCGCCGCGCCGGAGCCCGTGTCCACGGTGATATGCGCCGATGCGGTGCAGCTGGCGCGTGCGGCCTATCACCTGGGCAACCGCCATGTCGCGCTGCAGGTCGGCGACGGCTGGGTGCGCTACCGCCACGACCATGTGCTCGACGCGATGGTGCGCGGGTTGGGCCTGGAAGTGATCCGCGAGTCCGCGCCGTTCGAGCCCGAGGGTGGCGCCTATGGTGGTCATGCGCACCGGCACGCGCATGACTGAGGACGGCGGCGCGCTGCTGCGCCTCCTGCAACTGGTGAGTCCCGCGCTGCCGGTCGGCGCGTATGCGTATTCGCAGGGCCTGGAGCCGGCGGTCGCGGCCGGCTGGGTGCGCGACGAGGACTCGCTGCGCGACTGGCTGTTCGGCGTGCTGGAGCACAGCCTGTGCCGGATCGATCTGCCGGTGCTGGGACGGCTGCAGCACGCCTGGCAGGACGGCGACGGCGCCGCGGTGGAGCGCTGGGCCGCAGAGCTGATGGCGATGCGCGAGAGCGCCGAGCTGCAGGCCGAGGATCGCCATCTCGGTCTGGCCCTGGCCCGGCTGCTGGCGGGGCTGGACGTCGCCGAGGCCCGCGCCTGGCTGGCGCACCCCGATGTCGGCTGGCCGGTGATGTTCGCGCTGGCCGCAGCGCGCTGGGCGATCCCGCCCGTGCAGGCGCAATACGGCTATCTGTGGGCCTGGTGCGAAAACCAGATCGCCGCGGCGATCAAGCTGATGCCGATCGGGCAGACCGCCGGCCAGCGCCTGCTGAGCGAGTGTGCGCAGCGCCTGCCCGCGCTGCTGGAGCGTTATGCCGGGCTGCCGGATGCGGAGATCGGCCAGGTGTCGCCCGGCCTGGCCATCGCCAGCGCGCAGCACGAGACGCAGTACACGCGGCTGTTCCGGTCGTGAGTGTGTTTTTGTGAACCGCCAAGGCGCCAAACAATTCTTGTGAGCGGTTAAACAATAGTTAGTCGAGCAGTTACGGAGATAATCGATCATGAGTGCATTACCTGAAATGCAATCCAGGCCCGCGCTGCGCGTCGGTGTCGGCGGTCCGGTGGGTTCCGGCAAGACCGCGTTGGTGGACACGCTGTGCAAGCGCATGCGCGAGCGCTATCAACTGGCGGTGGTGACCAACGACATCTACACCCAGGAGGATGCCCGGTTCCTGATCCGCAGCCAGGCGTTGGAGCCGGAGCGCATCATCGGTGTGGAGACCGGCGGCTGCCCGCATACCGCCATCCGCGAAGACGCCTCGATGAACCTCACCGCCGTGGCCGAACTGCAGCAGCGCTGGCCCGGACTCGAGCTGATCTTCGTGGAGAGCGGCGGCGACAACCTCAGCGCGACCTTCAGTCCGGAGCTGTCCGACCTCACCATCTACGTCATCGACGTCGCCGCCGGCGAGAAGATACCGCGCAAGGGTGGCCCGGGCATCACCCGTTCCGACCTGCTGGTGATCAACAAGACGGATCTCGCGCCGCTGGTCGGCGCATCGCTGGAGGTGATGCGCGAGGACACCGAGCGCATGCGCGGCGGACGGCCCTGGGTATTCTCGAATCTGAAGACCGGCGCGGGCGTGGACGACATCGTCGCCTTCATCGTTCGGCAGGGCATGCTGTAGTCCCGGTCCGTTACCAAACGCCGCCGCCCGGCCGCTGCCGCCGGTCGCGGCGGTTCCCCGCGCCGATTCCGGCGACACATCGCACGCCCCGGGTGTTCGGAGCGCGGTAGCGGCATCATCGCGCGCCCGCCGCGATCCGCGACCGTCGATCACGCAACGGTTCATCCCTTCTTCAGTGCATCGCTGCGATCCGTTGCACGTTTACGCCTCGAGAAATTCCCCGCCTGACTGTGCACAACCGTTGTGCGCTTTCGTGCGCAGCGTGCGCCCGCATGCACTAACACGAATCACGGGGAAAATGCGCAGTTTTGGCGAATCTTCATCAAGTGCATGTTTATGTTCGCATTGAGTGACATGGCACAGCTGTTGCTCAAGCCCTCCTCACGGATACATGGAGTCGCGTGTGTTCAGGAGTCGGCGGTTGCGAACAGGAGATGCCGTTCGACCGCTTTGCATCAACGTCGAAATCTACTTTGGGGGAATTTATTGATGAATGCGAATTCGCTTCGCGTCGCCGGATTCATGCCGCTGACACTGGCGCTGGCCATGGGCGCACTGTCTCCTCTGGCTGCGCACGCCGAGATGTCGGGCAACATCGGTGCGTATTCCAAATACGTCCTGCGCGGCATCACCAACAATGCCGAGAGCGACACCACGGCCATCCAGGGCGGCCTGGACTACAGCCACGAGAGCGGTTTCTACGTCGGCTACTGGGGTTCGAGTCTCGACTATGTCTACTCGGCAAGTGGCGGCGCCACCAGCGGCAACGGCTTCGAGAACGACTTCTACGGCGGCTGGAACGGCTCCACCGGCGACTTCAGCTACGGCCTGGGGCTGGTGAAGTACTACTACATCGATGTGGACGACTCCGATCTGTCCGAGCTCTACGGCAGCGTCGGCTATGGCCCCGTCAGTCTCGGCTTCAAGTACCTCCTGGAGGATGGCGTCTGGGGCAATCAGGGCGACACCTATCTGACCCTGGATTACTCCACCGAACTGCCCAAGGGCTTCACCCTGGCCGCCTCGCTCGGCTACTACCTGTACGAGGACGACGACAACTCCGAGATGTGCGGCGGCGTGTCGGGCTGCGGCATCACGACCGAGGACAACGCCTTCCGGCACTTCAACGTGTCGCTGTCGCACCCCATCGGCAACACCGGTGCCGACATGAGCCTGACCTATGTCGTCGGCGGCAAGGATCGCACCGGCACCGATCAGGAGGATACCGCGGTGCTGGGGATCAGCTACGGCTTCGATATCTGATCCGAACCCCGTTGTAAGCGCTGCTGCGAGCGTGTGAGGAATCCCGCGGGGGCCGGCCGGCAAACCCGGTCCCCGCGGGGGAACTCCGATCGCATATCGAATCACCGAATCACACTGCATTCTTGTCTGGAGAATTGCCATGCCCGAAACACTGATCAGAGTCGATCTCAGCAAATCGCCGGAGGAGCAGTCCGATGTGCTGCACAACCGCTGGCATCCGGATATCCCGTTGGTGGCGATGGTCAAGCCGGGGGACGAGTTCCGGGTGGAGTGCATCGACTGGACCGGCGGGCAGATCGGCAACGACGACAATGCCAACGATATCCGCGATGTCGACCTCACCAAGGTCCACTATCTGAGCGGGCCGATCGGCGTCGAGGGCGCCGAGCCGGGCGATCTGCTGGTCGTCGACATTCTCGACGTCGGCACGCTGGCCGAATGCCGATGGAGCTTCACCGGACTGTTCGCTAAAGAGAACGGCGGCGGCTTTCTCACCGAACATTTTCCCGAGGCACGCAAGGCCTGCTGGGATTTCAGCGGCATCTACGCCAGTTCGCGCCACATCCCCAAGGTGAGCTTCGCAGGCATCATGCATCCGGGCCTGATCGGCTGTCTGCCGTCGAAGGAGCTGCTCGCGGAATGGAACAAACGCGAGGCCACGCTGGTCGCGTCCGATCCGGACCGCGTGCCGCCGCTGGCCGCGCTGCCGTATGCGCCGACCGCCCTGATGGGGCGGATGAAGGGCGCGGCCGCCGAGGCCGCGGCCAAAGAGGCCGCGCGCACGGTGCCTCCGCGCGAGCACGGTGGCAACTGCGACATCAAGGATCTCACCAAGGGTTCGCGCGTGTACTTCCCCGTCTACGTGAAGGGCGCCGGCCTGTCGATGGGCGACATCCACTTCTCACAGGGCGACGGCGAGATCACCTTCTGCGGCGCGATCGAGATGGCCGGGTACCTGGACATCCGCGTGAATCTGATCAAGGGCGGCGTGAAGAAGTACGGCGTCACCAATCCGATCTTCAAACCCAGTCCTCTGAGTCCCAGGTACGACGACTACCTGATCTTCGAAGGCATTTCGGTCGACGAGGACGGCAAGCAGTACTACCTCGACGCCCATGTCGCCTACCGTCGCGCCTGCCTGAACGCCATCGAATACCTGAAGAAGTTCGGCTACAGCGGCGAACAGGCGTACGCCATCCTGGGCACTGCGCCGGTGCAGGGGCATATCAGCGGCATCGTCGACATACCCAACGCCTGTGCCACGCTGTGGATTCCGACCGGCATCTTCGATTTCGACATCCGGCCGAACGCCGACGGCCCGGTGGTGTCGGTGCCGGGCGGGACGGGGCTGGCGGTGACGAAGTGATGTGAATGATGTAAATGGGGACAGACTTAAGTCTGTCCCCATTTACACGAGGAAATTCGACCATGCCGATGTACGACTACCATTGTGAAGCCTGCGGCGACTTCAGCGCATTACGGCCGTTGAGCGAGTACCGCGAACCCATGCGCTGTCCGGATTGCGGTACGGTCGCGACGCGCGTCATCAGCGCGCCGAACCTGGCGGTCATGTCCGCCGCCAACCGCACGGCCTGGGAGCGCAACGAGCGCAGCGCCCACGAGCCGCGCCGCGGCAGCTGCTCGAGCGGCACCTGCGGCCACAGTCACCATCATGCCAGGCCGGCCGCCACCGCAGCCGCACCCCTCAAGAAGCCCGCCACGCAGACCCGGCCCTGGATGCTGGGCCACTGATCCTCCGTCGACAAACCTGCGGGCGTCCTGTCCGCAGGTTCCTTCAATCATCCTCCATAGTCCGCAGGGCGCACCGGCACAGCGTGTCGCGCCGGATGGCTTGCGGTCGTCACCTGTGCCGCGGAAGACATCCGGTGCACGACGGCCTGCGGACTGACGTGCCCGACATTCCACGGATGGCGTATGCGCGGGAATGCCCCAATACGATCCCGGCGGGCGCATTCGTGCACCAATACGTAGCAGATATCCCGGTGCTGCACAGCGCCCGGCCGGATGCCGCCGTGCACCGTCGTCGAACGCGCGCCGCGACACGATGGTGCGACTTCGCGCGCTGCCGAGGCTTTTTCCAGGATTCGTGCCGTGTTCGGTCTCGCGCGCACGCGCCCGTTCCGCACGCCAAGCGTGCATTCGGACGATGTTCGATGATTCGTCGCGACGTGGCACAGCCGTTGCAAAGTCTCCCGTCAACGTGGTCTGCGTGAACGTGCGCGCAGCACACGCGGTGATCAAGGCGCAAGTCGCGCCACGATCGAACGTCAGATCAATTTCGTGTGCAAGGGAGAGGTAGATGAAGAGGCAACAGGGCAAGGGTCTGTGGCGGCGCGTGCTGTCGCTGATGACCGCAACGGCGATCAGCGCCGGCGTCGCGCTTCCGGGGGCGGCCGCGGCGGCTGTGCCTTCGACCGCCGAGGTCAACACCACGGGGCTGGCCGTCACCGACGACACGGTGAAGGTCGGTATCCTGCACTCGCTGACCGGCACCATGGCCATCAGCGAGACCGGCTCGGTCGAGGCCGAGAAGCTGGCCATCGATCAGATCAACGCCATGGGCGGCATCCTCGGCCGCAAGATCGAGGTGATCACCGAGGACGGCGCCTCCGACTGGCCGACCTTCGCCGAAAAGGCACGCAAGCTGCTGGTGAAGGACAAGGTCGCCACGGTGTTCGGCTGCTGGACCTCGGCCTCGCGCAAGGCGGCGCTGCCGGTGTTCGAGAAGGAGAACGGCCTGCTCTACTACCCGACCTTCTACGAAGGCCTGGAGCAGTCGAAGAACGTGATCTACACCGGCCAGGAGGCGACTCAGCAGATCCTGGACGGTCTGAACTGGGTCGCCAAGGAGAAGGGCGCCAAGACCTTCTACCTGATCGGTTCCGACTACATCTGGCCGCGCACCTCCATGAAGATCGCCCGCAAGCACATCGAGAACGTGCTCGGCGGCAAGGTCGTCGGCGAGGAATACGCGCCGCTGGGCCACACCCAGTTCGGCTCCATCATCAACAAGATCCGGCTGAAGAAGCCCGACGTCATCTACGCCGCGGTCGTCGGCGGCTCCAATGTCGCCTGGTTCAAGCAGCTCAAGGCCGCCGGCATCACCGGCGACAAGCAGACCCTGCTGACCATCTCGGTGACCGAGGACGAGGTGCTGGGCATCGGCGGCGAGAATCTGGTCGGGTTCTACTCGATCATGAAGTACTTCATGTCGCTGGATAACCCCAACAACGCCGGCTTCGTGAAGGACTTCAAGACCAAGTGGGGCGACGATAGCGTCATCGGCGATGTGACCCAGGCGGCTTATCTCGGCCCGTGGCTGTGGAAGGCGGCCGTCGAGAAGGCCGGCAGCTTCGACGTCGACAAGGTCGTCGCCGCATCGCCCGGCATCGAGCTGACCACGGCACCGGAAGGCTACGTCAAGGTCCACGAGAACCATCACCTGTGGTCGAAGGCGCGCGTCGCACAGTGGCAGGCCGACGGCCAGGCGAAGATCGTCTACGAGTCCGACCTGATCGAGCCGAATCCGTTCCCGGAAGGCTATCAATAAGGAGGTGGCCGGCGCGGCCGGGCGGGGGCCCGGCCGCGATCGGATAGCGACGGCTTGCGAGAGGCGCCCGCTGGGGGGCGCGCGACGGGAAAGTACCGGACTTAAATTCAGCGGAGGTCCAACATGGGCGGTTACAGCTTGGCGGAACTGGGTTCGATCTTCGTGATGCAGGGCTTCGCGGGATTGAGCCTGTTCAGCGTCCTGCTGCTGATGGCGCTGGGACTGGCCATCATCTTCGGACAGATGGGCGTTATCAACATGGCGCACGGCGAATTCATGACCATCGGCGCCTACACCACGGTGATGTTCTCCGTGCTGACGGAGCAGCACCTGCCCGGTTTCATCGCCTACTATTTTCCGTTCGCGATCGGGCTGTCGTTCCTGATCGCGTTCGCGATCGGCTATCTGGCCGAATACGCACTGATCAGGCATCTGTACAAGCGGCCGCTGGACACGCTGCTGGCGACCTGGGGCCTGAGCCTGATCATGCAGCAGATCTTCCGTTCCGCGTTCGGCGCGCGCGAGGTCAGCGCCACGCTGCCGGAATGGCTGCTGGGATCCTATCAGCCGACCGAGAGCATCGATATCCCGCTCAACGGCATCTTCGTGATGGGGCTGACCGTGTTCGTGACCCTTGGCGTGTTCTATTTCCTGTTCAGGTCGCGCTGGGGGCTGCGGGTGCGCGCCACGACGCAGAACCGCATCATGGCGGGCGCGGTAGGCATCAATACGGGCAAGGTCGACCGCGTCACCTTCGCGCTCGGCTGCGGGATCGCGGGCGTCGCGGGTTCCGCGTTCACCACCATCGCCTCGACCGGACCGACCACCGGCACGCTGTACATCGTCGACACCTTCCTGGTGGTGGTGTTCGGCGGCGCCGCGAGCCTGTTCGGGACCATCGCCTCGGCGTTCTCCATCGCCCAGGCGCAATCGATCATGGAGTTCTTCATGACCGGTTCGATGGCCAAGGTCCTGACCCTGCTGACCATCATCGGCATCCTGATGCTGCGTCCGGAAGGGCTGTTCTCCATCAAGGTCCGCAAGTAAGCGCTCGGGAGACGACATATGAAGGCTGTATACGACAACCTATTGGGCGGCAGGCAGGGTGCGATCGGCCTGATGATACTGGCGGCGCTGATCTTCCTGGTGCTGCCGATGTTCCTGGACATCTTCCGCCTCAACCTGGTCGGCAAGTACCTGACCTACGCCTTCGCGGCGGTGAGTCTGGTGCTGCTGTGGGGCTACGGCGGGATCCTGAGCCTGGGGCAGGGCGTGTTCTTCGGGCTGGGCGGCTACTGCATGGCCATGTTCCTCAAACTCGAGGCCTCCGACCCGGAGAGCACCGCGATACAGTCGACGCCGGGCATTCCGGATTTCATGGACTGGAACCAGCTCACCGAACTGCCCTGGTTCTGGGAACCCTTCAACAGCTTCGGCTTCACCCTGGCGGCGATCCTGGTGATTCCGGCGCTGTTCGCCTTCCTCATCGGCGTGGCCATGTTCAAGCGGCGGGTGGGCGGCGTGTACTTCGCTATCATCACCCAGGCGGTCGCGGCCATCCTCACCATCCTGATCGTGGGTCAACAGGGCCTGACCGGCGGCATCAACGGCATCACCGATCTGAAGACCCTGCACGGCTGGGACATCCGCACCGACTCGGCGAAGCTGTTCCTGTACTACCTCAACGGGGCGCTGCTGATCGGCGTGATCCTGCTGTCGCGCTACATCCTGTCCAGCAAGCTCGGCCGGCTGATGCTGGCGATGCGCGACAAGGAGGACCGCGTGCGCTTCTCCGGCTACGACGTCTCCAACTTCAAGATCTTCATGTTCTCCATCGCGGCGGTGATCTCGGCCGTCGGCGGGGCGATGTTCACGCTGCAGGTCGGTTTCATGTCACCGTCGTTCGTCGGCATCGTGCCGTCCATCGAAATGGTGATCTTCGCCGCCGTCGGCGGGCGCATGTCACTGATCGGCGCGGTCTACGGCGCGCTGATCGTGAACTTCGGCAAGACCTATTTCTCGGAGAGTTTCCCGGAGCTGTGGCTGTTCCTGATGGGCGGTCTGTTCATCGCCGTGGTGATGTTCTTCCCCAACGGCCTGGCGGGTCTGTACGAGAAATACGCGCGGCCGGCACTGGGCAGGACCAAGGGCCTGCTGCGCAGGCCGGCGCCGGCACCCGAACCGACAGAAGACGTAGCCGTCACCCCGGCACGTGAAGCAGCCTGAGGAGACGCGACATGAGCAGCAGCACCGACTTCACCCTGGCGATCGAGGATCTGACCGTCTCCTTCGACGGCTTCAAGGCGGTCGACAGCCTGAATCTGTACGTCGACCGCAACGAGCTGCGCGTGGTCATCGGACCCAACGGCGCCGGCAAGACCACCGTGCTGGATCTGATCTGCGGCAAGACCAGGGCGACCGCCGGTTCGATCAAGTTCAAGAATCACGAGCTGACCGAACTTTCGGAGCACGAGATCGTGCGGGCGGGCGTCGGCCGCAAATTCCAGACTCCGTCGATCTACGAGAACCTGACGGTGTACGAGAACCTCGAGATCTCATACCCGGCCAAGCGCAGCGTCTGGGGCTGCCTGACCTTCCGGCGCACCGCCGAGATCGACAGGCGCGTGCGCGAGATCGCCGCGGAGATCTTCCTGCAGGATTCCCTGGACATGGAGGCGGGACTGCTCAGCCACGGCCAGAAGCAGTGGCTGGAGATCGGCATGCTGCTGATCCAGGACCCGGAGCTGCTGATGCTCGACGAGCCGGTCGCCGGCATGAGCGTCAAGGAGCGCGAGCAGACCGCGAAGCTCCTGAACCGCATCGCCGAGGGCCGCTCGGTGATCGTGATCGAGCACGACATGGAGTTCGTCAAGAACATCGCCCACAAGGTGACCGTGCTGCACCAGGGCAGGATCCTCGCCGAAGGCACCATGGATCAGGTGCAGAACGACGAGCGGGTCATCGAAGTCTATCTCGGCCACTGACGTCCGGAGAACATCCAATGCTGCAAGTTTCCGATCTGCATGTGAGCTACGGCCAGAGCGAGGTCATCCACGGCATCGGCTTCACGGCCGGGAAGAACGAGACCCTGGCCATCATGGGCCGCAACGGCATGGGCAAGACCACGCTGTTCAAGTCGCTGATGGGCATCCTGCCGCTGGGCGGCGGCAGCATCGAGCTCGACGGCGACGAGGTCGGCGCGAAGCAGAGCTACCAGCGCGTCGCCTCCGGCATCGCCTACGTGCCGCAGGGGCGCATGATATTCCCGACACTGAGCGTGCAGGAGAACATCGAGACCGGGCTCGAGAATTCGAAGAGCCGGCGGATCCCCGATGACATATTCGCGCTGTTTCCTGTGCTGTGGGATATGCGCCACCGGAAAGGCGGCAATCTGTCCGGCGGTCAGCAGCAGCAGCTCGCCATCGCCCGCGCCCTGGTGACCAATCCCAAGGTGCTGCTGCTGGACGA
>JAJJPM010000170.1:0-10123 GCA_032907525.1 Gammaproteobacteria bacterium
ACCTAGAACCTAGAACCTAGAACCTAGAACCTAGAACCTAGAACCTAGAACCTGATCTCATAATGCCCGCCTTCGAATTCACCGCTCTGGACAGCACCGGCCGCCAGCACAAGGGCGTGCTGGAGGGCGACAGTCCACGCCAGGTGCGCCAGCAGCTGCGCGAGCGGCACTGGACGCCGCTGTCGGTGCAGGAGGTCGCGGCCCGTGAGGCCAAGGCGGCGCGCGGCTTCAGCCTGCGGCGCGGCGTGGCCGCCGGCGATCTGGCGCTGATGACGCGGCAGCTGGCGACGCTGGTGCGCTCGGGACTGCCGCTGGAGGAATCCGTGCGCGCGGTCTCGCAGCAGACCGAGAAGGCGCGTCTCAAGAGCATGCTGCTGGGCGTGCGCGCCCGCGTCATGGAAGGTCATACGCTGGCCGCCGGCCTGGCGGAATTCCCGCACGTGTTTCCCGAGCTGTACCGTGCCACCGTCGGCGCCGGAGAACAGTCCGGCCACCTGGATGTCGTGCTGGAGCGCCTGGCCGACTATACCGAGAGCCGCCAGCAGCTCGGCCAGAAGATCCAGCTGGCGCTGTTCTATCCCGCCATGCTCACCCTGCTGGCCATCTCCGTGGTCGTGCTGCTGCTCACCTATGTCGTGCCGCAGGTGGTGCAGGTGTTCGAGAACATCGGCCAGGAGCTGCCCCTGCTCACGCGCGGGCTGATCGCGGTGAGCGACTTCATGCGCGATTACGGTCTGGCGCTGCTGGTGCTGTTCGGCATCGCCGGCGGCGTGCTGGCCTGGATGCTGCGCAAGCCCGGGCCGCGCCGGCAATGGCACCGCCTGCTGCTGCGCACGCCGCTGGTCGCGCGCCTGGTGCGCGGCCTGAACACGGCGCGCTTCGCACGCACCTTCAGCATCCTGCTGGCCTCCGGCGTACCGGTGCTGGACGCGCTGCGCATCGGCGCGGAGGTGATCGGCAACATGCCCATGCGCGAGGCGGTGGAAGAAGCCGCGCGCAAGGTCCGCGAGGGCGCCAGCATCTATTCGGCCCTGGAGAAGAGCCGCTATTTCCCGCCGCTGACGCTGCACCTGATCGCCAGCGGCGAGGCCTCCGGCAACCTCGAGGACATGCTCGAGCGCGCCGCCACCAGCCAGGAGCGGGAGATCGAGATCCTGGTCGCGACCCTGCTCGGTCTGTTCGAGCCGCTATTGATCGTTTTGATGGGCGGTCTCGTGCTCATTATCGTGCTCGCCATCCTGCTCCCCATCTTCGACCTCAATCAGCTGGTCCGATGAAACGGGCGTCGCGGGGCACCCTCCTGACGGATTCCCGCCACGGAAGACACGGACAAAACCCTTTTTAGCCACGAAATCCACGAAACCCACGAACGGTATTAGGGGGAAAACCCGGTCACGGAAAGCGCGGACAGGTACAGGGCTGCAGACAGTGTTCTTGAGAGACGGTGTTCCCACTCATATCTTTCGTGGATTTCGTGGCTAAAAAAGGTTTGTCCGTGCTTTCCGCGGCAGGTTTTGGGTTTCGCGGTAAAAGGCCCCGGCCCGTCTGAGTCCGGGGAAAGGTGGTTCTTGGAATAAACCGCTCCGTGGCGCCGTCTTCCCGCTATGACAACGGGGAGACTGTTGCCCATGAACATCGTCTGCCGTATCTGCCGCTCATGGATCTTGCGTCAGCGGATCGAGTCTCAAAGGCCCCGGCTCGAACGGGTCGCCTTCGCCTGGGGGCATGACGCCGTGCTGGCCCGCCACCTCGCCGATATCGCCGGGCGTACGGCGGCGCGCGACGTCTCCCTGTTCCGCGACGGCAGCCGGCTGCGCGTGACGCTGTTCCGTGCCCTCCTCGACGGCTTCCGTGCCTATCAGCGTGACTACCGCGAGGTCCTCAGCTTCGCGCCCGGCGAGAAGATGTCGGCGGCGCGCCGGCCCATGGTGCGCCGCGTACGCCAGGCCCTGCGGCAGCTCGATGACCTGCAGCGGCTGATCGTGGCATTGGTGGATCTCGGCGGCTGCAGCTACACGGAGGCGAGCCAGGTGCTGGAGATTCCGCGCTCGGAGCTGGTGGCGCAGCTCTGCCATGCACGCGTCCACCTCAAGATGCAGCTGTTCGACGCCGTACGGACCGGCACTCCCACGGCGCAGTTCCAGCAATGGCGCACGAAATGAAACGGCCGCCTTCGTCCTACGAGATGCTGGTGTCGTTTGCCGACGGCCAGCTCGACACCAATGATCGCGAGCTGGTGCTGACCCTGCTGGACATGGACGCCGACCTGAGCCGCGAGGTGTGGGAGCTGCGCAAGCTCAAGGACATGGTCGACCTGTCCTATCAGGATCTGCCCGAGCTTCTCGCGCCCCTGCCGGGCGCGCCGCCGTACCGCCGCCGGGGGCGCCTGGGCCCGGCCCTGTCCATCGCCGCGCTGGCATTCCTCGTCTATCTGCTGTTGTTCGCCACCGGCCTCCTGGCCTCCCCCGGCGCCTGATCCACGTCTGATGTTGTGCCTTTCAGCCCGCATGACGCGGGCTTCTTTTTGCGCGCGGGGGGGGATGGCCACGAAACCCACGAAATCCACGAAAACCGTTGAGGAAAAAACCCAGCCACGGAAAACACGGAAAGCACGGACAAAACCCATTTTCGCCACGAAACCCACGAAATCCACGAAAGGTATGAGAGTGGAAAACCGTCTCTCGGACACGGGGTTTGCAGCCCTGTACTTGTCCGTGCTTTCCGTGTTTTCCGTGGCTGGGTTTCGCCTTAAAGATTTTCGCGGATTTCGTGGGTTTCGTGGCTAAAAAAGGTTTTCGTGGCCATGTCCCCTGCGGATAGGAAATCGCCGCGCGTTGCGCCAGAATGCGGGACCGATCCCGATCCCCGTACGCCATGAGATTCAGGCTCCTCACACGCTCGCTCAGGCACCGCAACTTCCGGCTGTATTTTCTCGGGCAGCTGCTGTCGCTGCACGGCACCTGGATGCAGAGTGTCGCGCAGGCGTGGCTGGTCTACCGGCTGACCGATTCGAGCTTCATGCTGGGGCTGGTGAGTTTTCTCAATCTGGCGCCGGTGCTGGTGCTGGGGCTGGCGGCCGGGGCGGTCGCCGACCGCTATTCGCGCTACCGGCTGTTCTGGACGACCCAGACGCTGGCGATGCTGCAGGCCTTCATCCTCGGTGCGCTCACGCTGAGCGGGCACGTGCAGGTGGCGCACATCCTGGTGCTGGCGACGCTGCTCGGCATCATCCACGCCTTCGAGATCCCGGCGCGGCACGCGCTGGTGGCAGGGCTGGTCGACCGTGCCGAGCTGCCCAACGCCATCGCGCTCAATTCCAGCCTGTTCAACCTCGCGCGCTTTCTCGGCCCGGCACTGGCCGGCCTGCTGATCGCGCTGCTCGGCGAGGGGCCGCTGTTCATCCTGAACGGTCTGTCCTTCCTGACCGTGCTGCTGGCCCTGGCGGCCATGCGGCCGCGTCCGAAAATGCATGTGCGTCACGCCGGCGGCGGCGGGCCCTGGGCCGGCCTGCGCTTCGCCTGGCGCCAGCCGCCGCTGCGCTACGCCCTGGCCCTGGTGGCATTGGTGAGCCTGGCGGGTACGCCCTATCTGGTGCTCATGCCGGTGTTCGCGCGCGATGTGTTCGGCGGCGACGCCCAGCAGCTCGGTCTGCTGGTCGGCGCCGCGGGCTTCGGCGCCCTGCTGGGGGCGCTGCGGCTCGCCCAGCGCGAGCACCACAGAGGGCTGGAACGCGTGATCGTCGTCTCCGGGGTACTGGCTGGGATCGGCCTGTTGCTGTTCTCGCAGGTCGGGAGCTTCGCGTTCGCCCTGGCGAGCCTGCCGGTCACCGGTTTCGCCATCACCTCGCTGGTGGCGGCCACCAACACGTTCCTCCAGCTCGAAGCGGAAGACGGCCTGCGCGGCCGGCTGATGTCGCTGTTCTCCATGGTGTTCCTGGGCTTCGCGCCGCTGGGCAACCTGCTCGCCGGCAGCGTCGCGCACCACATCGGCGCCCCGCACACCGTCGCCGCCTGCGGCGCGATCTGCCTCACCGGCGCCGCCGCCCTCGGCTACGGCCTCTGCCGCAGCGTGGCGGCGCAGCGGGACTGAGGGCTGGCTGGCCATGAAACCCGCGGGCAAAACCCTTTGTAGCCACGAAACCCACGAAATCCACGAAAGGTATGAGGGGAAAACCGTCTCTCGGACACGGGGTTTGTGGCCCTGTACGTGTCCGCGCTTTCCGTGTTTTCCGTGGCCGGTTTTCGCCTTAAAGATTTTCGTGGATTTCGTGGGTTTCGTGGCTACAAAGGGTTTTGCTCACGGGTGACGTAGACGACGCCGGTGTCGATGCGGCCGTCGGGGCGGAGGTCCAGCCAGCGGTAGCCGGGGGGGCGGTCGTCGAGGGTGAAGTCGTCGCAGCCGGGCTTGAACTGGACGCAGCTGGAGGGCGAGGCGAGCAGGCGCACGCCGTTGCGTGAGCCATCGAACTCCTGGTGCACATGGCCCCAGAGGATGCCGCGCACCTGGGGGTGGCGGTCGAGCACGGCGAACAGCGCCGCGGCGTTGTCCAGCATGAGCCGGTCGACCCAGGCACTGCCGACCGGCACCGGCTGATGGTGCAGGCAGATCAGCGCGTGCCGGTCCGGATGCTCCTGCAATGCCGCCTCCAGGCGTTCGAGCTCGCGCGGGCGCAGATGGCCGTGCACGGCGCCGGGCACGGCGGTATCCAGCAGGACCAGCTGCCAGCCCTCCGGCAGGATCCGGCCGCCGCTCTGCACCCGTGCGCCCTTCAGCACGCAGCCGAAGACGCTCAGGGCGTCGTGGTTGCCCGGCAGGCAATAGACCGGCGCGTCCAGCGGCGTGAGCGCGCGGATCAGGCGCCGGTAGGACGGCGTGCCGCCGTCGTGGCTGAGATCGCCGGTGGCGAGGATGCCGTCGATGCGCGGCTCGCGGGCGCGCGCGCAGTCGACCACCGCCGCGAGCGTCTGCGCGGTGTTCACGCCGCGCAACGTGCCCTCCGCCCGGTCGGACAGGTGCGTGTCGGTGATCTGCACGAAGCGCAGGCTGGTCATGTCGAAGCCTTTATTTAGCCATGAAACCCAAAATCAGCCACGGAAAACACGGAAAACACGGAAAGCACGGACAAAACCCTTTTTAGCCACGAAACCCACGAAATCCACGAAAATCTTTAAGGCGAAAACCGACCACGGAAAACACGGAAAGCGCGGACACATACAGGGCCACAAACCCCGTGTCCGAGAGACGGTTTTCCCCTCATACCTTTCGTGGATTTCGTGGGTTTCGTGGCTAAAAAGGGTTTTGCTCGTGGGTTTCGTGGCTGCATCTTTCACGGCAGGCTTGCGGGGACGGTGAACACGTAGTCCTTGTCCTTCATCGGGGTGTGGCAGGTGAAGCATTCCTGCGCGAAGTCCGCGTCCTTGCCGTAAGGCGTCTGCTGGCGGCCGAGCCAGCGGGCGAAGCCCCAGCCGCCGGTGTCGCGGTGGCGTTCGGCGTCCTTGATCATGAACTCGGCGTGCACGAACTCGCCCGGCACGGTGGCGGTCTCCCATTTCTCGTGCGTCGCATCCTTCCAGACCAGCTTGCCCAGGATGGCGCCGTCGGGCCAGGGGTTCGTCCGGCCGGAACGGGCCGCCGCGACGGCCGCGTCGTTGCCGACGATGACGCGCAGGGTGTTGTTGTCGGTGCGGTGCGAGGACGCGATCACCCGCCAGTCCTTGTAGCCGTCCGGCAGTTCGATGCCGTTCGGCGCCGGCGCGACCTCATCGGCGACGGCGATGGACGCCAGCCCGAGGGCCGGCAGCAGGATCACGAGCGCGGACGTGTGCATGACAGTACCTCCGTTGGTTGGCAGGAAACCCAATTCTAGCCGCGAAAGGCCTGATGGCCACGAAACCCACGAGCAAAACTCTTTAGCCACGAAACCCACGAAATCCACGAAAGGTATGAGAGGGAAAACCGTCTCTCGGACACGGGGTTTGCAGCCATGCACTTGTCCGTGTTTTCCGTGGCTGGGTTTCTTCCTTCATAAATTTTCGTGGGTTTTGTGGGTTTCGTGGCTAAAGAGTTTTGCTCGTGTCTTCCGTGGCCGATTTTCGGTCGCGCCGCTCACCCCGCCAGCGGTTTGATGAACACCTTGGACTTGCGCTGGTAGTTGTAGAGGTCGCGGCGCCGGACGGGGAGATCGTCCACGGCGGCGGGCGCGAAGCCGCGCTCGCGGAACCAGTGCGCGGTGCGGGTGGTGAGCACGAACAGGCGCCGGATGCCGGCGTCGAGGGCGCGCTCCTCGATGGCGGCGAGCAGGGTGTCGCCGCGGCCCTCGCCGCGGTAATCGGGATGCACGGCGAGGCAGGCGAGTTCGCCGACGCCTTCGTCGGCATAGGGGTAGAGCGCCGCGCAGGCGGTGATCAGGCCGTCGCGCTCGACCACCAGGAAGTGATCGATCTCCATCTCCAGCAGTTCGCGCGAGCGCCGCACCAGCGCGCCTTCGGCCTCGAGGGGCTCGATGAGCTCCAGGATGCCGCCGACATCGTCGATGGTCGCCTGGCGCAGGCCCTCGTAGACGTCGGTCGTCACCAGGGTGCCGACGCCGTCGCGGGTGTACAGTTCGAGCAGCAGCGCGCCGTCGGTGGCGCGGCCGACCAGGTGGGCGCGCCGCACGCCGCGTCTGGCGGCCTGGGTGAGGCTGGCCAGCTGGCGGGCGGTGTCCTCGGGCAGGGCGCGCCGGCCGTGCAGCAGCCCGTCGGCGTCGGCGGGGCTGAGCTGACGCACGGGCCTGCGGCCTTTCGCCAGCCCCGGTCCGTCGGTCAGCAGGATCAGCTTGTCGGCGCGCAGTTCGATGGCCGTGTGCATGGCCACGTCCTCGGCGCTCAGGTTGAACACCTCGCCGGTGGGCGAATAGCCGAGCGGCGAAAGCAGCACGATGCGCTGGTCCTCCAGCTGCTGGCGGATGGCCGCGCCATCGATGCGCCGCACCTCGCCGGTGTGGCAGTAGTCCACGCCCTCGCGCACGCCCAGCGGCTTGGCGATGACGAAGTTGCCGCTGGCCACGCCGATGCGCGCGCCCGCCATGGGCGTGCTCGCCAGTCCCATCGACAGCAGCGCCTCCAGATCCACCCGCAGCGTGCCCACCGCCTCCTTGACGCAGACCAGCGCCGCGTCATCGGTGATGCGCAGGCCATGGGCATAGCGGATCTCCGCGCCGCGCCTGCGCAGCCGCTCTTCGATCTGGGGGCGCGCGCCGTGCACCAGCACCAGCCTGACGCCCAGGCTGTGCAGGAGGGCGAAATCATGGATCAGCGCCGCAAAACCGGGCTCCGCGATCGCCTCGCCGGAAAAGCCGATGACGAACGTGCGCCCGCGGTGGGCGTGGATGTAGGGCGCCGAATGGCGGAAGCCGGTGACGAATTCGCAGGTATCTTTGTTGGTCTTGGTCACGATGTGCTCGCCGTGCGTTTGTCTCATTTATGGTGCAGGAATTCGTCGCCCGGGACCAGCCGCGGACAGGTCCGCTGGCCACGGCCAGGAGTCGGACGCGGCGCTACGGTGCGGCGCGCGTCACGCAGAACTCGCCGATCATGCGTTCCAACAGATCCAGCGTCGGGTCGATGCGGTCCAGGCGCAGGTATTCGTCGGGCTGGTGCGCCTGCTCGATGTCGCCCGGACCGAGGATCAGGGTGTCCATCCCCAGTTCGTTGAAGTAGGGACCCTCGGTGCCGAAGGCGACGGCCTCGGCGGGGTGGCCGGTGAGGCGTTCACCGGCCTGGACGATGGGCGCGCCGGCGGGCGTCTCCATCGCGGGGGTGCCCGCGAACAGGCGTTCGACCTGCAGCCCCAGACCGCTGCCGGCCAGGCGCCGCGACAGGCGCTTCTCCAGTTCGCCGCGCAGTTCGTCCAGGTCCATGCCCGGCAGCGGCCGCAGGTCGATGTGCAGTTCGCAGGCGCCGCAGATGCGATTGGGGTTGTCGCCGCCGTGGATGTGGCCGAGGTTGAGCGTCGGCACGGGCACCTTGAACAGCGGGTTGCGGTGACGTTCCTGCAGCTCGGCCCGCCAGGCGAGGATCTCGCCCAAGGCCTGGTACATGCCTTCCAGCGCGCTGTTGCCCAGCGCCGGATCGGACGAGTGGCCCGACTGTCCGCGGATGCGGATCGCCTCCATCATGATGCCCTTGTGGGTGCGTATGGGCCGCAGGCCGGTGGGCTCGCCGATGATGGCGTGGCGGCCGAGCGCGCGGCCGGCCTCGACCAGCGCCAGGGCGCCGGCCATGGAACTCTCCTCGTCGGCGGTGGCGACGATGGTCAGCGGCTCGCGCAGCCTGCCGGCATCGAAGCGCCGCGCGGCCTCGATGGCCAGCGCCAGGAAGGACTTCATGTCGGACGTGCCCAGGCCGTAGAGGCGCTGGTCGCGTTCCGTCAGGCGGAAGGGATCGGAGCGCCACAGCTCCGGATCGCAGGGCACGGTGTCGGTGTGGCCGGCGAGCACCAGCCCGCCGCCGCCACGGCCCAGGGTCGCGATCAGATTGGCCTTGTCGGGATGGATGTCCAGCGGCTGGATCTCGACCGCGAAGCCCAGATCCTCCAGCCAGCCGGCCAGCAGGTCGATGACGGCGCGGTTGCCCTGGTCGAACTGCGGGCTGACGCTGGACACCGACGGTGTCCCGATCAGGCCGCGGAGCATGTCCATGAGTGTCGGTGCGGAGGCAGGCATGCGCCGATTCTGTACCAACGGCGGCGGATTTGAAACGTGGATGGCCACGAAACCCACGAAATCCACGAAAGGTATGAGAGGGAAAACCGTCTCTCGGAAACGCGGTTTGCAGCCCCGTACGTGCCCGTGTTTTCCGTGGCCGGGGTTTTCCCTTGAAGATTTTCGTGGGTTTCGTGGATTTCGTGGCCATCGATGTCCTTCCGGCCGGGCTGCCGGACGCCGGGGCGGCGTGCTAGAGTGACGGCCGGTGCATCCGTATTCCGACCCCTGCCCATGATCCGCGACGCCACGCTTGACGATCTCGACGCCCTGGTCGCGCTCGAGAACCGCTGCTTCGACTACGATCGGCTGTCGCGCCGCAATTTCCGTTACATGCTCACCAAGGCCAATGCCGCCACGCTCGTCGAGGACCGCAAGGGCGAATTGCGCGGCTATGTGCTGGTGCTGTTCCACACCGGCACCTCGCTGGCACGCATGTATTCGCTGGCCGTCGATCCCGGCAGCCGCGGTCACGGCATCGCGGCCGAGCTGATCAAGGCGGCCGAGCGCGCCGCCCTGGCGCGCGGCTGCGTGTACATGCGTCTGGAGGTGCGGCCGGACAATGCCGCCGCCATCGCCCTCTATCAGAAGCTGAACTACCGTCAGTTCGGCGTGGTCGACGACTATTACGAGGACCATGCCGACGCGCTGCGCTTCGAGAAGCTCATGGTGCCGCACCTGCGGCCGGAGATGGTGCGGGTGCCCTATTACGAGCAGACCCTGGACTTCACCTGCGGACCCGCCGCGCTGATGATGGCCATGAAGGCCCTGGACGACAGCATCGACATGAGCCGCCAGACGGAGATCCGCATCTGGCGCGAGGCGACCACGGTGTTCATGACCTCCGGGCACGGCGGCTGCGGCGCGCATGGACTGGCGCTGTCGGCCTATCACCGCGGCTTCGATGTCGAGATCTACGTGAAAGACGAGACGCCGATGTTCGTCGACTCGGTGCGCAACGAGGAGAAAAAGGAGGTCATCCGGCTGGTGCAGGACGAGTTCATCCAGGAGGTCGCCGCGCTGCCCATCGCCGAACACTACACACGGCTGGGCGTCGAGGAACTGAAATCACAGTTCAATTCCGGCGGCATTCCCATCGTGCTGATCAGCTCCTATCTCATCTACAAGGAGAAGTCTCCGCACTGGGTGGTGGTGACGGGCTTCGACGAGCGGTTCATCTACGTGCACGATCCGTTCGTGGACTACGAAATGGGCAAGACGCGCATGGACTGCATCAACATGCCGATCCTGCAGAGCGACTTCGACCGCATGGCGCGCTACGGCAAGAGCGCCCAGCGCGCCGCACTGATCGTGCGACGGCGCTCCACCACGCGCCGCCGCCGGCTGGTGAAGAAGAGGTGAGGAGTGAGGAGTGAGGAG
>JAJJPM010000171.1:0-10052 GCA_032907525.1 Gammaproteobacteria bacterium
GTATTAGAAATCGCTAAAGTAACGTCGAGTTTTTGACATTTATTTTTTTCAGTGCTTTACTAGAAACCGGTCAAACAATCCGGGCAGTTTCCGGTGTGCCAGCAGAAGCCACCCCCTGTCCGGCGTCGGGTAACAGCCCTGGTTGCCTGCGTTTCTGGAGGGAGAAATATGTCTTTTGACGGCAAGGTGCTGGTCATCGAGGCGGATGCCGAGCGTGGCAACGAACTCACCGCGGTACTGAACTTCATCGATTGCGGACCTGCGCTGGTTACAGACTGCAATCGCTGGCGGGAGGCGATAGAGAACCCCGGTGAGTTCATCGCCGTCATGATCGGTCAGTGCAAGTCCGACAAGGCGCTGGAGAAGCTGCTCAAGGAGATACACGATCTCGACCAGCATCTGCCGATCTTTCTGTTGGCGCAGAAGGGCAAGGAGCCCACGGTGCAGATCGATGCCGGCTCCTGCATTCTCGGCCGCATCGAGTTGCCGCCGCGCTACAGCCAACTGACCAATGCGCTGCACCAGGCCGAGGTCTACCGCGAGGCGCATCAGGAGGCCGGGCGCCAGCGTCCGGTCGATCTGTTCCGCAGCCTGGTCGGCAGCAGCCGCGCCATCCAACAGGTCCGCAAATACATCCAGCAGGTCGCCGATTCGGATGCCAATGTGCTGATCCTCGGCGAATCGGGTACCGGAAAGGAGGTCGTCGCCCGCAATCTGCATTACAACTCCGCGCGGCGCGACAAAGCCTTCGTGCCGATCAATTGCGGGGCGATTCCGGGTGATCTGCTCGAAAGCGAACTGTTCGGCCATGAGAAGGGCGCCTTCACTGGCGCCATCAGCGCGCGCCAGGGACGTTTCGAGATGGCCGAGGGCGGCACGCTGTTCCTGGACGAGATCGGCGACATGAGCCTGCCCATGCAGGTCAAGCTGCTGCGCGTGCTGCAGGAGCGTACCTTCGAACGCGTCGGCAGCAACAAGAGCATCGAGGCCAATGTGCGCGTGGTCGCCGCCACCCACCGCGACCTGGAGGATGCCATCAAAGACGGCAAGTTCCGCGAGGATCTTTTCTACCGCCTCAACGTATTCCCCATCGAGATGCCTCCGTTACGTGAGCGTGCCGAGGACATTCCGATGCTGGTCAATGAACTCATCCGTCGTATCGAGCACGAAAAGCGGGGTTCGGTGCGTCTGACTTCGGCGGCCGTCATGGCTTTGTGTCACTACCCCTGGCCGGGCAATGTGCGCGAACTGGCGAATCTGATCGAGCGCATGGCGATCCTGCACCCCTTCGGTGTGGTGGACATCGGCGACCTGCCGGAGAAGTTCCAGCTGGAGGAGGGGACCATTCCCAACCCAAAGCTCAGCGAGGACCTGGTGATCAATCCGCAGCCTCTGGATTTCGACGAGCCGCGCCTGCCGCGCGAAGGCCTCGATCTCAAGGAGCATCTGAGCAATCTCGAACTCACCTACATCAAGCAGGCCCTGGATGATGCCGGCGGCGTCGTGGCGCATGCCGCCAAGCGCCTGGGTATGCGGCGTACTACGCTGGTCGAGAAGCTCCGCAAGTATGGTTTGCAGCGCGGCGATGTGGCGGGAATCTGACGGCATCCCAAAGACGCTTTCAAGTTACTGAATACAAAAATGTCGTTCGGTAGATCCCGGGCCCGTCCCGGGATTTTTTTTGCCTGGGTGAGGGGCGCGTGTGGGATGGGTGGGGCGATGCGCGGTCGGCCGGGGGCTCAAGGCGTCGTCAAATTGACGATCCTGAAATTTAGTCTCTACAACTGATTGATATGTAATGCCTATTCAGTCCAGGCACGCTTGTTGCTGTTGCGATCCGCAGTCACAGTCGCAGCGGAGTTCCGGCGGTCCATGAAGCCCTCTCATAGCCAAGCACTGGTCGAAGCGTTCGAGGCGTTCAACCACAGGTCTCGGCAGCTCGAGCGGTCCTATCGGGCTCTCGAAGACCGGGTTGCCGTGCTGACGTGCGGGCTGACCCAGGCGCGTGCCGAACGTCAGCCCGCGGAAACCGATGCCGTGCAGACGATGCTCGACCGCCAACAGCGCCTCGGCGCGCTGGGGGAGATGGCTGCGAGCCTTGCCCACCAGATCCGCACACCGCTTTCGGCGGCGGTGCTGTACGCGGCGCACCTCGCCAAGGACGAATTGCCGGCCGGCGATCGTGCCCGTTTTTCCGGGAGACTGCTGGAGCGGCTACAGCATCTGGAGCGGCTGGTCAACGACATGTTGTCCTTCGCACGCGGAGGGCAGGCGGGCGACGAGCACTTCAGTGTGACCGACCTCTGCGATGCATTGCATCTCAGTGTCGAAGATCAACTGCAGAGTGCGGGAGCGCACTGGCATGTATGCAATCAGGCGGCCGACGCCATTCTCTGCGGCAATCGCGATGCATTGCTTGGCGCTTTCGGCAATCTGGTGGTCAATGCCTTGCAGGCCTGCACAGCGACAGCGGTTCTGGATCTGCATACACGACTCACCGACGCCGGCCTGGTGGAGATCCGCCTGCGCGACAATGGGCGCGGCATTCCGGAAGAACTGCACGAGCGCATCTTCGAACCCTTTTTCACGACACGCACCGGAGGCACCGGTCTCGGCCTGGCAGTCGTGAAGGAGACGATTCGAGCTCATCAGGGCCACATTTCCGTGCGGACGCCGGCCGACGGCGGCACCGAATTCATCATCCAGATTCCCAATGCCGCGGCCGTGGCCTTGCCTCTGCCGAGTGGCACCCGGTCCTGTCATTTCAACGCAGCCGCGCCCGGTACCGCGGCCTGCGGCGCCAACTGAGGAGTCCCGCATGAACCCAGCCACCGTCCTGATCGTCGAAGATGACCCCGGTCTGCGTGAAGCCCTGTGCGACACGCTCGAACTTGCCGGTTACACGGTCGTGGCGGCTACGGACGGCCCTGCAGCACTCGAACTCATGGAGCGTTCCCCCATAGGCATGGTTGTCAGTGATGTGCAGATGCCGGATATGGACGGCTACGGCCTGCTCAAGCGCATCCGCGGTCGCCATCCGGATCTGCCCGTGGTGCTGATGACGGCCTACGGCACGGTGCAGAAGGCTGTCGACGCCATGCACTGCGGAGCATCGGATTATCTGACGAAACCATTTGCGGCCGATGTGCTGGTCGATATGGTGAACCGCTATCTGCCTGCCGCACAGGACGAGGATGCGGGGATGGTCGCGGAGGACCGACGCAGCCGGGAACTGCTGTCGGTTGCCAACCGCGTGGCCAGGACCGACGCGACGGTGATGATTGCCGGCGAATCCGGCACTGGCAAGGAGGTGCTAGCCCGCCATATCCACGATCGATCGCAGCGTGCCAAGGGACCGTTCGTGGCCATAAATTGCGCGGCCATTCCCGAGAATATGCTGGAAGCGATGCTTTTCGGCTATGAGAAAGGCGCGTTTACCGGTGCGTATCAATCCCATGCTGGCAAGTTCGAGCAGGCCCAGGGCGGCACGCTTCTGCTCGACGAGATCTCCGAAATGGATCTGGCACTGCAGGCGAAACTTCTGCGCGTCCTGCAGGAACGCGAGGTCGAACGTCTGGGCGGTCGCAATGTCATTTCCCTGGATGTGCGCGTGATTGCGACCACGAACCGCACGCTGCGTGATGAGGTGGCCGCCGGCCGCTTTCGTGAAGACCTTTTCTACCGGTTGAATGTGCTGCCGTTGCGTATTGCGCCTTTGCGTGAGCGTCCGCGCGATATCCTTCCCATCGCTCAGCGATTGATCGAGCGCCATTGCCCGCCCGGTCGCCCCGTGCCGACGCTCTGCCCGGACGCCGAGCAGCGGCTGCTCTCGCACCCCTGGCCGGGCAATGTACGCGAGCTGGAAAATGTCCTCCAGCGCGCCATCATCCTCATGTCCGGCGATTGCATCGAGACGGCGGACCTGCATTTCGAGGTTTGCGGGGGTGAACTTTCCATCGCTGCGACGCCGTGGAACGGGCCCGCCCAGGCTCCCGAGTCCGGAGCCGAAGGTCTGGACCGGGATCTCAGGAGTCGCGAGCAGGAACTGATCCTGGAAGCACTGGCGGCCGGCAACGGCAGCCGCAAGACCGCGGCGGAGCGTCTCGGCATCAGTCCGCGTACGCTTCGCTACAAGCTGGCGCGCATGCGCGAGGCCGGTGTCGCCGTTCCCGGCTGAACCGTGGCGTGGAATCTGCATGAGTTCCGGTGAATCGGAATAGGGCGAAGTATGGTGGGGGCTGCGCCGGTGCCGGCGAGTACCCCGATGCATGGAGTACGAAAGCATGGCCGACATCGACGTAAATCAGATCATGACCCAGATGCGGGCGATGGCCGCGGCGGCGCAGGCAGGTGCCGCGCCCAAACCCGTCGACAACGCCCAGGGTGCGGATTTCGCCGCACTGCTCAGGCAGTCTGTCGACCAGGTCAATGGCGCGCAGGCCGAGTCGAAGGCCCTGGTGGAATCCTTCACGCGTGGCGATCCCGATACCGACCTCACGCAAGTGATGGTCGCCATGCAGAAGGCGAGTCTCTCGTTCCAGGCCATGACCCAGGTACGCAACAAGCTGGTGCAGGCGTATCAGGATGTCATGAACATGCCTGTATGAAAGGAGATACAAGAGGCAAGGCGAAAGATACAAGTAGGAGCCTGGCTGAGCACGTCCGGTAATTTGCATCTTGTGTCTTGTATCTGGTGAGCAAAGTAAATGACGAATGCTGATTGGGATGAACGCGACGAACCCCGATACGGCAAACCCTGACTGACAGACAATACGAGTGTGGTGGCGAGCGATGGCGATAGGACAGGCGGCGCAGGGTTTTGGAGGATTACCGGCACTGCGGCAGGTCGGCCTTATGGTGGGCCTGGCGGCGAGTGTCGCATTGGGTGTGGCGGTGGCCCTGTGGTCGCAGACGCCGAGCTACAGCCTCCTGTACGGCAGTCTCTCGCAGCGCGATGCGGCTGACATCGCCGATGCGCTGCAGAAATCGAATATTCCTTTCAAGATCGATGAGACCAGCGGCGCATTGCTGGTCGCGTCGGGCGAACTGCAGAAGGCGCGGTTGCAGCTCGCTGCCGATGGCTTGCCGAAAGGCACCACCAACGGTTTCGAGATGCTCAACCAGGATCAGGGTTTCGGCACCAGCCAGTTCGTCGAGACGGCGCGGTACCAGCATGCCCTGGAAAGCGAGCTCGCACGCACCATCAGTTCGCTGCGCAGCGTCGAGAGCGCGCGTGTGCACCTGGCCATTCCCAAGCGCTCAGTATTCGTCCGCAAGCAGGAAGCACCGAGCGCCTCCGTGGTCGTCAATCTCTATGCCGGCCGGTCACTGGACGAGGGGCAGGTGGCCTCCATCGTCCACCTGGTCGGATCCAGCGTACCGCATCTGTCACCCGATAAGGTGACCGTGGTCGACCAGCATGGCAACCTGCTCACCACGCCGGACGCGGCCGCGGAGGTCGGGATGACGTCCAGCCAGTTTGCCTATACGCGCAAGATCGAAAGCACTTACGTCCAGCGGATCGAGGATCTGCTCAGCCCGCTCATCGGGCCGGGCAGGGTGCGTGCCCAGGTCGCGGCCGAGCTCGATTTCACCGTGACCGAAAAGACGCAGGAGACCTTCAATCCTGATCTGCCCGCCCTGCGCAGTGAACAGATCAGTGAAGAGCGTATGTCCTCCAGCATAACCGGGCTCGGAGTGCCCGGTACGCTGTCCAATCAGCCGCCGGCCGCCGCGACCACCGATCCGAACGCCGTCGCGACGGGCGCCGGCGAAAACAACGGCAACACCAGCCGGCGCAGTACGCGCAACTACGAACTCGACAAGACCATCAGCCACACGCGTCTGGCCAGCGGCAACGTACGGCGGCTGTCGGTGGCAGTCGTTCTCGACGACAAGCAGACGGTGAACGAGCAGGGCGAGACGGTGCGGCAGCCCTGGACGGAAGAAGAACTCGCCAAATTCACCACACTTGTGCGGGAGGCGGTGGGCTTCAACGTGCAGCGGGGCGACAGCGTGCAGGTCATCAACGCGGCCTTCCAGCCGGTGCCGCCGGTGGAGGCACTGCCCGAACCGCCGGTATGGGAACAGCCCTGGCTGAGGGATGCGCTCAAGCAGGCGGCAGGTGTGATCGGTGTCCTGATTCTCATATTCGGCGTGCTCAAACCGACGCTGCGGAGCCTGACCGAGAAGGGTGTCGCCGCACCCCGACCGGCGCTGGCCGTCGGCGACGGCGGGCTGGAGGATGATCAGGTTTCCATTGGCAGGACCCCTGCGCGCGGTTCACTGCCGGGGCCGCGGGACTACGAGCAGCAGATCGTCACCGCGCGCGGCATGGTCCAGCAGGATCCCAAGCGGGTGGCTCAGGTGGTCAAGAACTGGGTGAACCAGGATGGCTGACATAAGTTCGACAGGAAAATTCTCGGGCGTCGATCGTGCCGCGATCTTTCTGCTGTCTCTGGGTGAGACCGATGCCGCCCAGATCCTCAAGCACATGGGGCCGAAAGAGGTCCAGAAGGTGGGCGCGGCCATGGCCGCGATGGCCAATGTGTCGCGCGAACAGGTGCAGACGATCCTCGGCGATTTCATCGAGACCGTGGAGAACCAGACGGCACTGGGTGTAGGGTCCGAAGAATACATTCGCAGGGTCATGGTCGACGCGCTGGGCGAGGAGAAGGCTGGAACGCTGATCGACCGCATCCTGCTGGGTCGGAACACCAAGGGTCTGGAGTCACTCAAATGGATGGATGCCCGCGCGGTGGCGGAGATCATCCGTCTGGAGCATCCGCAGATCATGGCCATCGTATTGTCCTATCTCGACAGCGACCATGCGGCCTCCGTGCTCACCTATCTGCCCGAGCGCGTGCGCATCGATGTCCTCATGCGCATCGCCACGCTCGACGGCATCCAGCCGGCGGCACTGGCCGAGCTGGACGAGATCATGGAACGGCAATTTTCCGGTTCCAACAACGTCAAGTCGTCATCGGTCGGCGGTGTGAAGGCGGCTGCCAACATACTCAATTTCGTCGACAGTTCCATGGAAGGCGAGATCATGGAACTGATCAAGGATGCCGATTCCGAACTCGGTCAGAAGATCCAGGATCTGATGTTCGTGTTCGACAACCTGGCGGATGTGGACGATCAGGGCATTCAGGCGCTGCTGCGCGAGGTGTCGTCGGACAATCTCATCATTGCGTTGAAGGGGGCGGACGAAACGGTGCGCGAAAAAATATTCAAGAACATGTCCAAGCGCGCCGCGGAGATGCTGCGCGACGATCTGGAGGCGAAGGGCCCGGTGCGTCTCTCCGAGGTCGAGATCGCCCAGAAGGAGATTCTCGCCATCGCCCGCCGCATGGCGGAGGCCGGCGACATCGTGCTCGGCGGCAAGGGCGCGGAACAATATGTGTGATATCAGCCGATGACCAGGATCATTCCCAAAGAAAACGTCGACGGCATCGAGAGCTGGACGCTGCCGGACGTGCAGATGCGCGGCAATGCGCCGGCGGCACGGCCGTTGACGGCCCGACAGATCGAGGAACTCCATGCGCAGGCGCGTGAAGACGGTTTCGCCCAGGGCCGCCGCGAGGGGTTGGAAGCCGGCCGCAAGGAGATCCTGGCCCGCGTACACGAGCTCGAAGGGCTGATGCAGGCACTCGGGCGACCTTTGGAGCAGGTCGACGATCAGGTGGAACAGGAACTGGTGCATCTGGCGCTGGCAGTGGCGCGTCAGCTGGTGCGACGCGAACTCAGGACCGATCCCGGCCAGGTACTGGCCGTGGTGCGCGAGGCGATGGCGGCGTTGCCGATCGCGGCGCGCAACGTGCGTCTGCATCTGCATCCCGAGGATGCGGCGCTGATCCGCGATACGCTCTCGCTCAGCGAAGTCGAGCAGGGCTGGAAAGTCGTCGAGGACCCGCTGCTGACGCGCGGCGGCTGCAAGGTGAGCAGCGACAGCTCGCAGATCGATGCGACGGTGGAGCGCCGGCTGCAGGCCGTCATCGCGAGCACGCTGGGTGGCGAGCGGCAGGGCGACACCGAATAGGGCGATGAGAGCGGACGCGAATGGCCACCATCAGCACAAGACCTGAGGCGCAGCGCGCATCGCGCTGGCTTGGACGGATCTCGGCCTATCGGGCACGCGCCGAGCGCCGGGTGGGCCTGGATGTCGAAGGCCGGTTGACGCGGATGGTGGGGCTGACGCTCGAGGCGGTCGGCTGTCCGGCCGCGATCGGCGGGCGGTGCATGGTGGTCAATCCCGACGGCTCGCGCGTCGAGGCCGAAGTCGTCGGTTTCTCCGGCGAAAAGCTCTTTCTCATGCCGATCGGCGACCTGCAGGGGCTGGCGCCGAACGCGCGCGTCATACCCACGCGCAAGGTATGCGAGGCGCCGGCCGGCCCGGGCCTGCTCGGCCGCGTACTCGACGGTGCCGGTCAGCCCCTGGACGGCAAGGGGCCGCTGGATATCGAGGCGCGGGTGCCGCTGACCGGCCGGCCGATCAACCCCCTTGGCCGCAGCCCCATCCGCGAACCGCTGGACGTGGGCGTGCGCGCGATCAACGCCCTCCTCAGTGTCGGTCGCGGACAGCGCATGGGCTTGTTCGCCGGCAGCGGCGTGGGCAAGAGCGTCCTGCTGGGCATGATGACGCGGTATACCAACGCCGATGTGATCGTCGTCGGACTGATCGGCGAGCGTGGCCGCGAGGTGGTGGAATTCGTACAGAACATTCTCGGCGAGGAAGGCATGGCGCGCGCCGTGGTGGTCGCCACGCCGGCCGACAATTCTCCGCTGATGCGCATGCACGGCGCGATGCTCGCCACCAGTATCGCCGAATACTTTCGCGATCAGGGGCTGCAAGTGCTGCTGCTGATGGACTCACTGACGCGCTTCGCGCAGGCGCAGCGCGAGATTGCGCTCGCCATCGGCGAGCCGCCGGCGACGAAAGGTTATCCCCCGTCCGTATTCGCCAAGCTGCCGCAGCTGGTCGAGCGTGCCGGGAACGGTGATGTCAACGGCGGCTCGATAACCGCCTTTTACACCGTGCTTGCCGAAGGTGACGATCAGAACGATCCCATCGCGGACGCCGCCCGCGCGATTCTCGACGGCCACATCGTCCTGTCGCGCGAACTGGCGGAATCGGGCCATTATCCAGCCATCGACATCGAGGCATCCATCAGCCGTGCCATGACCGAGATCACCGACGCGGCACACATGCAGGCCGCGAGGCGGTTCAAACAAATGTATTCCACCTATCGCAGGCATCGGGATCTCATCAGCGTCGGTGCCTATCAGAAGGGCGCGGATCCGCGCGTCGACGAAGCGGTCGCCTACCATCCGCGGCTGGTGGAGTTCCTCCAGCAGAATCTGCGCGAGCCCGTGCCGCTGGTCGACAGTCTGGACGATCTGGACCGGCTGGTCGGCAAGTCGTCCGAGGCGATGGCCAAGATGCCACAGAAGGGCATGGCGGTACGGCGATGAGCCCGAATGCCGCATTCGCCACGGAAACACACGGGATGCGGAGACCACCGTATCCCGGCCTTCCGTGTATTTCCGTGTGCTTCCGTGACTACAGCAAGTTTTTAGAATGAAGAGTCGCAGCCCATGACCCGCAGCAAGCGCATGCAGCCCGTGGCGGACGTCGCCGTGCGCCGGGAACGCGAGGCCGCGGCGCGTCTGGGTGAGTGCCAGCGGCGTGAACAGGCCTGTGCCCAGCGGCTCGAGGAGCTGCAGCGCTACCGCGACGAGTACACCCGGCAGTTCGCCGACGGCGGCAGCCTCAGTGCGGCACGGCTGCGGGATTACCGCACCTTCCTGGAACGCCTGAACCAGGCGATCGAGCAGCAGGGAGAGCTGCTGGCGCGCGTCCGGCGTGATTGCGAGGCGCAGCGCCGTCGCTGGCTCGATCTGCACGGCCGCGCGGAGGCGCTCGACAAGGTGGTGTCCCGCTACCGGGTCGAGGAACGCGCCGGCGAAGAGCGCCGCGAACAGAAGGATCTCGATCAGCGTACGCAGTCGACGCGGCGCTCCGACGGCGAGACGTGAGCTGAAAAACTCGT
>JAJJPM010000172.1:0-9940 GCA_032907525.1 Gammaproteobacteria bacterium
AGGCGCGCAAAGAACATCGAAAACATGATGGCCACGAAATCCACGAAACCCGCGAAAAGGATTTATGTTTACACCCATTAGCTTTCGTGGGTTTCGTGGATTTCGTGGCCATCATGGTTTCCCGGCTTCCGCAGCCCACCACCACCGACAGGTCGACAGCGCATGCTCTTTTCCCAGAACCGCGATCAGCTCCGGCAGTTCTACTGCGACGTCTGGCGCAGGCACCGGGCGGGCGAGGCGCTCGAACCGCTGGAGGTGCAGGTCCGCGACGTGATCCTGATGCATCCGGAATACCAGCCGCTGCTGGAACGCCCGGACGCCGCCCTGGGCAGGGACTACCTGCCCGAGCTGGGCGAGACCAATCCCTTCCTGCACATGGGCCTGCACCTGGCGCTGCACGAGCAGGTCGCCACCGACCGGCCGGCGGGCGTCCGCGCCCTGGCGCAGCGGCTGCGCCTCGCCCAGGCCGACGGCCATGCGCTGGAGCATCGGATGATGGACTGCCTGGCCGAGGCCATCTGGCGTGGCCAGCGCGACAATGCCGCGCCGGACGAAGGGGAATACCTCCGCTGCCTGGAGCGTCTCCTGCAGCGCTAGGACCGCTGGCGCGCCCTGTCCCGCCGGCATCCCGATAAACTCATTTCAGCCACGGAAGCACACGGAAAAACACGGACAAAATCACACGCTCCACACAGCGGCCCTCATCGCTCGCCAGGTGGCTTGCCGGGCTTCCCGACAAGGTTTTGTTTCAGTGTCTTCCGTGTGCTTCCGTGGCAAATGCGGTTTTCTGGTTCATTCCGGGGAACCCGGCCGCCACGGCAATGTCCCACTTCGGGTGTCTGCGGTCCGCCGGCGCCGGCCGGCACGCACGACCATCGGTGGCCACTCTCCGCACCGATCGACAATAATCTCCAAGGAGCATCACCATGTCAGACAAGACCACGATGAAATCCCTGAACATCGCCCTCGGCGCGGCCTTCGCCGCCTCGCTCGCCGGCGGTGCCGTCGCCGCCGACAACCCCTTCGCACAGACCGAGCTGTCGGGCGGCTACACCCTCGCCGCCGCGGCCGAAGGCAAGTGCGGTGCGAAGATGGGCGCGGAAGGCAAGTGCGGTGCCATGATGAAGGAAGGCAAGTGCGGCGCCATGATGGGCAAGGGCGGCGGATATGGCCCCGGCAAGTTCGATGCGGACGGCGACGGCAAGGTCACCCTCGAGGAGTTCAATGCCGGCCACGCGAAGATGTTCGAGATGATGGACACGGACGGCGACGGCGTGCTGAGCGGCGACGAGCTCGACTGCCCCGGCATGGGTCCGCGCTCCCGTGGCGGCGCGGCGGCCGACGGCGAGTGATCCGGACGGCGCCGCCGGACGCCGGCACGGGACGCATGCACGCGCCTCGCCGCTTCCCCGTCCACGGTGCCGGTCTCGGTCTGCGGCGGGCCCTCATGGGCCCGCTCGCCGACCACCCCGCTCCACCCGTCGACTTCTTCGAGGTCGCACCCGAAAACTGGATCGGCGTGGGCGGCCGCTTCGGCAGGCAGTTCCGCCGCTTCACCGAACGTTATCCCTTCGTCACCCACGGGCTGTCGCTGTCGCTGGGCGGGCCGGCTCCGCTGGACGAGGACTTCCTGCACCGGCTCAAGCGCTTCCTGGACGAACACGGCATCCGCGCCTGCACGGAACACCTGAGCTATTGCAGCGACGACGGGCAGCTCTACGATCTGCTGCCCATCCCCTTCACCGCCGAGGCGGTACGGTACGTCGCGGCGCGCATCCGCCGCACCCAGGACATCCTCGAGCGGCGCATCGCGGTGGAGAACGTCTCCTACTACGCGGCGCCGGGCCGGGAACTGAGCGAACTGGAATTTATCGACGCGGTGCTCGCCGAGGCCGACTGCGATCTGCTGCTCGACGTCAACAACGTCTACGTCAACAGCGTCAATCACGGCTACAATGCGCACGCCTTCCTCGCCGGCCTGCCCGCCGAACGCATCCTCTATCTGCACGTCGCCGGCCATCACCGCAAGGACCCGGACCTGCTCATCGACACCCACGGCGCCGACGTCGTCGATCCGGTGTGGACGCTGCTGGACGAGACCTATGCGCGCTTCGGCGTCATCCCGACGCTGCTGGAACGCGACTTCGATCTGCCGCCGCTGGCGCAGCTGCTGGGCGAAGTGCAACGCATCGCCGGACTGCAGGCGCAGCGGTCCGCCGCCGGACGCACAGAACGCCATGGCTGAGCGTCCCGGCTTCCAGCGGCTGCAGTACGCCTTCACGGCGCACATCCGCGATCCGCACCGCAACCCGCCGCCGGCCGGCGTCGACGAGCGGCGCATGGCGGTGTACCGCGATCTGCTGTTCGACAACGTCGAGAATTTCCTGGCCGAGACGCTGCCACTGACGCGCAGCGTTCTGGCGGCGGACGCCTGGCGCGCCCTGGTGCGGGATTTCTTCATACGGCACCGCGCGCGCTCGCCCTACTTCCGCGACATACCGCGCGAGTTCCTGGACCACCTGGAGAACGCACCCGGCGCGGGCACGGAAGACGTCCCGTTCCTCCGCGAGCTGGCGCATTACGAATGGGTGGAACTGGCGCTGGCGGCGCACCCCGATGCGGAACAGCCGACCGAACGGCCGGCCGAGTTCGATGGCGATCCGCTCGACGGCCATCCGCGGGTCTCGCCGCTGGCCTGGCCGCTGTGCTACCGCTACCCGGTGCAGCGCGTCGCGGCCGACTGGCCGGACCGCTGGCCGCGGGAGGCGCCGGACGAGCCGACGCGGCTGCTGGCCTACCGCGACCGCGACGACGAGGTGCGGCGCATCGAACTCAACGCCGTCAGCGCCCGCCTGTTCGGGCTGCTGAGCGAACATGCCGCCGACGGCGCCTACACCGGCCGGCGGGCACTGGAGACGATCTGTGCGGAGCTGCGCCACCCCGATCCGGCGCAGGTGCTGGCCGGCGGCGCGGCGCTGCTCCAGGACTGGCGCGGGCGCGGCATCCTGCTCGGCGCGACGCGCGTCGCCGGCTGACCCGCTCAGCGCCGCCGGGCGGTCGTGCGGTGACCGCGGCCCTGCCCCTTGAACAGGTACTCCTGCATGCCGTTCTGCAGCAGCATGGAGCGCACCACGCCGAACTGCGGCAGCAGGTGGCGCAGTTCCATCTGGTGATAGCAGGGACACTCGCGCGTCGCCGTGCTGCGTGCCAGCACCTCGACCCTGCCGTCGTCCTGCAGGCGGTACTGCGCCGGCTCGGCGGCCAGCGTGCGGCGCGCGCCGATGTAGGCGTGCAGATGCGTATCGCCCGTCACCGCCGGCGCCAGGTGCGCCGTCAGGGCCGCGAACAGCGGCTTGTCCAGATAGTTCAGCAGGTCCCAGGCCAGGATCGCATCGTAAGGCTCGTCCGGATCCACCGGCAGCAGCCGCGCGAGCTGCGCGTCCAGCGGCGTGGCATCGTCCTCGCCGCGGGCACTCAGACGCAGCAGCTCGGCGCCGCAGTCGGCGATCTCGAGCTTGCAGTGCAGCTGCTGGAAGAAGGCGATGTTGGAGCCGATGGCCGGGCCGAGGTCGAGCACGTGGCAGCGCGGCCGCTCGGCGCACTGCGCGACCAGGCCGGCGAGCAGCGGGCTGTTGGTCAGTTCGCCGGCTGGCGCCCCGGGTTCGGGCGCATTCCGTGCGCCGATGAGTTCCCGGGCGGCGTTCGTCCACTGCCGCACGCGCCCGGCCTGCAGCAGGCTTGCGAATCGCGTCGCCACGGCGTCAGGACTTGGCGGTCTTGGCGGCGGGCAGCGGCACGTCCGCGACGGCGGGCTCGCGGACCAGCGCGCCGACCCCCTTGTCGCCGCCCGTCTGGCGCTGCGCCACCGGTTCCATTTCGATGCTGCCCTTGAACATCGCGCCGTCCTCGAGCGTGACGCGCGGCGCGACGATGTTGCCGCGCATGTTGCCGCTGCGGCGGATGATCACCTTCTCGGTGCCGACGATGTCGCCCTGCAGCTCGCCTTCGACGATCACGCCCTTGGCGTGGATGTCGGCCTTGATGCGGCCGTTGGCGCCGATGGTGAGGTCGTTCTTCTCCAGATGAATGGTGCCCTCGACACTGCCCTCGATGACGAGGTTCTCCTCGCCGGTCAGCTCGCCCTTGATGCGGATCGAAGGGCCGATGGTCGCCGGCTCGGTACCGCCCATGCGCGTCGCGCGCGGCCGCGGCGCGGGTTCGGCGGCGGCTGCACCCGCGGTCTCCGGCTCCTCGCTGGTCCGGGTCCATTTGCCGACGTTCTGCTTCACCTGATCGAACATGTCCTTATTCCTCCGTGTGTGCGCTCGTTCCCGCCGCCTGTGGTTTTGTTCGCGGCGGACGCACCACTCTAGGCGCTGCCAAGGCGTGAATGTGTGAAGGGGTTCACATGTTGCCCAGCGTTGAATTTCTGACGCGAATACCGTGACAGCACCGCACCGGAACCCGAGCGGCAGAGTCATGAAGCCGACCCGCAAAAAGCTTTCGACACGAAGGCGCGGAAGGCGAAAGATCAATAATCCTTAAAAACTCATTTTCACCACAGAGGACGCGAAGGACACAAAGGAAGTCCAAGAGTTACTTGGTTTCAGTGCTTCACCCGGAGGGTGAAGCACTGCGAAAGCCGACGTGCCTGTCTTTACCTTGGTGTCCTTTGTGTCCTTCGTGGTGAACTGTTTTTTCTAGGATAATCCATCAGCGCGCTGGCGGTCATTTCGCGAACCGGTAGTTGCGCACCAGCTCCGCAAGACGCGGCATGAGTTCGGAATGCGGCTGCACGTGGAAGATGTAGCGCGGTACCTGGCGGTCCGCCGAGTGCGCCATGAACGGTTCCCCCCAGAAGCTCAGCAGCCCTTCGGCGCGGCCGCCCGGCCCGCCGTCGGCGATGATGACCGACACCGATTCGTCGATGGTGGTCCAGATCGGCGGACGCACCTTGTCGCGGCCGCCGCAGGCGGCGACCTTCGGCAGCACCTCGCTCTCCCACAGGCCCTGCTGGCTGGCGTCGAGGATGAACTGGACGGCGGTCACCTGCGGGTTCTCGATGGCCGGACGCAGCAGCGTGTCGAACAGCGGCTGCGGGCGGAACATGGACAGACAGACATGGAACCAGGTCATCTCGCCGTGGGCGTGGGCGGCGAAGCGTTCGCTGGCCGCGCGCAGCTGGGCCGGCCCCACCAGCACCGCGTCGCTGGGCTGCAGCGCCGCCCGGATGGCGTGCAGGGCGCGGCCGTTCTCCTCGATGGTCGCGTAGGCGTGCTCCATGGCGCGCTCGCGGCGCAGGTCGCGGATGAACAGCAGCGCGATCATCACCACCGCGATGGTGACCATCACCGTCGCGTCGATGATGTGCAGCAGATGCAGCACGATCGCCGTGACGGCGGCGATGACGCCGGCGATGGCGTCCCAGTCGAGGGCGAGGATCTGCTTGAGCTTCATCGGCCTGGCCGCGGCGCGTCAGCGATGGTATTCGCCGGCGCGTTCGGGCTGATACACCACCTCGACGATGCGCACCTTCATCATCCCGCCGCCCGGCCGCGGCCATTCGATGTAGTCGCCGGCGGCCAGGCCCAGCAGCGCGCTGCCGACCGGTGCGAGCACGGAGATGCGGTCGGCGCTGCCGTCCGTGTCCTTCGGATAGACCAGCGTCAGGCAGAACTCCTCGCCCGATTCCAGGGCGAAGCGTACCGTGCTGTTCATGGTCACCACATCGGGCGGGATCTCCTGCGGCTCCACCACCTCGGCGCGGTCGAGCTCCGCGCGCAGCTCGGCCTTGCCGGGGAAGGCGGTCGCCGGCAGCGAGTCCAGCAGCGCCTCCAGGCGATCCAGGTCCTGGGAGGTCAGTACGATATTCGGCCTTTCCACGGCGTTTCCTCGTCGGTCGGTTCAGGAGCGGCAGGCGGACCCGCCACCAGGGATGTTAAACAGTTCGGAGCGGATGCAGAAGGGCGGCCGCCACGGCCGGCCCGGAGGGCGCCCTCATCCCCCGACGGCCAGCCGGTCGCGGCCGCCCTCCTTGGCGGCGTAGAGCAGCGCGTCCGCCGCCCCCACGAGCGCCGCCTCGCTGTCCTGCGGCGTGGGGTGGCGGGTCGCCAGTCCGACGCTGACGGTGACCGTCGGACGGGTCGGCGACCGGGCGTTCGGAATGCCGAGCGCGCGGATCTCCTCCATCAGCGCCTCCACGATCTCACACGCCGCCTCGGACGCCGTTCCGCCGAGCACCAGCGCAAACTCCTCGCCGCCGTAGCGCGCGCAGAGATCGCCCGGGCGCCGCGCGAAGCGGTCGAGCACGGCGCCGATCCGCTGCAGGCACTCGTCGCCTGCCTGATGGCCGTAGGTGTCGTTGAGCAGTTTGAAGTGATCGATGTCGATGAGCGCCAGCGAGACGGGCGCGCCCAGGCGCGCGCAGCGGCCCCATTCGCCGGCCAGGAACTCGTCGAACCGGCGGCGGTTGGCGACATTGGTGAGCGCATCGACGCGCGACGACCGCAGCACCGCCTCCTCGGCGAGCTTGCGCTCGGTGATGTCCCGGTGGGAGATGACGTAGTACGGCGCGCCCTCGAACACAAACGGCGTGGCGCGCATCATGAACCAGCGCTTCGTGCCCGGGCTGTGGCAGGGATATTCGAGATAGAACGAATCCGCGGCGCCGCCCATCACCGCGCGGATGCCCGCCGCGGCCTCCCTGCCGAACTCCTCGCCCATGGCCGCCGCGGTATCGCAGACCGCGAGGTAATCCACGCCGCGCCACTCGATGTCGTCCCCGCCGGCGTTGCTGCGGCCGAACTCGGTCCAGCCGCGGTTGACGAACACGATCCGTCCCTCGCCGTCGACGACCACGATATGCTCGGCGACCGAGTCGACCACCAGCCGCAGGAACCGGCAGGACCCGAGCGGGTCAGCCATGCCGCAACCCCGGCCGGGACCGGGCACGGCCGGGGCTCATGCGCGTTCCCGGACGCTGCCGTCGGGCGCGTCGATCCGCCGCCAGCGTTCCTTTCCGTCGGGATCGTCGTAGTCGGTCACTGCGGGTCTCCTGGAAAATCCGTCGCGGCGCGCCGATCCGATGGCGTCAGGCCTTCTTCACGAACTCGGACTTGAGCTGCATCGCGCCGATGCCCTCGATGCGGCAGTCGATGTCGTGGTCGCCCTCGACCAGGCGTATGTTCTTCACCTTGGTGCCGACCTTGACCACCGACGACGAGCCCTTGACCTTGAGATCCTTGATCACTGTGACGCTGTCGCCGTCGCTGAGCTCGTTGCCGTAGGCGTCGCGCACCACGCGTCTCTCGTCGCCGCCCTCCGCCGCCGCGTCCCGCGCCCATTCGTGCGCGCATTCCGGACAGACGTACAGGGCGCCGTCCTCGTAGGTGTATTCCGAACCGCATTGGGGACACTTCGGCAGACCGCTCATGCTTCATCCTGTTTCCGATTGATCGGGCGCCGGAGCATAGACCGCCTCGGCGCGGGAAGCGACATTATGCCCGAGCGCGCGTCCGTTCGCACGGCGCGGGCCCGCCCCCGCCGGCCTGCGTCAGGCATGAGCGGCCGCGGCAGTGCGGTCAGGAACAATGCGGCCTAAAAACCGTACTCGCGCTCCACGCGGCAGACGCGCACGCGGAACACCCGGTACCAGTCCTTTGCGCGGCTCTGCGCCTCGCGGTGGGAAACGTCCTGCTTCCAGGCCTGGATGGCCTCCGGCGAGGCCCAGTACGAAACCGAGATGCCGATGTCCTGCCGTGCGCTCTCGAAGCCCAGGAACCCGGGCTGGCGCGATGCGAGCTCCAGCATGCGCTTCGCCATCTCGGCATAGCCATGGTCGCCGTCGGTGCGCACGGACGTGAAGATGACGGCGTAGTACGGCGGCTGCGGGGTGCTCGCGGGTATCGTCATGGATTTTCTCCTGTCGGATGCTGCATGTGTCCGGGACACGCCTATCGTCAGCGCCGCCCGGCGTCACAGAGCCGTCTTCAGCTTGCGGCCACCGGTGACCGTAAAGCCTTCACGTTCGTAGAACCTGAGCGTGGATCGTGATGTTCGTAGGCATATCAGTGGGAAACCGCAAACCGGGACGGTGGGACGCCGTTGCTCATGGTTGGACACGAGGGGTCGTTCTTGCTGCCGATGACCCGCGTCGAAGGTTCCATTCCCGCCGCCGTCAAGCGCTACTGCCCTGTCCCGATCAGACACCCGGCCATATGAACTCCACCCGGATGCCGCTCGGCTCGCGGCACATCATATGTTTCGCGGGCCCCTGCCGCAGAGGTTCCGGACCGAACTCGATCGCGATACCGCCCGCCTCCAGCCGCGTGCGGATCGCGTCCAGATCGGCTTCGCGGGCAACCTGGAAGGCCACGTGATGCAGCCCGACGTTCCTGTCTTTGTCGAAGGCGACCGGAGGGCTCTCGCGAACGGCCCAGAGCGTGACCATGACACGGCCGTCGCTGACGAAGACGGCCGGGTAGGCGTCGTCCCGGCGGACCTCGCGCCAGCCGAGCACCGAGACGAAGAACGCTGCGCTCTCCTCCAGGCGCGAGACCGTGAGCCCGACGTGGTGAACGCCGGCGGTGACGGGCGTGTCCATCGCCTGCGCCGCCCGCTGTGGGGATTCGGTGCGCCCCGCGCTCATGCCGGCCGCCTGAAACGTTTACGCGCGCGCTCGACCCGGTCCCTGATCACGCAGCCCTCGACATGATCGTTGATCAGCCCCATCGCCTGCATGAAGGCGTACACCGTCGTCGGCCCGACGAACTTCCAGCCGAGCTTCTTGAGATCTTTCGACAGGGCGATCGATTCCGCCGAGGTCGACGCGGTCTGCGGCTCCGCCAGCCCGTCGGGACCCGGCTCGTAGCGCCAGACGAAGGCCGCCAGCGAGCCTTCCCGTTCGACGAGTTCGCAGGCCCGCTGCGCGTTGTTGACGACCGCCTCGATCTTGCCCCGGTGACGGACGATCCCTTCGTCCTTGAGCAGACGGTCGACGTCGCGCCGGGTGAAACGCGCAATCTTCTCGAAGTCGAACCCACGGAAGGCGGCGCGGAAGTTCTCGCGCTTGGCGAGGATGGTGCGCCAGCTCAGCCCCGACTGGAAGCCCTCCAGGCTCAGCTTTTCGAACAGGCGGTGGTCGTCGTCGACCGGGAACCCCCATTCGCTGTCGTGATAGGCGAGAAACTCCGGCGCGGCGCCGCACCAGCGGCAGCGCGGCTTTCCGTCGGGGCCCGATATCGTCGCGTTGTCCATAGGTCGTCCTTGTATCGAAAATCCGCTAGCGGAGCAGAAACTTCAACCGCTCATCGGCCTTTGCCGGCGCGATCTCGAGGATCTCGGCGGTCACGACATTCTCCGCCACGAACGGGTCGCCGTTCACCCGGTCCTGAAGCTCAGGCAGCGTCGTGTCGTGCGCCACGATCGCGCCGCCCGGACCGGGCTGGAGACTGCCGGCCAACAGAAATACGCCGTCATCGAAACCGCGCCCGAGCCATTCGTTGTGGCCGTCCATGAACCGGCCGGCCTGGTCTCTGTTGCCGGAAAATCTGAGCAATACGACGAACATCGCCCCTCCCTTCACGCTCTGCCGCGTGCCCGGCCGGCCGGCGCAGCGGCCTTCGCGCACGACTCGGCCCAATCGCACATCTCCTCCACCTCGCGCCTGATGAACTTCTCGTCATGAAACGCGTTCGCCAGCGTGGCGACACCCTGACTGCGGGCGAGCAGGTGCATTGCCAGCGCGTCGGCGTCCGACTTGCGGCCAAGCAGCGTGAACTGCCGCCGCAACCAGGCCCTGAACAGCGCGAACACCTTGTTCGCCTCGGACTGCGAGGCGTGATCGAGCTTCGCCAGCTCGGTGCACAGCGTGCCGACCGGGCAGCCGTGACGTTTGATCTTGGCCCGGTTGGCGATCAGGATGTGTATGAAGCTCCGGATA
>JAJJPM010000173.1:0-10003 GCA_032907525.1 Gammaproteobacteria bacterium
CCCTAGTCCCTAGCCCCTAGCCCCTAGCCCCCAATCCCCCCTACCGCTTCAACCGCGCGAACGCCTCGGCCATCGCGCCGCCGAGTTTGGGCGGCTCGGCGCGCGGCTTGTCGCGTCTCGGCTGCGACGGCCGGCCGCGTCCGGCGTGCTCGCGGGGCGCCTTCGGCGCGGCTTCGTCGCTGAGCCGCATGCTCAGGCTGATGCGCTTGCGGTTCTGGTCGACCTCCAGCACCTTCACTTTGACCACGTCGCCCGCCTTGACCACGTCGCGCGGGTCCTTGACGAATTTTTCCGAAAGCAGAGAGATGTGCACCAGGCCGTCCTGGTGGACGCCGATGTCGACGAAGGCGCCGAAGTTGGCGACGTTGGTGACGACGCCTTCGAGGATCATGCCGGGCTGCAGGTCGGACAGTTTCTCGACACCGTCCTTGAAACTCGCGGTCTTGAACTCGGGGCGCGGGTCGCGGCCGGGCTTGTCGAGCTCCCCGATGATGTCGCGCACCGTCGGTTCGCCGAAGCGCTCGTCGGTGAAATCGTTGGCGGCGAGCGTCTTGAGGAACGCGCCGTTGCCCATCAGTTCGCGGATGTCGCGGCCGGTCTGCGCGAGGATGCGCTCGACCACCGGATAGGCCTCGGGATGCACGGCGGAGGCATCCAGCGGGTTGTCGCCGTTCATGATGCGCAGGAACCCGGCGGCCTGTTCGAAGGCCTTGGGTCCCAGGCGGGCGACGTCGAGCAGTTGCCGGCGGCTGCGGAACGGCCCGTGCTGATCGCGGTGGGCGACGATGTTGCGCGCCAGCGTTTCCGAAAGTCCCGCGACGCGTGCGAGCAGCGGGATGGAGGCGGTGTTCACTTCCACGCCGACGGCGTTCACGCAGTCCTCCACCACGGCGTCGAGCTTGCGCGCCAGTCGCGACTGGTTCACGTCGTGCTGGTACTGGCCGACGCCGATCGCCTTGGGCTCGATCTTCACCAGCTCGGCGAGCGGGTCCTGCAGGCGCCGCGCGATGGACACCGCGCCGCGCAGCGACACGTCGAGATCGGGGAATTCGCGCGCGGCGAATTCCGAGGCCGAATACACCGAGGCGCCGGCCTCGCTCACCACCAGGCTGGTGATGCGCAGTTCCGGGTGGCGCCTGGCGAGATCCTTCACCAGCCGGTCGGTCTCGCGCGAGGCGGTGCCGTTGCCGATGCTGATGAGTTCGACCTTGTGTCTGGCGATCAGCGCGGCCAGCGTGGCGATGGACTGATCCCACTGCTTCTTCGGTTCGTGCGGATAGATGGTCGCATGCTCGACCAGCGCGCCGGTGCCGTTGACGACCACGACCTTCACACCGGTGCGCAGGCCGGGATCGAGGCCGAGCGTCGCGCGCGGGCCGGCCGGCGCCGCCAGCAGCAGGTCGCGCAGATTCTCGCCGAACACGCGGATGGCTTCCTCTTCCGCGGTCTCGCGCAGGCGCAGGAACAGTTCGTTCTCGAGCTGCATGTGCAGCTTCACGCGCCAGGCCCAGCGCGCCGAAGTGACGAGCCAGCCGTCCGCGCGGCGGCCCTGGTCCTGGATGCCGAAGCGCGCGGCGATGCGTGTCTCGCAGCGGCCCGCGGCCGATCCCGCTTCCAGATCATCCTGGCCGGGCACGCACAGCTTCAGGCGCAGCGCGCCTTCGGCGCGGCCGCGGAACATGGCCAGCGCGCGGTGCGAGGGGATTCTGTGCAGCGGCTCGGAGAAGGCGAAATAGTCGCTGAACTTCGCGCCGGCCTGTTCCTGGCCTTCGACGACGTTCGACAGCATCACGCCGGTGTCCCAGGCCAGCGTGCGCAGCTCGCCGACCAGATCGGCGTCCTCGGCGACGCGTTCCATGAAGATCTGGCGTGCGCCTTCGAGTACGGCGGCGGCATCGGCGAAGCCGGCGTCGGCATTCACATAACCGGCCGCGGCCGTTTCGGGATCGAGCGTCGGATCGTCGAGCAGGGCGTCCAGCAGCGGCTCGATGCCGGCCTCGCGCGCGATCTGCGCCTTGGTGCGGCGCTTCGGCTTGTACGGCGCGTACAGGTCCTCGAGGCGGGTCTTGGTGTCGGCGCCGAGGATGGCGGCGCTCAGCTCGGGCGTGAGCTTGCCCTGTTCCTCGATGCTCTTGAGCACCGCGGCGCGGCGCTCCTCGAGTTCGCGCAGATAGCCCAGGCGCTCCTCCAGGTTGCGCAGCTGGGTGTCGTCCAGGCCGCCGGTGACCTCCTTGCGGTAGCGGGCGATGAAAGGCACGGTGGCGCCCTCGTCGAGCAGGGCGACGGCGGCCTGCACCTGTTGCGGTCTGACGGCCAGTTCCTGGGCGATGCGCTGAATCAGGTCGATCATGACAACTCTCTTTGCTGCTGGGGCCCGTCACCTCGTGCCGGCGGCCGGGCGGGGGAGTCTAGCAGAGTGACGCGTGTCGGACAGTCTTGCATTTTCCCGTCCTCTGCCGCCGGCGCAATGCCGTGTGGGCCCGGATTCTAGCCGTTCCACGGCCAGCCGAGCTGCCGCGTGATGCACAGAAAATCCTCGGCGGGCGGCGCGGCGATCCGCACGGGGGCGCCGGTTGCGGGATGCGCGAAGCGCAGCTCCACGGCGGCGAGCAGCAGGCGGTGGCAGCCGAAGTGCTCGCGGAACAGCCGATTGTGGCGGCCGTCGCCGTGGGTGGTGTCGCCGACGATAGGGTGGAAGATGTGCTTCAGGTGCCGGCGCAGCTGGTGGCGGCGGCCGGTGAGCGGCCGGGCCTCGACGAGCGAATAGCGGCTGGTGGCGTGGCGGCCGTCGCCGAAGGGCAGTTCGGCGATGGCCAGCCGCTGCAGTTCGGTGATCGCGGCCCGGGCGGCCTTGTCCGGTCGCGCCCGGCGGTCGGTCGTGGGATCGGGCTCTTCCCTGAGCGGATAGTCGATGCGCTGCTTCTCGGGGGCATAGCCGCGCACTACGGCGACATACCGCTTCCCGGCGGCGCCGGCCTCGAAGGCGGCGCCCAGCTCGCGGGCCGTCGGCGCGTCGAGCGCGAACAGCAGGACGCCGGAGGTGGGCTTGTCGAGGCGGTGTACGGGAAACACCGCGCGACCGATCTGGTCGCGCAGCATCTGCAGGGCGAAGCGGGTCTCGTGGCGATCGATGGCGCTGCGGTGCACCAGCAGCCCGGCCGGCTTGTGGACGGCGACGAGCCGGTCGTCGCGGTAGAGAATCTCCAGAGTGTCGGGTGGTTGCATGCGGGAAACGCCGGGCGGCGGGGGCGGCGTCCCCCGTCGCCGTAAGGCGGGACGCGGCGCCCAGTGTAGCCGATTTCCCCGGAGGCGTGCGCGCCGCCCGGGCGCGATGGGCGGCGGTCGCGCCTGGCGGTATGCTTCGGTCCACGGCCCCGGCCGTCGCCGTGCATCCAGGAGTTCCTACATGTCCGCTGCCGAACTGCTCGCCCGCATCGAAGACCTCGAGATCCGTCTGTCGCATCAGGAGGCGGCCATCGACGAGCTGACCCGCACCGTGCTGACGCAGGAGCGCACCATTCATGAACAGGCCGAGGCGCTCCGCCGCCTGGAGCGTCAGCTGCGTGCGGCCCTGCCATCGCCCGTGGCGGCCCCGGAGGACGAGTCGCCGCCGCCGCATTATTGAGGAAACCTCGGCAATTGCGGCTGTTGCGGTCGCTTTCCTCCGCGCCGTCCCGGCATACAGGCGCGGACGACTTGCAGGCCCGGGAGTCCTCGACTAAAAAGATGTATATGCAATGACTGTTTTTCCACCTGTGAGGAGGGGACATCATGCAGAGCATCGACCTGGTCATGGTGACGCGCGACGATCTGCGTCAGGCTCTGCGGGAGATCGCCACCTACATCGATGTAACCCTGGACGATCTGATGGAAATCTACGAACGTGCGGTCAATCACGCGCTCATCCGCCGGGCCGAGAGCGTGCCGGTATCGGACCTGATGGCGCGCGAGGTCTTCACCATCGGCGTGAACGAGCCCCTGCTGGAGGCGGGCCGGCGTTTTCTGGAGCACCACGTCGGCACGTTGCCGGTGGTCGATGCCGACATGCGGCTTCTCGGCATCATCACGGAAGCGGATCTGCTGACGCTGGCGGGGTTGCCGCACCACCACCGAAAGGGCTCGCGTTTACACGACTTGTGGGATACCCTCACCGGCCATCATCACAGCTCACCGACGCTGGCGGGGCGGGTGGCGGACCTCATGTCCACATCCGTGGTGACCGTGCGCGAGCAGGATACGCTGAACGATGCCTGCGAACGCATGCGCCATGCGGACGTCAAGACCCTGGTCGTCACGGATGAACAGAACCGCGTCACCGGCATCGTGAGCCGCTCTACGGTGATCAAGGGGCTGTTGATGACCCCCGGAATCTAGCAGGTTGTTGAACCGAATCCTATGCGACTGACGACATTCACCGATTACAGCATGCGCGTGCTGATCTATCTCGCGCTGCATCCCGACGAGCTGGTCACCATCGCGGACATCGCCGAGGCCTACGGGGTTTCCAAGAACCACCTCATGAAGGTGGTCCATTACCTCGGACAACAGGGTTATCTCGAAACGGTGCGGGGCAAGAGCGGCGGTGTGCGCCTGGCCAGGCCGCCTGCGGAGATCAATCTGGGCAGCCTGGTACGCGCGACGGAGTCCAGTTCCTCACTGGTGGAGTGCTTCGCGCCCGGTGGTTCGGAATGCCGCATCGAGTCGGCCTGTGTCCTGCGCGGCATCCTGCACCGCTCGCTGCAGGCCTTCTTCGGTGTGCTGGACGAATATACTCTGGCGGACGTCATGCGCAACCGGGACAAGCTGGCCGCGCTGTTCGAGACGGCCTGAACGGGCCCGTCCGGCGCCTGCGATACGGGCAGGCCCGGACGGCATCTCCGATTTTCCCTTCAGTGCTCGCCCTTGACGCGCAGCAGACCCGCCAGGCGGTTGCCCTGCTTCTGCGGCCCGCCGCGCGGGAACAGGTCGTGCAGATAGCGGTTGCTGCCCTGTTCCGGTCCCCAGACCTTGCGGAAGTGCTTGATGATCTCGCGCACGTTGGCCTGGACCATGTGCTTCTCGTAATGGCTGCGCAGGAAGCGGATGATCTCCCAGTGCTGGCTGTTCAGCTCCAGCCCTTCGTACTCGGCCTCGGCGCGGACGAAGTCCTCCGACCAGTCGGCCAGGTCCACCAGATAGCCCTCGCTGTCGGTGACGACTTCATGGCCATTCACCTTCAGCTTGCGGGTTTTCATGTTGGGATAGGCGGTGCTGCCGCCGCCGACGCCCGGGGCGCCGCGTTCGTCCACGGCGTCGCTGTCGGTCAGCGACCAGAGACCGATCTCGATGTCGCCTTCGAGTCGCCCGTGATAGCGCGTGCCGCCCGAGATCACGATCTTCCCGCTGGCGGGCGGGATGTCGAACTCTGCAATTCCCATACGGTCGGTGCTGCCTTCGATGGGGTGCGTGGGGTCGGTATCCAGTACCAGCGACACCGGCGTCCGCTTCAGCGGTTCGTGGGTGAAGTTCATCGATACATGGATGCGTAGCATGGTCTACCTCCGGAAACGCTATGGCGTCGATCGACGCCTGACTCTATGGCTTTACTCTAACCCGCTGCCCGTCGTTTTAACAAGTATTGAATATGCCTCTTTATCTCGGATGGGATAGGCAAAGCTTGAGTGCCGTGCCGCTCAGAGACGGATCGAGTGCAGCAGCCCCAGCAGACCGATCACGATGAGATACACGGCGACGATGTAATTCAGCAGGCGCGGGATGATCAGGATAAGAATCCCCGCGATCAGTGCGACAACGGGTTGCAGCTGCAGTGACGTCATCATGTCGGAAGCCTCTTGCGGGTGAAAGAACAGACCGAAGTATAGGCACCGCTCAGTGTTCGCGGTGCCAGATCAGTTGTCCGTCCCGATAGACTTCCTTGATGCGGTGCAGCGGTATGGCGTGGGTGGCGCCCTGATCGTCGACCAGGTAGAAGTCGAAGCGGTCGTCCTTCTCGAAGAAGAGCTCGGCCAGTGGGACGCGGACGATACCGCCGGCGACGCGGTCGAAGTAGCCGATGACGAACCTGCCGCGGCCGAACTCCGGATCCCAGCGGATGCGATTCAGCAGTTCATGTATGGGAATCATGCCGGTTGCGGCGCATGCCGCTATTCGTCGTCGAAGCGCCAGGCGATGCCGTGGATCCCGGCGCGCTCGAAGGCCTCCCGGCTGGGGCAGGCGCGGAAATAATCGTCGGCGGTCGTTTCCATGATGCTGTCGAGGTCCGACAGCTTCCAGCCTGCGGCCGCCAGCGCCTGCGTGGCGTGTCGTTGCGCACGCGCGGCGTCCGCATCGTCCACCCAGATCGAAACGCCGCGGGTCTCGCGGGTGGGTCCGCCCAGCGCGGATGCGTGCATGAACAGCATTGGATCGGCTTCTCCGGCATCGTCCATCGGCCTGCGCAGCCGGCCGTCATCGCTACTGTGGGAGCCTCCCGCAGGACTGTCAATGTCGTGCGGCGCAGGATGCCGCGCATTCGGCGGGCCGCCGCCCGGATGCCTTCGTCTCGACGCTGTACTATGATGTCCGCCATGCCTTCGTTATCGCCACGACGTTCCGTGCGTGCCGGCCGGGCGGTCGTGGCGGCGGCCGCGTGGCTGCTGTCGACGGCCGCTCCCGCCGAGCTCGTCACCGGCACCGATGCGGATGCGCAATTGCCGTTCTGGGAATGGCGCGAGCCGGGAATGTCGCTGCGGCTGGTGCAGCGCCTGCCCGACCAGAGTCGCGCCTTCTTCCTTGCCCGCGGCTTTTCGCGCGATGACGTCGAGTTGATCGCACAGGGCTGCGTCTTTCAGACCGTCTTCAAGAACCTCTCCACGGCCGACGCGCCCGCCGCGATCGACTACGATCTGCGCGACTGGGTGGTGCGCTCCGGCGCGGAAACGCGCGGCATGAAGACGCGCGAGGACTGGGCGGAGACATGGGCACGGCGCGAGGTGCCCAAGGCCGCCCGCATCGCGTTCGAGTGGGCCCTGTTTCCGACCCGCCAGACCTACAACGCCGGCGACTACAACTGGGGCATGTCGGTCTTCGATCTCGCGCCGGGTGACACCTTCGATCTCGTCCTTCACTGGAGCCAGGGCGGTGTGCGGCGCACCGCGACCCTGAGGGGCATGCGCTGCGCGCCCGACGAGGATGTCGCAACCGGGGAGGCACCATGATCATGGCGGTCGGAGACGGCGTGCCGGGCCGGCTGTTGCGCGCGGCCTGCTGTGCTGTCCTGCTGCTCGCGTCCGCACCGGCCGCGGCCGAGGCGGACGCACCCCAGACCCTGCATGCGGCACGGACGCCCCTGCCCGCACCGGACTTCGAGCTGGCGGATCTGGACGGATCGCCGCACCGGCTCTCCGATTACCGCGGCAAGGTGGTGGTGCTGAATTTCTGGGCGACCTGGTGTCCGCCCTGCCGCTACGAGATGCCGTCCATGCAGCGCGCATGGGAGCAGGTCAGGGACGAGGACATCGTCTTCCTGGGCGTCAATGTGGGCGAAGACGCGGACACGGTGTTCCTCTTCCTGGCCGACTATCCGGTGGATTTCCCTCTCCTGTTCGATCGGGAGGCCAAGGTGATCGAGGCGTACCCCGTCACCGGTCTGCCGACCACCTACATCATCGATCCCGCCGGACGCATCACCCACCGCGCGGTCGGCAGCCGCGAATGGGACGATGCGGGGCTGCTCGACGAGCTGCGGGCCCTGCGTCGCGCGCCGTGACGGCGGGCGCCGCCCCGCGCGGCGCACGGCGGCGTTCCGCTTTCCTATACTTTCCATGGAGCACGGCGGGTTTCACGGCTGCACAGGAGTAGGGCGATGTCGAGAAAAGCGTTGAAAAACACATTGGCGATGGCGACGCTTGCGGCGGCCGTCGCCGCGGCGGGCTGCGCCAGCTATCAAGGGTCGCAGGAACAGGTCGGCATGGTCATCGGCGGCGTGCTGGGCGGGGTGCTCGGTTCCGAGGTCGGCGGCGGGCACGGCCGGACGGCGGCGATCATCGCCGGCACCCTGGCGGGCGCGGCCATCGGCGGGGCGATCGGTCATTCCATGGACGAGGTGGATCGCATGAAGACCGCCCAGACGCTCGAGACGGTGCGCACCGGCGTCCCGGCGCAATGGCGCAATCCGGATACCGGCAACCAGTACACGGTGGTGCCGACCCGGACCTACGAGACCTCGACCGGTCCCTGTCGTGAGTACACCATCGACGCGGTGATCGGCGGTCGGCCGGAGAAGGTCTACGGCACGGCCTGCCGCCAGCCGGACGGCAGCTGGAGGGTCGAGAGCTAAGCGGGCTGGAAATGCCTTCCGGTGCGCGCCGGAAGGCGCCGTCGCCCGCCCGGGCGCGCGGTCAGCCGGTGGCTGCCGCCCGGGCCTCGTCCTCCGGCTCGTAGCCCAGGGCCGGCGCCAGCCAGCGTTCGGCGCTCTCCACCGACATCCCCTTGCGGCGCGCGTAGTCCTCGACCTGGTCGCGGTTGATCTTGCCCACCCCGAAATAGCGCGCCTCGGGGTGGCTGAAATACCAGCCGCTGACGGCGGCGGCGGGCCACATCGCGAAGGACTCGGTGAGCTGTATCCCGGCGTTGTTCAGCGGATCGATCAGCCCCCACAGCAGCGCCTTTTCGGTGTGATCGGGGCAGGCGGGGTAGCCGGGCGCGGGACGGATGCCGCGGTAGGCCTCGGCGATGAGATCGTCGTTGTCGAGGCGCTCGTCGGCCGCATAGCCCCAGAATTCCTTGCGCACGCGCTCGTGCATGAGTTCCGCGAACGCCTCCGCGAGCCGGTCGGCCAGCGATTTGAGCATGATGGCGCGGTAGTCGTCGTGTTCGGCCTCGAAACGCCGGAGGTGCTCCTCGATGCCGAGGCCCGCGGTGACGGCGAAGGCGCCGAGATAGTCGTTGAGGCCGGATGATCTGGGCGCGACGAAGTCCGCCAGGCACTGGTTCGGGCGGCCCGGCGGCTTGCGGTTCTGCTGGCGCAGGTGATGCAGCGTGGTGAGCACGGTGCCGCGCGAGGCGTCGGTATAGAGCTCGATGTCGTCGTCGTTCACCTGATTGGCGGGGAACAGACCGATGACGCCGCGCGCCTGCAGCCAGTCTTCGTCGATGATCTGCTTGAGCATGGTCTGGGCGTCGTCGAACAGCTGTCGCGCGTGCTCGCCGACCGTCGGATCCTTGAGGATCTTCGGGTAGCTGCCGGCCAGCTCCCAGGTCTTGAAGAAGGGCGTCCAGTCGATGTATTTCGCGATATCGTTCAGCGAATAGTCCTCGAAGACCTTCAGTCCGAGGAATTTCGGCTTGGGCGGCTCGTAGCCGCTCCAGTCGATGGCCGTCTTGTTCGCGCGTGCTTCGGCGAGCGTCAGCCACTCGGTCTTGCGTGCCTTGCCTTTGTGCATGGCGCGCACGTCCTCGTATTCCGCTTTGATCTTCGCGATGTATTCGTCGGCTAGGCCTTCGCTGACCAGATTCTGCGCCACGCCCACGGCGCGCGAGGCATCCTTCACGTAGACGGTGGTGCCGGCGTAATTGGGCTCGATCTTCACCGCGGTGTGCACGCGCGAGGTGGTCGCCCCGCCGATCAGCAGCGGAACACTGAAGCCCAGGCGCTGCATCTCCTTCGCCACATGCGCCATCTCGTCCAGCGAGGGCGTGATCAGGCCGGACAGGCCGATGATGTCGACGTTCTCCTGCTTCGCCGTGTCGAGGATCTTCTGCGTCGGCACCATCACGCCCAGGTCGATGACCTCGAAGTTGTTGCACTGCAGGACCACGCCAACGATGTTCTTGCCGATGTCGTGCACGTCGCCCTTGACCGTGGCCATCAGGATCCTGCCCTTGGCCTTGGCGGTGGCGTCCTTCTCCGCCTCGATGTACGGCAGCAGATAGGCCACGGCCTTCTTCATCACGCGCGCGGATTTGACCACCTGCGGCAGGAACATCTTGCCGGCGCCGAACAGGTCGCCGACCACGTTCATGC
>JAJJPM010000174.1:0-9993 GCA_032907525.1 Gammaproteobacteria bacterium
GGCCATCATGTTTTCGATGTTCTTCGCGCGCCTTTGCGTCCTTTGCGGTAAAAGTTCCAAGCATCAACAACGGAGATCGAACATGAGCGACATCAGGGCCACCATCGAAGAGGCGTTCGAGCGCCGTGCCGACATCACGCCGCGCAGCGTGGAGCCGCACGTCAAGGAAGCGGTGCTGGAGGCGATCGACCGGCTCGACGCCGGCCAGGCGCGCGTCGCGGAGAAGATCGACGGCAAGTGGGTGGTGCACGACTGGCTGAAGAAGGCCGTGCTGCTGTCGTTCCGCATCGAGGACAACAGCTTCATGAAGGGCGGCTTCACCAATTACTACGACAAGGTGCCGTCCAAGTACGCCGACTACAACTCGCGCCAGTTCCGCGAATCCGGCGTGCGCGTGGTGCCGCCGGCGGCGGCCCGCAAGGGTGCCTACATCGCGCCCGGCGCCGTGCTCATGCCCTCCTACGTCAACATCGGCGCCTACGTGGATTCCGGCACCATGGTCGACACCTGGGCGACCGTCGGTTCCTGCGCCCAGATCGGCAAGAACGTGCACCTGTCCGGCGGCGTCGGTATCGGCGGCGTGCTGGAGCCGGTGCAGGCCGCGCCGACCATCATCGAGGACAACTGCTTCATCGGCGCGCGCTCCGAGGTGGTCGAGGGCGTGATCGTCGAGGAGGGCTCGGTGATCTCCATGGGCGTGTACATCGGCCAGAGCACCAAGATCTACGACCGCGAGACCGGCGAGGTGCTCTACGGCCGCGTCCCGGCGGGCTCCGTCGTGGTGTCCGGCAACCTGCCGTCCAAGGATGGCAAGTACAGCCTGTACTGCGCGGTGATCGTCAAGAAGGTCGACGAGAAGACCCGCGGCAAGGTCGGCATCAACGAACTGCTGCGCGGGATCTGATTTTTTAACCGCCAAGATGACTTGAACCGCCAAGACGCCAAGAAAACCTTGATAAAGGTTTTCTGTGGCTACGGGAGGCGGCAGCAAGGCTCCGCTGCCGGCGGTTCATGGATCCGCAGACGCCGGCAGCCGTAATCTTTTTTGGCGCCTTGGCGGTTCAAGTCATCTTGGCGTCTTGGCGGTTCAATTCCATGTCCAATCCCATACCGAACGCATCGCCGGTTCTGATACTGTGCGATATGGATACCGATGCGCTGCAGGAACTGCTCGGTAACTACGGCCTGCGTCTGGAGATCGTCCCTGCCGATGCCGCCATTCCGGGCAGTTTCTGGGGCGACAGTGAGGCCGGTCTGATCGGCGACCGGCTGCTCGCGCGCGCCGATACGCCGGTGCACTCCATCCTGCACGAGGCCTGCCACTATGTCTGCATGGACGCCTTCCGGCGCCATGCGCTGCACACCGACGCCGGCGGCGATTACGCCGAGGAGAACGGCGTCTGCTACCTGCAGATCCTGCTGGCCGACCGTCTGGCCGGTGTCGGCCGCGCCCGCCTGATGCGGGACATGGACGCCTGGGGCTACAGTTTCCGCCTGGGCTCGACCGCGGGCTGGTTCGCAGACGACGCGGAGGACGCGCGCGCCTGGCTGCTGGCGCACGGCCTCATCGACGCCACGGACGCGCCCACCTGGCGGCTGCGGGGCTGAACATCTTCGCGTCGAAGGGAATTCATCTCGCTTCAGTGACGGTCAACGATGGAGAACAGCCATGACCACCGTGCCCTGGTATCTCGCCGCCCTGGCGGCCGCCCTCGTCTGGGGCATCCATTATCCGCTGGTCGATCAGGCGCTGAAGAAGCTGTCGCTGCCGGGCGTGCTGGTGTTGACGACGCTGCCGGTCCTGGTGCTGGTGCCGCTGTTCGCGCGCCAGCTGCGGGGCGACATCGGCGTGCTGGCGGCGGCCGACTGGCCGTCCCGGCTGCTCCTGCTGGCGCCCGCGTTTACCAGCGTGGCCGGCGCCGTGCTGGTGTACGCGGCGATCGACGCGAAGAACGCCACCCTGGCGAGCCTGATCGAGATCTCCTATCCGGCCTTCGTCGCGCTGTTCGCCTGGCTGATGTTCCGGGAGACACACCTCAATCCCGGCGCCCTGCTCGGCGGCGCGCTGATCATGACCGGCGTGATGCTGATCGCGCGCGGAAATCCGTGACCGGGGATACCGGCCGCGGCAACGCCCGGAACGGCACGGAAGGCGGCATGGCCGTGAAACCCGCGAGAAGAATTCCTTCGTGGATTCCGCGGCCGATCCGCCTCAGCCCAGCACGCGCGCCTCGAGTTCGGGCAGCGCGCCGCGCAGCAGGCGCTGAATGGCGCCGGCGGACATCGGGCGGCTGAAGTAGTAGCCCTGCACTTCGTTGCAGGCGTGCTCGCGCAGGAAGCGCAGCTGGTATTCCGTCTCCACGCCTTCGGCCATCACCTTCATGTTCAGGCTGTGGCCGAGGGCGATGACCGTGCGGGCGATGGCGGCGCCGTCCCGCTTGTCGACGTCGCGCACGAAGGACTGATCGAGCTTGATCTTGCTGACGGGAAAGCGCGTCAGATAGCTGAGCGAGGAATAGCCCGTCCCGAAATCGTCCACGGCGATCTGCACGCCCAGCTCGTGCAGATGCCGCAGCGTGTCGATGGTCGCCCGCACGTCGCGCATGATCAGACTCTCGGTCAGTTCGACCTCCAGCCAGCAGGGTTCCAGCCCGCTCTCCGTGAGCGCGGAGGTGACGGTGTCGAGCAGATTGCGGTGCCGGAACTGCACGGCCGAGAGATTGATGGCCACACGCACGGGCGGCAGGCCGGCGTCCTGCCAGGCGCGCGCTTCGCGGCAGGCGGTACGCAGCACCCAGTCACCGATGGGCATGATGAGGCCGCTGCTCTCCGCCACCGGGATGAATTCCGCCGGCGAGATCTCGCCGCGGTCCGGATGGCGCCAGCGCAGCAGCGCCTCGACGCCGACGATCCTGCCGGTGGCCAGATCCAGCTGCGGCTGATAGTGCAGCCGGAACTGCTGCTTCTGGAGCGCGATGCGCAGATCGCGTTCCAGCGCGGCCCGGCGTTGAACGATCTCGTTGAGTTCGGCCACATAGAACTGGAAGCGGTTGCGGCCCTCGCGCTTGGCCTTGTACATGGCCATGTCGGCGTTCTTCAGCAGCCCGTCGGCCTTGGCGTCGTCGAAGGGATAGATGGTCATGCCCACCGAGGCGCCGCTGTGGATCTCGTGGCCCTCGATATGGAACGGCTCGCCGAGCAGGGCGAGGATGCGCTCGGCCAGATCGGCCGCGGCCTCCACCGTCTGCACGTCGGTCTGGATGATGCCGAACTCGTCGCCGCCGAAGCGCGCCACGGTGTCGTATTCGCGCATGCAGGAGCGGATTCTGCGGGCGATCTCCTTGAGCAGCTGGTCGCCGACCGCGTGTCCGAGGGTATCGTTCACGTCCTTGAACTGGTCGATGTCGAGGAACATCACCGCGATGAGGGTGTCCGACCGCTTCGCCTGGGCCATGGCCTGCAGCAGACGGTCGCGGAACAGCGCGCGGTTGGGCAGGCCCGTCAGCAGATCGTAATGCGCCAGGTAATGCACCTGCGATTCGGCGTCGGCACGCTCGCTGATGTCGCGCACCACCGCCAGGATCGATCGGATGCGGCCATCGTGGCCGTACAGCGGCGCGGCATGCTGCTCGACACGGCGCCGGCGCCCCTTCAGCCCGACGATCTCCATTTCGAGGATGGCGGGCTCGCCGGAGGCGACGCGCAGCGTGGCGGCGCGCAGCCGCGCCTGGTATTCCGTCGCCACGAAGCATTCCACCGACTGGCCGATGACGTCGCCGGGGTCGTCGCTCTGCAGCATGGCCAGACCGGCGGGGTTGATCTCCAGGATGTTGCCGTCGGGGTCGAGCAGTTTCACGCACTCCGGCTCGGTCTCGATGATCTTGCGCAACAGCTGTTCACGCTCGTGCAGCCGGGCCTGCAGACCGTGCAGCTCCGTGACGTCCAGCAAGGACCCCACGGTCTCGCCTTCGCCGCTCCCCTCCGCATGCAGGCGGCGGTGGTCGCGCAGCCAGCGATAGCCATTCGATGCCGGACAGAAGAAACGGTATTCGCACTGCAGCTCGCCGCGGCGGGCCAGCTGGTCGAAGACGGCGAGCACGCGCTCGCGATCATCGGGATGGAGATGCTCCCGCCACCAGCCGGGGGCCAGCGCATCCCGGGGGTCGTGCCCCGTCATACCGGCCAGATTGGCGCTGATCCAGGTGAAGCGTCCGCCGGCAGGGGGCATGCGGAAGTACACTGCGGGCGCGGCACCCAGAAGCCGTTCGAGCGGATCCTGGGGGGCCGCTGTCGGGATGATGTTCGGGAATCGGGGCATCGCGCGTCCGGCACCAGCGTGCGTTGTCGTTGTCTCGCCATCCGTGCGTCCGCACCGGCCCGGCTGCGGCTCTCCCAGCCCAGGGTAGCGGCTGGCGATCCCGGCGCTTTATTGAAATTCAACGGCTTTTCTGCCGCCTCCCGGTACGGGATAATGGCCGTCCAGCGGCCCGAGAAAATGCACGCAAGGACATGAAATGGAAGTGAAACTCTACGGAATACCCAACTGCGACAGTGTCCGGCGGGCGCGCCGCTGGCTGGACGGGAACGGCATCGCCTACCGTTTCCACGATGTCCGCAGGGACGGTCTCGACAACGGACGGCTCGCCGCCTGGGTCGAACGGGCCGGCTGGGAGACCCTGCTCAACCGCAAAGGGGCGACCTGGCGCCAGCTGCCGCCGGAGAAGCGGAAAGACATCGACGCCCGTGCTGCCCAGGCCCTCATGCTGGCACAGCCGACCCTGATCAAGCGCCCCGTCCTGGAGGCCGGCGGGCATCTCGAGGTCGGTTTCGACACCGGCCGTTATCAATCCCTGTTCAAAGGCTGCCAATGACATTCGATCAGGTGTCCCCCACCCTCGAACTCGCCCGCGACCTGATCGCGCGCCCCTCCGTGACCCCCGATGATCGGGGCTGCCAGCAGCTCATCGGCGAGCGCCTGGCCGCGCTCGGCTTCAGGCTGGAGTTCATGAACTTCGGCGAGGTGACCAATCTATGGGCGCGGCGCGGAAGCGAAGGCCCGCTGCTCGCCTTCGCCGGCCACACCGACGTGGTGCCCACCGGCCCGGAAAGCGCCTGGACCTCGCCCCCGTTCCGGCCGGAGATCCGCGACGGCATGCTCTACGGCCGCGGCGCCGCCGACATGAAGGGCAGCATCGCGGCCATGGTCACCGCCTGCGAACGCTTTCTCGCCGCGCACCCCGACCACCGCGGATCGCTGGCATTCCTGATCACCAGCGACGAGGAAGGCATCGCCACCGACGGCACGGTCAAGGTCATCGAGACCCTGGAGGCGCGCAACGAGAAGATCGACTGGTGCCTGGTCGGCGAACCGTCCAGCGTCAGGCAGGCCGGCGACGTGGTGAAGAACGGCCGCCGCGGCTCGCTGTCCGGCACGCTTCGCGTGCGCGGCGTGCAGGGTCATGTCGCCTATCCACATCTGGCCGACAACCCCGTGCATCGCGCCCTGCCCGCGCTCGCCGAACTCGCCGCGACGGTCTGGGACGAAGGCAACGCCTTCTTTCCCCCGACCACCTTCCAGATCTCCAACATTCACGCCGGCACCGGTGCCACCAATGTCATTCCCGGTATGCTGGAGGTGCTGTTCAACTTCCGCTATTCCACCGAGAGCAGCGAGGCCGGCCTGAAGCAGCGCGTGCACGCGCTGCTGGACGGATACGGTCTCGACTACCGGCTCGACTGGTTCCACTCCGGTGCGCCCTTCCTCACGCCGGCCGGTGAGCTGGTCGAGGCGGTGCGGGCCGCCGTGCGCCAGGTGACCGGCCTGGAGACGGAACTGTCCACCGGCGGCGGCACCTCCGACGGCCGCTTCATCGCCCCCACCGGCGCGCAGGTGGTCGAACTCGGTCCCGTGAATGCAACCATCCACAAGGTGGACGAATGCGTCGCCGTGGAGGAGCTCGAACGCCTGACACAGATGTACGAAGGCGTGCTCCGGCACCTGCTCGCGTAGAGACATGCGCGCCCTATGGATCGTCCCGGGAATGCGTTAAGGTAGCTTTCGTCTGCGGCGCGTAATACAACGAGACCGGCGACCGCATCTGGAGGAGTACATGACGACAACCCTGCCCCGGCGCTGCCCCCTGCCGGGACGCGCCGCCGCGCTGCTGTCCCTGGCCCTGCTGGCCGCCGGCTGCACCACCGGCCAGATGGTCGTGCGCGGCGCCATGCCGCTGATGGGCGGCGGTCTGGAGGCCATGAACCGCGAGACCGATCTGGAACTCGCGCGCAGCGCCATTCCCGCCACGCTGAAGATGCTCGAAGGCATGGCCCTCGAGGATCCCGGCAACGCCGCGCTGCGCCTGTATGCGGCGCAGGGCTTCTACGGGTACAGCTACAGCTTCGTGGAGCTGGAGGACCCGGCGCGCGCGGCGGCCCTCTACACCCGCTGCCTGGAGCATGCCGCCGCTGCGCTGCGCAGCCAGGACTTCGGGGCGGACGTCGAGCGTGCGCCGCAGGACGTCCTGAACGAGGCCCTGGCGGATGCCGGCGCGCGCCAGGTCCCGGCGCTGTTCTGGGCCGCCTCCTGCCTGGCCAAGCGCACCGACGTCGACCGCACCGATCCGCGCGGCATCGCCCAGCTGGCGCGCGCGGCCCGTATCATGGAACGCGTGCTGGCACTCGACGAGAACTATTACTACGGCGGACCGCACCTGTTCTTCGGCGTGTATTACGGCGGACGGGCGCCCATGCTCGGCGGCGATGCCGCCAGGGCCGCGCGCCATTTCGAACGGGCACGCGCCGCCAGCGGCGGACGCCTGCTGATCGCCGACGTCCTGCGGGCGGAGTTTCTCGCGCGCCAGCAGCTGGACCAGCGGGACTTCCACGACCGCCTCACGGCGGTGCTGGCCGCGCCGGACGACCTCTTTCCGGAAATGGCCTTCGCGAATCAGGTGGCCAAGGCGCGCGCCCGCCATCTGTTGAGCAAGGAATCGGAGTGGTTCTGATGAACAGACTGATCGTCGCGCTGCTGTGCGGTCTCGCGCTGCTGACCTCGAACCTGAACGCGGCCGAATACACGCTCAAGTTCGCCACCCTCGCCCCGCCCGGCTCGACCTGGATGAACCTCCTGGAGGACTGGGGCCGGACGGTGCAGGAACGCAGCGGAGGCCGGCTGGAATTCAAGTTCTATCCCGGCGGCGTGCAGGGCGACGAACCGGATGTCATCAAGAAGATGCGTTTCGGGCAGCTGCACGGCGGCGCCTTCACCGGCTACGGCATCGGGCAGATGTATTCGCCGGCACGCGTGCTGGAGCTCCCGTTCCTGTTCGAGAGCACGGCCGAGGTCGACGCCCTGCGCGAGGCCTTCACGCCGGAATTCGAACAGGGCTTCCGCGACCGCGGCTACCGCCTGCTGGGATGGATGGAGGTCGGCTCGGTGTATTTCTTCTCGCAGCATCCCATCGAGGACTTCGACGACCTGAAGCAGCGCCGCATCTGGCTCTGGCAGGGTGACGCCCTCGGCGAGGCGCTGTTCCGCGCCGGGGAACTCGCACCGGTGCCGCTGTCCATCACCGACGTATTCACGAGTCTGTCCACGGGACTCATCGACACCGTGTACTGCACGCCGCTGGCCGCCATCGCCCTGCAGTGGTTCACCAAGACGCCCTACATGACCAACGTCCCCATGACCAACGGCATGGGCGCGCTGGTCGTCTCCAACCGGTTCTTCGACGCCCTGCCTCCCGATCTGCAGGCGCTGCTCGAGGAAACCGGTCGCGACACCGGCCGGAAACTCATCGAGACGGCGCGCGCCGACAACCGCCGCAGCCTGGAGGTGCTCAGGGAGGAAGGCATAAAGGTCGTGATGCAGCCCGAATCCGTGGACTGGCGCGAGCTGACCGACCTGCGCGACCGCGCCGCCGCCGAGCTGACGGCCGACGGCTATATCCCGCGCGCACTCTACGAGCGCACCTGGAAGCAGTTGCAGCAGTTGCGCTCCGGCCAGGCCGACGGACGCGGGGCCGGACGGGATACGGGCACGGCGCCGCATGCGCACTGAGGGTCCGCACGGCATCCCCGCCGTTCTCGAGGCGGTGCGGCGCGGCCTGACCCGCCTGGAGACGCTCGTCGCGGGCCTGAGCCTGCTGCTGCTGGTGGCACTGACGCTTGCGCAGACCGTCGCGCGCAACGGTTTCGGGACCGGCCTGCCGGCCGTCGACGCGCTCACGCGGCAGCTGGTGCTGTACGTCATGTTCTTCGGCGCCGCGCTGGCCGCCGACGTCTCCCGCCACATCCGCATCGACGTCGTCTCGGCCTGGCTCGGCGAGGCCTGGGTCGATCGCCTCTACCGGCCGCTGCAGCTCGCCGGCGCGGCGATCTGCGTCCTGCTCACCGACGCGGCGGCGCGCTTCTGGCTGGATGCCTGGCGATACGCCGGCGACCACGAACGCTGGCGGGTATTGCTCGATCTGGTCATTCCGGCCGGCTTCGGCCTGCTGGTCGCGCATTTCCTGCTGGGCGTCCTGCTCGGGCCACCGTCACGCCACGCCCGATGACCCTTCCGCTCATCCTGTTCATCGTCCTGCTCGCGTCGCTCGGCCTGCCGCTGTTCGCCGCGCTCGGCGCGGGCGGGCTGCTGGCCGCACACGATGCCGGCCTCGACACCGCGGTGCTCGTCATCGAACTGCACCGACTGGCCGCCTCGCCCAACCTCACCGCCATTCCCCTGTTCACCTTCGCCGGCGTGATCCTCGCGGCCGGCGGCGCGCCGCAGCGCCTGATCCGCCTGTTCAACGCGCTGATCGGCTGGCTGCCCGGCGGCATCGCGGCGGTCGCGCTGCTGGCGAGCGCCTTCTTCACGGCCTTCTCCGGCGCTTCCGGAGTCACCATCCTCGCGCTCGGGGGACTGCTGTTCCCCATGCTGCTGGCCGTCGGCTACCGCGAGCGCTTCAGCCTGGGCCTGCTGACCTCGTCGGGTTCGATCGGCCTGCTGTTTCCGCCCAGCCTCGCGGTGCTGCTCTATGGCATCGTCGCCGGCGTGAACATCGACGACCTGTTTCTGGCCGGCGCGCTGCCGGGCCTGCTGCTGCTCGTCCTGGTGGGGCTGTTCTGCATGGCGATCGGCATCCGCCATTCCATCCCGCGTCAGGCCTTCGAGCTGCCGGCGCTGCGCGGCGCGGTGCGCGAGGGACTGTGGGACCTGCTGCTGCCGGTCGGCGTGGTATGGGGCATCTTCGGCGGTTATGTCACCGTGGGCGAGGCGGCCGCCGGCACCGCCGCCTACGTGCTGCTGCTGGAGATCGTCATACATCGCAGCCTCGCGTTGCGCCAGATGCCGGCCGTGCTGCGCGAGACCAGCGTGCTGGTCGGCAGCATCCTCATCATCCTGGGCATCGCCATGGGGCTGACCAATCTTCTCATCGACGCCCAGCTGCCCATGCGCCTGCTCGACTGGATGCGCGGCAACATCGACAGCCCGCTGCAGTTCCTGCTGCTGCTGAATATCCTGCTGCTCGCCGTCGGCGCCGTGATGGACATCTTCTCGGCCATCGTGGTGCTGACGCCACTGATCCTGCCGCTGGCGCTGCAGTTCGGCGTCAACCCCGTGCATCTGGGAGTCATCCTGCTGGCCAACCTGGAGATCGGCTACTGCACGCCGCCGGTGGGCATCAACCTGTTCATCGCCAGCCAGCGCTTCGGCAGGCCGTGCCTGTCGCTGTTCATCGCCGCCCTGCCCTTCCTCGCCGTCATGCTGCTGTGGCTGCTGGTCGTCACCTACGTGCCGTGGCTGAGTTTGTGGTGGGAGTGAAGGGTGAGGAGTGAGGAGTGAGGAGTGAGGCGTAAAAGGCAAAACCTTTGTGGCCACGGAAGCACACGGAAAAACACGGAACATGCTTGTGCTAACAGAGGGCGGATCTGTGGAAACCATACGTGCCATCGGGGACAGACTTAAGTCTGTCCCCTCCTCACTCCTCACTCCTCACTCCTCACTCC
>JAJJPM010000175.1:0-36626 GCA_032907525.1 Gammaproteobacteria bacterium
CGCCCGGCTCAGCCGCCGATATCGAGCACCAGCTTGCCCTGCACATGCCCCTCCTGGATGCGCGCGTGTGCCTCGGCCGCCGCGGCCAGCGGCAGCCGCGCGGCGACCTGCAGGCGCAGCTCGCCACCGTCGATGAGCACCGCGCAGCGGTCCAGGATCTCGCCCTGGCGGGCGCGCGCCTGCGGCAGGTCGCGCAGCATCGGCGTGAGCATGAGTTCGAAACCGATGCGCAGATTGCGGTTGCGCGCCTCCTTCCAGACCACGTCGGCACCCGGCTCGAGCAGCGTGACGACGTCGCCATAGTGAGCCGCCGCCTCCAGACTGCGGCGGAAGGTCTCGCCGCCGACGCAATCGAGCACCACGTCCACGCCGCGGCCGTCGGTCCAGTCGTTCACCGCCGCGACGAAATCCTCCCCGCGGTAGTCGATCACCCGCTCGGCGCCGAGGGAGCGCACGAACTCGGCATTGCCCGGGGAACTGACGGTGGTGCACACCCGCGCGCCCGCCCAGCGGGCCAGCTGGATGGCGACATGGCCGACGCCGCCGGCGCCGGCGTGCACCAGCACGGTCCGGTCCGCCTGCAGCCGCGCGCGGTCGAACAGCGCCTCCCAGGCGGTGATCAGCACCAGCGGCCCCGCGGCCGCATGGAACGCATCGATGCCTGCCGGTGCACGCCGCGCCACGGCCGCCGGCACCACGTTGTATTCGGCGTAGTTGCCGGGCTCGCGCCCCAGGCCGCCGTGGCAATACCACACCGCGTCGCCCACCGCGAGGTGGCGCACGTCCGCGCCGATCTCGACCACCTCGCCGGCGCCGTCGCAGCCGAGGATGTGCGGCAGCGCGTCGGGGACCAGCAGGCCGCGCGCGCGCAGCTTGGTGTCTATGGGATTGATGCCCGCGGCCCGCAGCCGCACCTTGACCTGGTCCGGCGCCGTCAGCACGGGTTCCGGCACGTCCTTCAACGCCAGTACCTCGGGCCCGCCGACGGCCGTCATCATCACCGCTTTCATGTCCTCACTCCTTCTTCCTGGCTGGGGACAGACTCAAGTCTGTCCCCGTGTCCGTACCTGGATGGGGACAGACTTGAGTCTGTCCCCATGTCCGTATGGGTACTTCACCCTTCAGGTCCAGGCAGCCTCGCAGTTTGAGGCAGGCTCCACTCAGAGGCTCCTGAAATGAAACCGCACCGCGAAACTCAGGCTCGGCGCCCCGCGGGCAGGGTGGACCTTCGTGTGGAGCATATGGCCATTTTCCGTGCGCTTCCGTGGCGAATACGATTTTGGATTCACTGCTCCGCAACCCGATATGAAAATCCACCCGGCCCGTTACGGCGCGGAGATACGGTTCATTCCGCCGCGCGCGCCAGCACCTTGTACAGCGTGTCCAGCACCTGCCGGCGCCGCTCGCCGGCACACTCCACCATCTCGACGGCGTACAGAGTGAAGGCGTTGGTGGACTGCATGATGCGGCGCAGCACCGCCGGTTCGAGCACCCGGCCGGTATTGATCAGCACGGTGCTGCCGAGATCGAAGATGCCGGCCGGGACGGCCAGCATGCGTTCCTCGCCGCTGGCGATGCGCAGCGCCCGATGGTACTCGCTTTCGGCACCGACGCCTTCGAGGCCGCGCACCGCCACCGCCTCCGCCTCGCCTTCGATGCGGTTCAGACCGAGGGCGATCTCGCTGCCGGACACGTGCCGCAGCCAGCATACGACGGCAATGGCGCGTTCGGCCGGCTGCCCTCCCGTCTTCAGCACGCGCACGAGATCCCCCACGCGGAAGCCCAGCGCGGCGCCGGCCTCGCAGCTCGCGCCGAGGCCGGTCGCGCTGACGTCCCGCTGCCGAAGGACGCCGCGGCGGTTCAGCAGCCGCGCGTCCAGACGCTCCTCAAGCCGCGTCGGCCGCACTGTGCCGACGCGCCGCGAGCGCTCCCAGATGTCGTCCTCCTTGCTCTCGACATCGAAGCCATAGCCGCGCGGCTTGATCAGTCCCTGCTCCAGCTTGTCGCGCGTTTCCTGCTGGCGCCAGCTCTCCACCTCCAGCGGCACCAGACTCAGCGTCGGCGCGCGCCGGAAATCGTCGCCATGCAGCGCGATCTCCGCCTGCTCGGGCTGGAACTCCGCCTCGCCCGACAGCGAGTGATGGCAGGCGCGCAGGCCGCTGACGACCTCCACCCCGCCGGTCCGCAGCTGCCGTTCGGCCGCGCGCGCCGGCCGGCCGCTCCAGGCGTTGCGCAGCCGCCGCAGCAGATCGCGCTCCATGCGCTCGCGCATCGGCAGCTGGCCCTTCAGCGTCATCTGCCGGATGCGGTCCTCGACGATCCGGGCCACCGGCTGCAGGTCCAGCAGGCGCGCATCGCGCGGCGGCGCCTGCCCTTCGAGCAGGCCGAAGGAAGGCGGCGCATCGCCGTCGAGATCGACCAACCAGCGCTTCGCGTAGAGCCGTTCGGGCGGATCGGCGAACTCCGCCGGATGGCGGATGCCGCAGGCCAGCGCCCACTTGGCCAGCCTGTCGAAGGTGGAACGCGCCTCGCCCTGCATGAGATGGAAGGGATTGGCCAGGGCCAGCAGCAGCGCCCGTTTGTAGATGTCGCCGACGGACTGGTCGGCCAGATGCTCGACGCGCGTGCGCGCGACGTCGATGCGCTCGGCGTAGCGGTACAGCCGGTGCAGTTCGCCCCACAGTTCCGGCGGCGGGGGCGCATACACGACGTAGGCCTGCAGCACCCGCAGCGCCAGCAGACGCATGAGCCGCAGCAGGGCATCGCGCGTCATCACCAGGGCCTCGCCCTCGACCCGCTGACCGGCCAGTCCCAGCAGCACGTGCTTGTAGCCGAACGCCATCTCCGCGAGCAGGTCCTGCACGCGGGCGCTCAGCCGCCGTTCGTTTTCCGCGGCCGGGAATTCCTGCTGCTCGCAGCGCCGACAGAGATGGTCGGCCAGGTATTCGACGTCGGCGATGAAGCATTCGGCGAGCTGGAACCGCTGCGCCGGCGGCAGTGCGACCCGGTTGACCTCCTGGAGCTTCGCGAAGACGGCGTCGAAGGTCTGCGCCTCGCTGACCTTGGGCAGATCGTCCAGCCAGCGGCGCACGGCCTGCGGCTTGAAGAGATCACCGAGCGGCGCCTGAGACACCGGCGGCACGCTCAGTTCGAGTCTGGTCATGGTCGGGTTCCCGCTGATCACGGCCGGAAGGCCCAGGTCTGCATTCGGAATACGACTGTAGCACGGCGCCGCAACGGGCGTGGAGGCCGTCTCAGAACAGCGGCAGCTGATCGCGGTGTGCGGCCGGCGGCCGGAATCGCCCGCAGTCGAGCTCGGGCATCTCGCCGAAGCCGAGGCGGCGGCAGGCTTTGCGGAAGCGCTGGGCGATGAGGTCGGCATAGACGCCCTCACCGCGCATGCGGGTACCGAAGCGGGCATCGTAGGCGCGGCCGCCGCGGCAGTCGCGCAGACGGTTCATCACATGCGCGGCGGCGAGCGGATAGTGCGCGGCGAGCCAGTCCTCGAACAGGGCGTGCACCTCGTGCGGCAGTCGCAGCAGCACATAGCCGGCCGCCAGCGCGCCGGCATCGCGCGCCGCCTGCAGGATGGTTTCCAGCTCCGCATCGGTCAGCACCGGGATCAGCGGCGCGACCAGCACGCCGGTCGGCACGCCCGCCGCGCACAGGCGTTCGATGACCTGCAGGCGGCGCTGCGGGGCCGCGGCGCGCGGCTCCATGCGCCGGGCGAGTTCGCGCTCCAGGGTGGTTACCGACACCATCACCTGCACCAGATCGCGTGCGGCCAGATCGGCGAGGATGTCCAGATCGCGCTCGATCAGTGCCGACTTGGTGACCAGCGTCAGCGGGTGGCCGCACTCGGCCAGTACCTCCAGAATATCGCGGGTCACCCGCAGGCGCCGCTCCAGCGGCTGATAGGCGTCGGTGTTGATGCCCAGCGCGACCGGCGCCGGCCGGTAGCCGGGGCGCGCCAGCTCCTCGCGCAGCCGCGCCGCGGCATCGCGCTTGTAGAACAGGCGGCTCTCGAAATCCAGACCGGGCGACAGACCGAGATAGGCGTGCGTCGGCCGGGCGAAGCAATACACGCAGCCGTGCTCGCAGCCGCGGTAGGGATTGATGGACCGGTCGAAGGGAACGTCGGGCGACTGGTTGCTGGTGATCACCGAGCGCGCGCTGTCGGCCTGCACCTCCGTGCGCAGCGGCTCGGCCGGTGCGTCGAGGCTGCCCCAGCCGTCGTCGACCGCCTCGACGGTGTGGGCGTCGAAGCGGTTGTCGGGATTGCCGGTGGCGCCGCGTCCCTTGAGCGGTTCGTTGAGCTGTCTGGCCATGGCGTTCCTGTCCCCGTCGTCGATGGCGTATTTTACTCCGCTCGCCGGCGCGGCGGCGGAGATGACGTCACAGGACGGGGCCGCCATAATGACGGTCCGCCCCCGACCGCGAGCCCGCCCATGCCGTCCGCCCCCTCCGATATCCCTGGCGCCCCCGACGCCCTGCTGCTGATCGCCAACGGCTGCCCGCACTGCCCGACGGTGCTGGCCGGCCTGAGCGAACTCATAAAACAGGGCCGGCTCGGCCGTCTGGAGGTCGTCAACATCACAGTGCGCCCCGACGTCGCCCAGGCCCACGGCGTGCGCGGCGTGCCCTGGCTGCGGCTGGGGCCGTTCGAGCTGACCGGCCTGCGTTCGCCGGCCGAACTGGCCCGCTGGGTCGAGCGCAGCGCCTCGCCGCAGGGCATGGCGGACTATTTCAGCGAGCTGTTCGACGAAGGCCGGCTGGCGGACGTGGCCGCGATGGTGGAGCGCGATCCACAGCACGCCGCCGTGCTGGTCGCGCTGCTCGGCGACCCGGAGGCGGCACTGCAGGTGCGCCTGGGCGCCGCCGCCGCCATCGAGCATCTCGAGGGCAGCGCGGCGCTGCGCGCCATGACGGAACGGCTCGCCGAACTGACGCGGCACGCGGACGCGCGCGTGCGCGCCGACGCCTGCCACGCCCTGGCGCTCGGCCACGACCCGGGGGCACGCCCGCACATCGAGGCGCTGCTGCAGGACCCGGACGCCGTGGTGCGCGAAGTCGCCGCAGAGAGCCTCGCGACGCTGTAGCGCGCGGAGCCGCCATGGCCGGGGTCATCGTCTGGTTCCGCCGCGATCTGCGCCTCGCCGACCATCCCGCGCTGGCCGAGGCCGCCGCCCGCGGCGACGCCGTCCTGCCGCTGTACATCGACCACCCGACCGCCGCCTGGCCGCCCGGGGCGGCCAGCCGCTGGTGGCTGCACCACAGCCTGCAGGCGCTGCAAGAGCGGCTGGCCGGGCTGGGCGCGGAACTGGTCGTCCGCCGCGGCGAGCCGGCGCGCACGCTCATCGAGCTGAGCCGCCGCCATCACATCGACGCGGTACTGTGGAACCGCCGCTGCGAGCCCGACGAAGTGGCGTGCGACCGCGCGGTGCTCAAGGCGCTCGGCGAAGCCGGCATCGCGGCGCGCGGCTTCGACGCCGACCTGCTCATCGAACCCCGGCAGCTGCTCAAGGCCGACGGCGGTCCCTATCGCGTGTTCACCCCGTTCTGGAAGGCGCTGCAGCAGCGCCTCGGGGAACCGCTGCCGCTGGCCGCGCCGGCCGCGCTGACCGGCATCGCCACGGGCGACGGCGTCGGTATCGATGCGCTCGGACTGCTGCCGGACCGGCCGTGGGACGCGGGCCTGCATGCCGCCTGGGAACCGGGCGAGGCCGGTGCCCACCGGCGCCTGCGCGCCCTGCTGGACGGCCCCCTGGCCGACTATCCGCGGCAGCGCGACCTGCCCGACCGCGCCGGCACCTCGCGCCTGTCGCCGCACCTGCACTTCGGCGAACTCGGTCCGCGCCAGGCGTGGTACGCCGTGCGCGCCTGGGCGGCGGAGCACCGCGGCGCGGGCCATGCGGCCGCTGCGGAAAGCTGGCTGCGCCAGCTCGCCTGGCGCGAATTCGCCCGGCACCTGCTGTTCCACTTTCCGGAAACGGCCGAGACTCCGCTCGACCGGCGCTTCCTGCATTACCCCTGGTCGACGCACTACCGGGAGGCGCTGCACGCCTGGCAGCGCGGCCGCACCGGCATCCCCATCGTCGACGCCGGCATGCGCGAACTCTGGCACACCGGCTGGATGCACAACCGCGTGCGCATGCTGGCCGCCTCGCTGCTGACCAAGAACCTGCGCATCCCCTGGCTGGAGGGCGCGCGCTGGTTCTGGGACACGCTCGTCGACGCCGACCTCGCCGACAACACCCTCGGCTGGCAATGGGTGGCCGGCTGCGGCGCCGACGCCGCGCCGTACTTCCGCATCTTCAATCCCGTGCTGCAGGGCGAGCGCTTCGACCCGCGCGGCGAGTACGTCCGGCGATGGGTGCCGGAACTGCGCGCGCTGCCCGACGCCTGGATCCACCGGCCGTTCGACGCGCCGGCGGACGTACTCGCTGAAGCCGGCATCGAACCCGGGCGCGACTACCCCCACCCCATCGTGGACCTCGCCGCCTCGCGCCGGGCGGCCCTGGGCGCGTGGGATGCGATAAAGACGGAGGCGCGGAGATAGCTTCCGGTCAGACCGCCGATGGCCGCGAAACCCGCGAGACACGCGAGACACGCGATGGGCGAGAGACGGTTTCCGCCGTCGGCCATGTTCACGCGGTTCGTGGATTTCGCGGCCATCGACACCGTCGGCGCCGCCCGCGGCTAGAAGATCGCCAGCAGCTGCAGCGAGATGCGGTCGTCCATACCGTCGAGGATCCGGTTCGGCACGGCCGTGCCCGGCAGTCCCGGCGCCTCGGCCTCGCGGACTTCGTAGTTGAGGATGGCGCGGGTCTTGTTGTTGAAGAAATACTGCGCGCCCAGCGTCAGGGTGCTGAAGCGGCGCTCGTCGGCCGCGGTTTTGGTCGCGCGGTTGAGCCGGTCGTAGCGCACGTCGAGCTCCAGCTTCGGCAGCACTTTGTAGCCGAAGTCCACGTACCAGCCGTCGGCCTCGTCCTCCGGCAGCATATTGAATGACGCCACCGCCGTGCCGGCGTTGTTCAGCGTGCCGGCCACGGCGCCGGCGTCGGTGCCGTTGAAGATCATGCCGTCGGCCGCGATGTATTCGGCCGATCCGCGGTATTTGCCCTTGCGCAGCGTGGTGCCGACGCCCCAGCGCTTGCGGTCGAAGTCGGTCACGGTCTGCGCGGCGCCCGTCGCCAGCGTGCGCTTGCCCTGCTGATGCCAGGCGTAGAGCTTCCAGCCCTCACGCCTCGGACCCTGGCCGCCGAACACGCGCTCCGAGGACCAGTACAGGTGGATGTCCTTGTCGCTGTTGTTGTCGCCGCGCGCGATGCCGTTGCCGTTGCCGACCATGGCGGCGTAGCTGTGCTCCCAGTTGCCGGTGTTGAACCAGTCGTAGACCTGGACACCGACGTCGCGGAAGGCACCGACCGAACCGTTCGGCCGGTTCGCGCCCACGGAGGTGACCGAACCGTCGCTGTCGAAGAAGCGCTCCAGCATCAGCTGATCGGTCACGCTGGTGAAGTTGATGTAGTCGAACACATGGATGGCCATCAGGCCCTCTTCGGAGCCGGGGTACTTGAACTGGCCGACGCGGATGCGCGCACCCTTGAGGTGGTTGAGGGTGACGCTGGCGTCCGTGACCTTGACGCTGCCGCTGCCGTTGCTGGTGATGCCGTTGTTGCCGGCCTCGAGCAGCAGGAAATAGTTGACCTTGCTGTCCAGCGGGAAGCCCGTGCCGCGCACGCCCAGGCGCGCACGGCGGATGTTGAACGTGGAATTGCTGTCCTGATCCGGCGCGATCATGTTGAAGGCGGCCGGCTTGCCCGCGAACGGGCCGGCCTTCAGTTCCGTGCCCTCGGTGTACTGGTACTCCGGCTGTATGAACCCCCAGACGTTCGCGCGCTCGGCGGCGCCGGCCGGCTCGTTCCCCTGCAGAGCCAGCCAGTTGGCGCCCTGCGCCGACGTTATCCCCAGCATGGCGAGCGCGACGCCCGCGATCGTTCTATTGTGCTTCGTCATGAATGATTCCTCGGTGATGGTTCTCGGTCTTTTCTGTTCGGATGTTCGAGCTCCGGCGCGAGCCCGCTTCAGGGCTTGACGAGCGTGTAGCCCTGCCCGGTCAGATCCAGAATCCGCACGATGCCGGCCTTGACCCGGATGGCCTGCGGATTCAGCGCGGGCGCCTCCCCCAGCGCCCGGGTCATGGCCGCGACGGTGTTCTCGCAGGCGGAAAATCTCACTCCGGAGGCTTCCACCAGCGCGCCGATGCGATCCTTGTTGACGTTCTCCGCGAACAGCAGCCGCAGACCCGGACCGAAGGCGACGATCTCGATATCGACCTTATCGGCACCGTAGTGGTTGACGAGGTTGTTGGCGACGTTCAGCACCAGTGTCTGCTTGGCCGGATCGTCGTCGCTGATCTGCAGGACGATCTTGTGCTCCGCGAACGGCTTGTCGCTCTCGGCGGCCGCGGCCTGGCCCGCCAGCGCGAGCAGCAGCGTCGCCAGCAATCCCCACAGCATTCCCGGCGTCCGCGTGCGTCTGGACAGATACGGCATCTTGTGTGCTCCTCTATGGCGTCTGAACGGTCAGGGCTTGATGTAGGCGTAACCCTGGCCCTGGAGAATGGCGAGCTGCGCGACCCCGGAAGGTACGATGTCGCCGTCGCGGACGTCGTACAGCGCATCCAGCGGCACGTTGCGGCCCTTGATGGTGTTGTTGCATACCTGGAACTGCACGCCCTGCTCCTTCAGCCCGGCGACCTTCACCTGCATCGCCTCGCTGGCGTTGGCGCTCTTCATCTTCGTGGTCGCCAGTTCCTCCGGGAACAGCAGCAGCGACAGGCCATCGCCGTGCAGCACGACCTTGATGTCCAGATTCGCGGCGCCGGCGGCGGCGATGTGGTTCTGGATGTTGGTCAACGCGGCCATCTGCTGCCTGGCGTCGCCGCCGTTGATGTGATAGACGGCCTTCTGCTTCTCGGCGGCAGCCGCCGGTCCGGCCAGGGCCAGCAATGCCGCCAGCATCATTCCGATGAGTCTGCGCATGATCTCTCCTCCTCCGATGTTTCCGCAGTCGGCTCCCTAGAGCGGGCGGAAGTGAGTTTTATTCCGGGAAAATTCGCGGAATCACGGGCAGGAAAAAAGTTGGAATAAAGATCACGCACGGGGCATCTATCAGTCACAATGAGCCTCATCGACCGCCTCTGTGATGCCCGCGCCATCCGCCAGCGCATCGCCTCCGCCCGCGACCGCCTCTACAGGGTGGCGCTGGCCTGGAGCGGCGATGCCATGGTCGCGGACGATCTGGTGCAGGAAACGCTGGAGGCGGCGCTGGCCAAGGCGCATCAGCTGCGCGAGCCGGAACGGCTCTATGCATGGATGTATTCGATCATGAACAACTGCTGGCGCCACTACCTGCGCCGCCGGCGCCCCGACTGCGAGCTGGACGAGGAACAGCTGGCCGCCGACTCCGATCCGGAACAGCTGAGCGGCCAGCAGGAGATCGTCGCCCACGTGCGCACGGCCATCGCGCGTCTGCCGGTCGGCCAGCGCGAGGTGCTGACTCTCGTCGATCTCGAGGGCTTCGCCTATCAGGAAGTGGCCGACATACTCGAAATACCGATCGGCACGGTCATGAGCCGGCTGAGCCGCGCCCGCGGTTTTCTGCAGACCGCCCTGCGCAGCCTGCGGCCGGACGCCGGCGCCGGAGCCGGTCGATTGCGGAGAGTACAGTGAGCATGCGCGACGAATTTTCCGACACTCAGCTGCACGCTTTCATCGACGGACAGCTGCACGGACGTGACCGCGAGCGGCTGCTGGCGGCGATGGAGTCCGATCCCGCCCTGGCCGAACGGATCTGCGCCCTGCAGCGCACCAAGGCCTGGGTGAACCTGGCCTTCGAGGATGCCCGCGCACCGCAGCATCCCCTGCCGCGCACCTCCGGCGGCCGCTGGATCCGGATATTCGGCCTGGCGGCCTCGCTGCTGCTCCTGGCGTCCGGCTTCCTGCTCGGCTGGCTCACCGCCACCTCGCCCGAGCCGCTGCAGAGCGTCGTCCTGCGCGACATCGAGGCCGGTCATCAGAAAGTGCTGCTGCACATCGACCGTGCCGATCCCGAACGCTTCGACGAGATTCTGGACGGTGCCGAACACCTGCTGCGTGCCTATCGGGACCAGGGCATCGCCGTGGACGTGCTCGCCAACGCCGGCGGCGTGGACATGTTGCGGGCGGACATCTCTCCCTATGCAGAGCGTGTCGCGCGCATGCTGCGCGAATACGACAATCTGCAGTTCGTCGTCTGTGCCAATACCTTGCAGCGACTGAAGGAAAAAGGCGTCACCCCCGTACTGATCGAGCACACACGGCAGGACGCCACGGCGGTCGGGCATATCATCCGCCGCCTGCAGCAGGGCTGGACCTATATCCGCGTCTAGCCCGGACTCGTTGACAAACCTCACCGGGACCGATTTTCCCCGCACCCGGGACGGATGCTCCGCGGCCTGATCCGCAGTAAAATGCTCTGATCCAACCCGGATCAGGAGAGTCCGATGACGGCATTGACTGACGATCCGCGCGTTCCGGAGCCGCGCCCCCAGGTGTTCCCCCTGCCGGGCAGCACGCCGGCGCCCGAGTATGCCCCGGGCGAACGCGAGGAACTGATCGCACGCATCAAACGGCTGCTCAAGGAGCAGGACGCGGTACTGGTCGCGCACTACTACACCGACGAGGACCTGCAGCGCATCGCCGAGGAGACCGGCGGCTACGTCTCCGATTCGCTCGACATGGCGCGCTTCGGCAACGAGCACCCCGCCTCGACGCTGGTCGTCGCGGGTGTCCGCTTCATGGGGGAGACGGCCAAGATCCTCAACCCCGAAAAGCGCGTGCTCATGCCGACGCTGGAGGCGGAATGTTCGCTGGACCTGAGCTGTCCGGCCGAGGACTTCGTGCCCTTCTGCGATGCCCATCCCGACCGTACCGTGGTCGTCTACGCCAACACCAGCGCCGCCGTGAAGGCACGCGCCGACTGGGTGGTGACCTCGAGCATCGCCGTGGACGTCGCCAAATACCTGGCCGCGCGCGGCGAGAAGCTGATCTGGGCGCCGGACCGCCATCTCGGCCATTACGTGCAGCAGGTGTCGGGCGCCGACATGCTGCTGTGGAAGGGCGCCTGCGTGGTGCACGAGGCGTTCAAGGCCGCGGCGCTGCAGGCGCTGATGAAGCAGCACCCCGGGGCGGCGGTGCTGGTGCATCCGGAATCACCCGAGGGCGTCATCGCGCTCGCCGATGTGGTGGGCTCGACCACGCAACTCATCAAGGCCGCGCACGATCTCCCCAACGACAGCTTCATCGTGGCGACCGACAGCGGCATTCTCTACAAGATGCGCCAGGCGGCGCCGGGCAAGAAATTCCTTGAGGCCCCCACCGTCGGAGTGGGTGCGACCTGCGTGTCCTGCGCGCACTGTCCGTGGATGGCCATGAACAATCTGCGCAATCTCGCCGAAGTGCTGGAGACGGGTCGCAACGAGATCCACGTCGACGAGGCCATCCGCGTAAGGGCGCTGCGCTCCACCCAGCGCATGATCGACTTCGCGCGCGAGCGGACCGTGGCCCGCAAGGTCTCGGGCGACTGAGACCTACAGCCAGCGCTGCAGATAGAAGATGAACTGTCCCTCCGAGGATTTGGAGGGGCCGATCACCAGCGCCGGATGGCGGTTGGCCGCAGGATCGGCGGCGGCGCGCGCCGCATCTTCCGAATCCATGATCTCGACGTTCCCCGCCGGAAAACGCTTGCGGTTCAGCCGTGGTGTGTAGATCACCGCGAAGCGCACGTCCGAGACGCCGGTCTCGGGATCGGGTGGCACGAAGCCGCGCATTCTTCACCTCGTTCGACTGTCAGTGTGTCGGTCCGCACCGCCGCGCCCGACTCGTCCCCGCAGCGGACGGCAGTTTACACCAGCCGCACCCCGGTCCGTTCTCAGCTGCGCTTGGCGGCGGCCTTCTTACGGCTGGCCGGAAACCTGACCACCACCTCGCCCGCCGACTGCTTGTTGGCGATGAGATCCGCGACGGTATAGCCGTTCAGCCTCTCCAGAAAGCTTTCGCGCGCCGTGAAGAGCGCCGCCTGCAGGGCGCATTCGGGCAGCATCGGGCAGTCGCGATTGCGCGGGTTGAAGCACTCGGCGAGATCCATGTTCTCCTCGGTATCGCGCACCAGTTCGCCGATGCGGATCCTGTCCGCCGGCCGCGCGAGCCGCATGCCGCCGCCCTTGCCGCGAATCGTCTCGATGTAGCCGTGCTGGCCGAGGCGGTGCACGATCTTCATGAGGTGATTCTCGGAGACGCGGTACATCTCGGCGATCTCTGCAATGGTCACCAGCCGTTCGTGGTTCAGGCCCAGATACATCAGCGTGCGTAGCGAATAATCGGTGAATCTCGTCAGTTGCATTGTCCTCTCCACCCGCTGCCGGGCCGGCGGCCGCACCGCGATTGCAGCCCATGCTGCCGGTTCGAATCCCATTATACAAGCGGTGTATTTATGATCGCCGCAGTCCGTCCTCCAGAGACAGTTTAGCCGCTGCCGCGTTCATGGCCTCTTGACAGACAGTTTTGAAGATGTATGTTATCCGCATCTTTAAGACTGGACCGACCGGAGGCCGGAAGTGAACGCGACACCCGCAACAAGAATCCGCAACTGCCGCTCTGCCGTGCTGACGTCCCTCGCCCTGACGTGCGCCGCTCCGACGCTGGGCTGGGCGGAGGCGCACACGTTCGAGATGAACATCGAGGACACCAGGATCACGCTGGTGGGCAAGCAGGACTTCCACACCTTCGCCTTCAACGGGCAGGTCCCCGGTCCCCTGATCCACGTGAAGGAAGGCGACGAGGTCACCGTCAACGTCAACAACCTCACCACGCTGCCGCACACCATCCATTGGCATGGCCTGCTGCAGCGCGGCACCTGGCAGATGGACGGCGTGCCCGACGTCACCCAGCCCGCCATCAAGCCGGGCGACACTTTCACCTACAAATTCATCGCCGAGCCGTCCGGCACCATGTGGTACCACTGCCACGTGAACGTCAACGAGCATGTGGCCATGCGCGGCATGTGGGGCCCGTTCATCATCGATCCCAAGGAGCCGACGCCGATCGAGAAGGAAGTCACCAAGGACTTCATCCTGATGCTGTCCGACTGGGCATCGGCCTGGGCCTTCAAACCCGGTTACGGCGGCGTGCCCGGCGACGTGTACGACTTCTTCACCATCAACGGCAAGGCCTATCCGGATTCCCAGCCGATCCGCGTCACCCGCGGCGACGTGGTCCGGCTGCGGCTGATCGGCGCCGGCGAATTCGCCCATGCCATCCACATCCACGGACATCTCTTCCAGGTCGCCTTCAAGGACGGCCGTCCGCTGCCCGCACCCTACGAGGCCGACACCATCGTCGTCCATCCGGGCGAGCGCTACGACCTCATCCTCAAAGCCGACAACCCCGGCCGCTGGATGGTCCACGACCATGTCGATTCGCACACCATGAACGGCGACAAGCCCATGGGCGGCATGATGACGGTGATCGAGTACACCGACCTCGATGCCAAGGATGATTTCTACGCCTGGAAGAACAAGCAGTTCGCGCCCGATTTCTACTACGAAGAATCCCTGAAGAAGCCGCACGGCATGCATGACGCGGCGGTCTTCAAGGGACAGGCCATCCAGTAACAGCAGGAGTCGCACATGAAACGAGCAACCGTCATCGCCACGGTGGTGGGACTTGCGGCCTCGGCGCCGGTCCAGGCCCAGAATGGGAAAGCCATCATCGAATCCCAATGCATCGCCTGCCATGCGGTGGCGAAGCCGGAGAAGTCCGGCATCGCCCACCTCTGGGAACGCAAGGGGCCGGATCTGTACTACGCCGGCAGCAAGTTCAATCAGGCGTGGCTGGAATCCTGGCTGCAGAATCCCGTGCGGATACGCCCGGCGGGCGAACTCTACACCAGGCACGTCAAGGCGACCGACGCCGAGGACACGGTGGACGAGGCGACGCTGCAGCCGCATATGAAGCTGCCAGCCGCCGACGCCAAGGCCGCCGCCGAGTACCTCATGACGCTGAAGGCGCCGGACGGACTGGTGCAGGCCGGCGCCTTCAAGGGCGGCAAGGTCAGCCCGAGCATGGGCGCCATGTTCTTCAACAAGCTGCGCGGCTGCGGCGCGTGCCACAGCGCCGTGCCCGGCACGGGTGGCGCGAGCGGCGCGGAACTGCACACGGCGGCGGAGCGCCTGCAGCCGGACTACATCTACGCCTACATCAAGGATCCCCAGGCCTTCGACCCCGGGATCTGGATGCCCACGCTGAATCTGTCCGAGCCGGACCTGCAGCGGCTCACGGGCTACATCGTCCAACTCAACGGCAAGGGGGCCACGCCATGAATCCCATACGATCGGTTTCGATGCACGTTCTTGCCGCCGTGTCCGCGGCCTGTCTGATGCTGGCTGCGGCGCCGGCCGGCGCCGCCGCCGACCAGTACGCGCGCGCCGAGCGCAACTACGACACCTATTGCGTGCAATGCCACGGCATCGAGCGCGACGGCAAGGGCATCAACAGCAAGACCATGTCGGTGCAGCCGCGCGACCACAGCGACGCCAAGGGTATGGCGGACATTCCCGACGACGAACTGCTGCATGCCATCCAGGACGGCGGCCTGGCGGTGAACAAGTCGGTGCTGATGCCGGCCTGGGGGAACGTGCTGTCGCCGGAAGAGATAAAGGAGATGGTGGCGTATCTGCGCCATGTCTGCAACTGCGGTACCAACCAATAACGAGGAACGAACATGCCGACACACAACCACGCTTTCAGCGCCATCGCACTGGCCGCGGCCCTGGCGGCCCTGTCCGGGCCGGTCCTTGCCGAGGTCGTCAAGGTCACCATCCATGCCACCGAGGTCGATCTGCCCATCGACAACAAGGGCACGATGTACAAGACCTGGACCTTCGACGGCAAGGTGCCCGGCCCGGTCGTGCGGGTCACCGAGGGCGATACCGTGGAGTTCACCCTGGTCAACGACAAGGAGAACAAGAACTCCCATTCCATGGACTTCCACGCCGCGCGCGTCGATGTGGTGCAGGACTTCGGCTCCATCAAGCCGGGTGAGACCAAGACCTTCACGTACACGGCGGACTATCCCGGCGTGTTCTTCTATCACTGCGGCTCCGATCCGATGATTCAGCACATCGCACGCGGCATGTTCGGCGCCATCATCGTCGATCCCAAGGATCCCGACGCCATGCCCAAGGCGGACCGCGAGTACGTGCTCATCCAGTCCGAGCTGTACCCGAATCCGGACGCCAAGGAAGCGATGATGCGCAACGAATGGAGCAACGTCGTATTCAACGGCGGCATCTTCAAGTACGACCCCGTGCACGATCCGGCCGCCACCCGCTGGCTGCAGGCCAAGCCGGGCGAGCGCGTGCGCATCTACTTCGTCAACGCCGGCCCCAACGAGTTCTCGTCGTTCCATCCCATCGCCGGCATCTGGGACCGCGTCTACGCCAGCGGCAACCCCAAGAACGTCACGGTGGGCATGCAGAGCTTCGTCGTCGGCCCCGGCGACGCCGCCACCTTCGATCTGATCTCGCCGGTGGAAGGCGCCAACGCCATCGTCACCCATTCGTTGAAGGGGGCGCTGACCGGTGCCGTCGCTGTGCTGATGTTCACCAACGACGCCGATCCCGAAATGGGCCACGGCGAGCAGATCCTGGTGCGCTGACCGGTCGCGGGGCGGCCGGACCGCGGCCGCCCCGCCGATCCCGCTCCGGCATGTACGCCATCCACCGACGACACTGAACACGGGAGACCCCGCATGCACTGCTTCACTTCGCACGCCTTGCGCGCCCTCGTCGCCGCGTTCGCCGTCGCCGCCTGCGCCCTGGGCACCGCGCCCGCGGGGGCGGCCGAGGACGCGAGCCGTGTGGCGGCACGGCAGACGGCCGCCATCGGCCAGATCGTCGACGACCTCGAGGCCGACGATGGGAAGATCTGGTACTGCCCGATGCACCCCGAAGTCGAGAGCCACGAACCGGGCCGCTGCCCGAAATGCGAGATGAGGCTGGTCCGCGACCCCTCCGATCCTCACTAGACCGAAAGCACTCAGCGGCCGTCCGTGCTCCACACGCACCCGCCGGTCACCCGGCGGGGACGGCGGCGCCGCGTGTCCTGAGCACCTCCGATGCCGTCCGGAATCCCCATGCGACGCACTCTCCCGCTATCCATCGCCCTCCTGGCCGTGCTGCTGGGCGCCTACGCCCATTACGCCGGCCCCGGACCCGGCCCGCACGCACCCGCGTCCGGCGACGCCGCACCGGCGGACGATGCGCTGCCGGCCATCGGGACCGCGACGGATGCCACGGAGGCCTGGGTGTGCCCGATGCATCCGCAGATCGTCCAGGACCACCCCGGCGACTGCCCCATCTGCGGCATGGATCTGGTGGAGACCGGCCACGATCATGCGCATGCCGCGGCCGGCGTGACCGTCGACACCGCCACCCGCCAGCGCATGGGCGTGCGGCTGGCGACGGCCGAAGAACGCGAACTGAGCCGCGAGGTCCGCACCTACGGCGAGATCGTCCTCGACCAGTCCGCCGTCCTGAACATCACGCCGAAGATCGACGGCTGGGTGAAGCGCCTGCACGTGAGCACCGTCGGTCAGGCGGTGCGGGCCGGCGAGCCTCTGTATGCGATCTATTCGCCGGCCCTGGTGCAGCGCCAGCGCGAATACATCGAGCTGCTGGCGCGCCGCGACCAGCTGCTCGCCAGCATGACCAACCTGGTCGGCCAGAACGCCCAGGTGGCCGCCAGCCTGGCGCGCGAACGCATCCGGCTGCGCGAACAGTTCGCCTACGCGGACGTCGACCGCGATATCCTCGACGCACTCGACGACAAACGCCGCACGGTGGACATCGTCACGGTGCGTGCGCCGCGCGCGGGCTTCGTCGCGCGGCTCGACGTGCGCGAAGGCGACTACGTGACGCCGGCGCAGACACTGCTGTCGCTGGCCGACGCCGCGGCGCTGTGGATCGACTTCGAGCTCTATCCGGACCAGCTCGCCTGGGTGCGGGAAGGCGACACGGTGGAGCTGCGCGCCCAGAACGCCGCGCGCACGCGCGTGCGCGGCACCCTGCAGTTCGCCAGCCCGACGGCCGAGGGCCTGGCCCGCACCCGCAAGGCGCGCCTGGCCGTGCGCGATCCCAAGGGGCGGCTGGCGCCCGGCACCTTCGTCGACGTCGTCGTCAACGGCACGCCGCGTACCGCCGTGGCCGTGCCGCGCTCGGCGATCATCCGCACCGGCAGCGGCGCGCGCGTCATGCTGAGCCGCGGTGGAGGGCATTTCCTCCCCGTACCGGTGCAGACCGGGCTGGAGACCGATGAGTTCGTCGAGATCACCGGCGGACTGGAGACGGGGGCCGAGGTCGCGGTGAACGGCCAGTTCCTGCTGGACGCCGCCGCCTCCCTGAACGACAGCATCCAGCGCCTGCGGAGCGGACCGTAGGCATGCTGCGGCGCGTCATCGAGTGGTCGCTGGCGAACCGCCTGCTGGTGGTGCTGGGGGCCGTGGTCCTGGCGGTGTGGGGCGTGCAGTCGGCCCGGCAGATGACGCTGGACGCCATCCCCGACCTGTCCGACACCCAGGTCATCGTCAAGACCGACTACCCGGGGCAGGCGCCGCGCCTGGTCGAGGACCAGGTCACCTATCCGCTCGCCAGCGCCCTGCTGGCCGTGCCCGGCTCGACCGCCGTGCGCGGCTTTTCCATGTTCGGCGAGTCCTATGTGTACGTCATCTTCGCTGACGGCACCGATCCCTACTGGGCCCGCAACCGCGTGACCGAGCAGATCTCCCAGCTCGGCGCGCGCCTGCCGCCCGGCGTCGCGCCCGCGCTCGGACCGGACGCCTCGGGCGTCGGCTGGATCTTCGAATACGCCCTGGTGGACCGCGGCAACCGCTACGATGCCGGCGAGCTGCGCGCGCTGCAGGATTTCTTTCTGAAGTACGAGCTGCAGAGCCTGCCGGGCGTCGCCGAGGTCGCGAGCGTCGGCGGGCAGGTGCGGCAGTTCCAGGTCGAGGTCGATCCCGACCGCCTGGCGCGCTACCGCATCGATCTCGAACGCGTGAGCCGGGCGGTGCGCGACAGCAACGTCGCCGGCGGCGGTTCCGTGCTCGAGATGGGCCACGCCGAATACATGATCACCACCGACGGCTACCTGCGCACGCTGGACGATTTCCGCGACATCCCGCTCGGCCTGGATGCGCGCGGCCTGCCGCTGCGCCTGCGCGACGTCGCCGAAGTCGGCACCGGGCCGGCGCCGCGCCGCGGCGTGGCGGATCTCGACGGCGAGGGCGAGGTCACGGGCGGTATCGTCGTCATGCGCCACGGACACAACGCCCTGGAGACCATCGCACGGGTGAAGGCGCGCCTGGCGGACCTCGAGGGCGGCCTGCCGCCGGGCGTCGAGATCGTCGTCACCTACGACCGTTCCGGACTCATCACGCGCGCGGTGGACAATCTGCGCGCCAAGCTGGTCGAGGAATCCGTCGCCGTCGCGCTGGTGTGCCTGCTGTTCCTGTTCCACCTGCGCTCGTCGCTGGTTGCCGTCGTCACCCTGCCGATCGGCATCCTGACGGCCTTCATCGTCATGCACCAGCAGGGCGTGTCGGCGAACATAATGTCGCTCGGCGGCATCGCCATCGCCATCGGCGCGATGGTGGACGCCGCCATCGTCATGATCGAGAACATGCACAAGCATCTGGAGCGCGCCGGCCCCGATCCCGACTACTGGGCGGTCACCCGCGCCAGCGCGGTCGAGGTCGGGCCGGCGCTGTTCGTGTCGCTGCTCATCATCACCGTGTCCTTCCTGCCGGTGTTCACCCTGACCGGCCAGGAGGGCCGGCTGTTCGCGCCGCTCGCCTACACCAAGACCTACGCCATGGCCGCCAGCGCGGGACTCGCGGTCACGCTGGCACCGGTGCTGATGGGCTGGTTCATCCGCGGCCGCATCGTGCGCGAGGACCGCAATCCGCTGAACCGCCTCCTGCAGCGCCTCTACCGTCCCGCGCTGCTGCTGTCGCTGGACAACGCGCGCCTCACGCTGATCGTCGCCGCGCTGCTGTCGGCCACCGCGCTCTGGCCCATCGCCCGCCTGGGCAGCGAATTCATGCCACCGCTCTACGAGGGCGATCTGCTGTACATGCCGACCACCCTGCCCGGCCTGTCCATCGACGAGGCGGCGAACATCCTGCAGATCACCGACCGGCTGATCGCGCAGATGCCCGAGGTCGAGCGCGTCTTCGGCAAGGCCGGGCGCGCCGACACCGCCACCGATCCCGCACCGCTGTCGATGCTGGAGACCACCATCCTGCTCAAGCCGCGCAGCGAGTGGCCCGAGGGCGGCAGCGTCGAGGACTTCATCCGCCGCCTCGACCGCGCCGTGCAGCTGCCGGGCCTGACCAACTCCTGGGGCTATCCGATCCGCACGCGCATCGACATGCTCTCCACCGGCGTGCGCAGCGCCGTCGGCATCCGCCTCAGCGGCCCGGACCTGGACGGCATCGCCGCACTGGCGCAGAAGATGGAGGCCGTGCTCAAAACCGTGCCGGGCACGCGCTCGGTGTTCGCCGAGCGCGTGGCCGCCGGCCGCTACCTGGACGTGCAGATCCGCCGCGCGCAGGCGGCGCGCTACGGGCTCACCGCGCGCGACGTGCAGCGCTTCGTGCAGACCGCCATCGGCGGCGAGACCATCGGTACGGTGTTCGCCGGCCGCGAGCGCTTCCCCATCAATCTGCGCTATCCGCGCGGCATGCGCGACTCGCTGCAGGCGATCGCGGCGAGCCGCATCACCACGCCCGGCGGCGAACAGGTGCCGCTGGGCATGCTGGCGAACCTGAGCGTGATCGACGGTCCGGCGGAGATCAAGAGCGAGAACGGCCGCCTCATCGGCTATGTCTACATCGACATCGAAGGGCGCGATCTCGGCGGCTACGTCGCGGCCGCACGGGAGGCGCTGGCGGCGCAGGTCACCCTGCCTCCGGGCTACGCCATGAGCTGGGCCGGCCAGTACGTGAACCTGATGCACGCCAGGACGCGGCTGTACTGGGCCGTGGCGATCACAGTGCTGGTGGTGCTGGTGCTGCTCTACCTGTACTTCCGGCGCCTCCCCAGCGTGCTGCTGGTGGCCATGTGCATGCCCTTCTCGCTGGTCGGCGGGCTCTGGCTCACCTACGCGCTCGGCTACAATCTGTCGGTCGCCGTGGCCGTGGGCTTCATCGCGCTGGCCGGCGTCGCCGCGGAGTTCGGCATGGTGATGCTGCTGTATCTCGACAACGCGCTGGAGGAGTTCCGGCGCGACGGCCGCCTCGCCGGCCCGGCCGCCCTGCGCGCCGCCGTGGTCCAGGGCGCCCTGCTGCGCGTCCGTCCCAAGCTCATGACCGTCGCCGTCATCGTCGTCGGCCTGCTGCCGGTGATGTTCAGCGACGGCGCCGGCTCCGACGTCATGAAGCGCATCGCCGCCCCGCTGCTCGGCGGCATGCTGACCGCGCCCCTGCTGTCGCTGTTCGTCGTGCCGGTGCTGTATGCGCTGTGGCAGACGCGGGCGATGGCGCAGCCCGACGACGCGCGACCGGCCGGCAGGTGACACGCCGCCACCGTCGTGGCGGTGTGCGTTACGGCCTGCGCAGATCCGCGTAGAAGCCGCTCACCCTGAGCCTGACGGTGACGGGCTCGGGACCGCGATTGCCCCAGTACCAGCCGTGCGTGCCGTCGAACGGCGCCACGAAGGTGCCGTGGGCGCTGTCCTGATTCGGCGCCTTCCAATAGCTGGTGAACTCGTTGCCGGCATTCGGCGGCTCGCCGTGCATGTCGACGACGACCGCCCCGCCCTCCACCTCCCAGGAAAACATCAACTGCTCTCCCTTGCGCATGACGGCCTTGATCTCGGCGCCCTTCCTGGGCGGCAGCGTCAGCGTCATTTCGTCGCTGCGGAACGGCAGGGCGCTCCGCGTCACGATGGATGCAGGCTCCTGTGCGACCGGGGCGGCCGGGGCGGCCTCGTCCGCGCCCGCCCCGGCGGCGCTCAATGCGGTCAGACCCAGTGCCCCGCCGATGCCGGTCGGATCGATACCGTACTCGGCGGGCAGCACGGTGGTGACCAGAATGGCCGCCGCGGCAACGGCGGCCACGGCCGTGGCCTTGGCAAGTTGCGGCAGCGTGGGGAGGTGCGGGTCAGTGGCTGTCGTCATGGCTGCTGTCTCCGTTCAGGAAGTGAAATATCCGGTCAGCTGGTGTCCGATCAGGACGAAACCCAGGCCCATCAACGTGACATTGGCGGCGTAGGCCTGCCGCCTGAAGGCGTCGGTGCGCCGCCAGAAACCCATGGCGATCAGGATGGCCGCCAGCGCGAGCAGCTGCCCCACCTCCACCCCGACGTTGAAGGCCAGGATGTTCGCCACGAGCCCCTGCTCCGAAAGCGTGAATTCCTGCAGTTTGGTGGCGAGGCCGAAGCCGTGGAAGAAGCCGAAGATCAATACCGCCGCCTTGGTGTCCGGCTGCACACCGAACACGCGCCTGAAGGCGCCGAGGTTGTCCAGCGCCTTGTAGACCACGGAGAAGCCGATGATGGCATCGACGATGTAGGGATTGACGTGCGTGCCGCTGAGCACGCCGTAGAGCAGCGTCACGCTGTGCCCGATCGCGAACAGGGTCACATAGGCCGCGACATCGCGCATGCGATAGAGGAAAAAGATCACGCCGAACAGAAACAGCAGGTGATCGTACCCGGTCACCATGTGCTTGGCGCCGAGGTAGACGAATGGCAGCAGCTGCATGCCGCTGTTGTCCTGGATGAAGGCCTTGTCGTCCTCGGCGACGCCGTGGGCGAGTGCATCGGGTGTGGCGAGCAGCCCCACGCACAGCAGGGCGAATGCGATTACGCCGCCGCCACGGGCCAGGCGAAGGCATCGGCCGGACAGTGTCTGCATAGCCCTTCCCCAATGGAACCTGTCGAACATCATCATTCTCCTGCCTCCACCACGTCGCCTCACAATCGGATCCCGGCCCAGCCGAGCAGTACGATGAGCACGGAATATGCAGCCACCGTCAGCGCGATGGCGACGGCCAGACTGGCGTAGAATCCCAGCCCCGCGCGCAGCAGCACCGGCAGACTCACGAACAGCACCAGGGACGGAATCACCAGCCAGAACACGCTCATCGAGAACGCCTCGATGCGCGCGATGTCGCGGGTTTCCGCGTACAGCCAGATCATGGCCAGAACCGACACCAGCGGGACCGATGCCAGTATCCCGCCGAGCAGCGTACTGCGCCTGGCGATCGTGGATATCGCCAGCACCAGGGCGACCGTGACAATCGTCTTCAGAATGAAGTAGCCCATTTTCCCACCTCCCCAACCGCCGCCACCCTTCTCGTACTGCCGCGTCGACCCGGCCGCCGCTACGGCTGATGCACCGGCCGGTAGACCAGCCGGTACAACGCCGGCAGCACCAGCAGGGTGAGCAGCGTCGACGAGACGATGCCGCCGATCACCACCGTCGCCAGCGGCCGCTGCACCTCGGCACCGGTGCCGACATTGAATGCCATGGGCACGAAGCCGAGGCTGGCCACCAGCGCCGTCATCAGCACCGGCCGCAGGCGCCGCAGCGCGCCCTGCACGACGGCCTGCTCCAGCGCCATGCCCTGCGCGCGCAGATCGCGGATGAACGACAGCATCACCACGCCGTTGAGCACCGCCACGCCCGACAGCGCGATGAAGCCGACGCCCGCCGAGATCGACAGCGGCAGGTCGCGCAGCGCCAGTGCCGCCACGCCGCCGGTCAGCGCCAGCGGTACGCCGCTGAACACCAGCGCGGCATCCCGGGCCGAGTTGAAGGCCATGAACAGCAGCCCGAAGATGATCAGCAGCGTCACCGGCACCACGACGGACAGGCGCCTGGCCGCCGAGATGAGCTGTTCGAAGGTGCCGCCGTAATCCAGCCAGTAGCCCGCCGGCAGCTTCACCTGCTCGCGCACCGCGGCCTGGACGTCCTGGACGAAGCTGCCGAGATCGCGCCCGCGCACGTTGGCGGTCACGACCACGCGGCGCTTGCCGTTCTCGCGGCTGATCTGGTTGGGGCCGTCGGTGAAGGCGATGTCGGCGACCTCGCCCAGCGGAATGCTCGCGGGCACCGTGCGCGCCACACCCAGCGCATCGGCGTCGCCGGCGACCTCGCGCGCCCCGCCCTCTTCCCGCGGCAGCGCGACCGGCAGCCGCGCCAGGGCATCGACGTCGGTGCGCAGCGCCTCCGGCAGACGCACCACCAGATCGAAGCGCCGGTCGCCCTCGAAGATCTGCCCGGCCGTGGCGCCGCCCATGGCGATACGCAGCGTCTCCTGCACCGTGGCCACGTCCAGTCCGTAATAGGCGAGGCGTTCGCGATCGGGCACGACGCTCAGCATGGGCAGGCCGGTCGCCTGTTCGGTGGCGACGTCGGCGGCGCCAGGCACCTGTGCGACGGCCGCCTCCACCTCTTCGGCGAGGGCCACCAGGGTATCGAAGTCGTCACCGTAGACCTTCACGGCCAGGTCGGCGCGCACGCCGGCGATGAGCTCGTTGAAGCGCATCTGGATGGGCTGGGTGAACTCGTAGTTGTTGCCGGGGATGGCGCGCGCCGCGGCCTCGATCTCCGCGACCAGATCCACCTTGGGCCTGTCCGGATCGGGCCACGCCTCGCGCGGCTTGAGCATGACATAGGTGTCGGCGACGTTGGGCGGCATCGGATCGGTGGCCACCTCGGCCGTGCCGAGCTTGGCGAACACGTGCGACACCTCCGGGAAGGCATCGAGACGCGCCTCCAGGGCCGCCTGCATCGCCACCGCCTGGCTGAGGCTGGTGCCCGGAATGCGCAGCGCGTGGATGGCCATGTCGCCCTCGTCCAGGCTGGGCACGAACTCGGTGCCCATGCGCGTGGCCTGCAGCGCCGCCAGCAGCACCAGCGCCGCGGCCGCGATCACCACTGCCCAGCGGAAGCGCAGCACCCGGTGCAGGACCGGCTCGTAGAGCGTGCGCAGCCCACCCATGACACGGTTGTCCGTATCCTTCACCCGGCCGCTGACGAACAGCGCCACCGCCGCCGGCACGACGGTCACCGACAGCACCAGCGCCGCCAGCAGCGCGGTGACGACGGTGAAGGCCATGGGGTGGAACATCTTTCCCTCCACGCCGGTGAGCGCGAAGATCGGCACGTAGACGATGAGGATGATCAGCACGCCAAACACGCTGGGGCGGATCACCTCGACCGTGGCCTCGCGCACGATGCGCAGCCGTTCCTGCAGCTGCGGCAATGAGCCGTGCACGCGCTGATGGGCGCCCAGCCGGTGCAGACAGTTCTCGACGATGATGACCGCACCGTCGACGATCAGGCCGAAGTCCAGCGCGCCCAGACTCATGAGATTGCCGGACACCCGCGATTCGACCATGCCGGTGACGGTCATCAGCATGGCCAGCGGGATCACCGCCGCGGTGATCAGCGCCGCGCGCCAGTTGCCGAGCAGCAGCAGGAGCACCGCGATCACCAGCAGCGCACCCTCGGCGAGGTTCTTCTCCACGGTGGCGATGGTCTTGTCGACCAGATCCGTGCGGTCGTAGAGCGCGTTGATCTCCATGCCCTCGGGCAGCGACGGTCGGATGGAATCGAGCCGCTCGGCGGTGGCCTTGGCGACGATGCGGCTGTTCTCGCCCACCAGCATGAACACCGTGCCGAGCACGACCTCCTCGCCGTCCTGGGTCGCGGCGCCGGTGCGCAGTTCGTGTCCCGGCACGACCTCGGCGATATCCTCGAGCAGGATCGGCACGCCATCGCGTTTGGCGACCGTGATGCGGAGGATATCGTCGATGCCGGCGAGCTGGCCGGGCGAGCGGATCAGATACTGCGCGCCGAAGCGTTCGATGTAGCCGGCACCGGTGTTGAGGTTGTTGCGCGCCAGCGCGGCCATCACGTCCTGGAGCGTCAGATCGAAGGCCAGCAGCCGGTCCGGATCGGGCAGCACATGGAACTGTTTCGTGTGGCCGCCGATGGTATTGACCTCCACGACACCGGGGGTCTGGCGCAGCTGCGGCCGCACGATCCAGTCCTGGGCGGTGCGCAGCTCCATGGGGCTGTGACGCGCGCCGTCGGCGTTGGCGACCGTGTACATGAAGATCTCGCCCAGCCCGGTGGCGATCGGACCCATGGCCGGCTCGATGCCCGCGGGCAGCTGCGATTTCACTTCGGAGAGCCGTTCGTTGATGAGCTGGCGCGCCCAGTAGATATCCGTTCCCTCCTCGAACACCACCGTGACCTGCGACAGCCCGTAGCGCGAGATCGAACGGGTCTGCGCCAGACGCGGCAGCCCGGCCATGGCGGTCTCGACCGGAAAGGTGATGCGCTGTTCCGATTCCAGCGGCGAGTAGCCCGGCGCAGCGGTGTTGATCTGCACCTGGACGTTGGTGATGTCCGGCACGGCATCGATGGGCAGGCGGTTGAAGTTGTAGACGCCGAGCGCCGCCGCGCCCAGCGCGAGCACGAGCACCAGCCAGCGATGGGCCAGCGAGGCGGCAATGATGCGGTTCAACATCGCGCGTTCCTCAGTGGTCGTGACTGGCGCCGGATTTCTCGACGTCGGCCTTGATCAGATAACTGTTGCCGGTGACGTACTCGGTGCCGGGCTCCAGGCCGCCGAGCACCTCGGCCCACTCGCCGTTCTGGCGGCCCAGCTCCAGCATGCGCACCTCGTAGGTCTCGCCGAAGCGGGCGAACACCACCTGGAAATCGCGGAAGCGCTGGATGGCCGATTGGCGCACGGCGAGCGCCACCGGATGTTCCGCCACCGTGACGCGGGCGCGTACGAACTGCCCCGGACGCAGCGTGCCGTCCGGATTGTCCAGCACCACCCGCGCCTGCACGCTCTGGCTGGCGTGCGCGGCCAGCGGCGCGATCCAGTCGATGCGCCCGGCGAGATCCGGGCCGGCGCCCAGACCCTCGATGCGCACGGCCTGACCGATCCGCACCTTGCCCAGGCTGCGGGCGAAGACATCCAGCTCCACCCACACCCGCGACAGATCGGCGATCACGAACAGCGGCGCGTCGCCGGTCGCCATGCCGCGCTGTATGTCGCGGCGCAGGACGATGCCGCCGATGGGCGCCTGCAGCGCATAGGTCTGCAGGCTCTCGTTGCTCTGGATGCGCGCGAGCACCGCGCCCGCCTGCACGCGTTCGCCGAGACGCACCGCGATGTCCTGCACCACGCCCGGGAAGCGCGCGCGCACGCGGGCGACGCGTTCCGGATCGGTCTGCACCCGACCGGTGAGCGTCAGCGCCTCGGTGATGGTCGCGGGGCCGGCGGTCTCGGTCGCGACACCGGCCTCGCGCGCCAGCTCCGCCGGGATCCGCGTGCGGCCCTCGTAGCTGGAGAAACGCCACACGTGGGATTCGCCCGCATGCCGCGCGCTGATCTCGACATCGAAGGAATGCGGCTCGTGCACCACGCCCTGGCCGCGCAGGAAATCCTCCAGCGGCCGGAAGGCGAAGCGATCCACCCGTCCATCGACCCGGGTCAGCGCGACCTCCACGTCCACTGTGTCCGGTGCCAGCGGCTCGCCGTCCCGGTAGGCATAGACATGGAACTCGGGCGGCACGCCGCTCTCGTAGAGCACCAGTTCGACGGCGAAGCCGTCGCGCTCGAACCATTTGCCGCCGTGCGGTCCCTTGGGGATCTCGGCGGCGGCGTGCTCCTCCATGGCGTGATCGTGGTCGTCGTGCCCGCCTCCGGCAGCGGTCGCATCGGAAAGGAAAGGCGCGCCGCACAACAGGCCGCCGGCCGCCAGCACGACAGCAAGAAGACGATGGATCATGGTTCGACTCCAATGGGGGAGGCAGCGCCCGCGGGCGCGGTGCCGATGAGACGTTCGATTTCGATGCGCGCGCCGTGGTGATCGGCGGCGGCCGACAGGGCCTCGGCTCGCGCCTCCAGCAGACTCTCCTGGGCGGTGTTCAGTTCCAGCAGCGAATAGCGGCCCGCCGCATAGCCGCGGCCGTAGTCGTCCAGCACCGCTTCCGCGGTGGGCAGGATGCGCTCCCGATACGCCTCCAGACGATCGCGTGCGTGCAGGAGTTCCTGGTGCAGGCCGGACAGCGCGGCGCGCAGCGCCAGGCGCCGGTCCTGCGCCAGCAGCGGCTCGCGGGCCACGAGCGCCTCGGCCTCGGCCTCGTAGGGGACGGCGCGCCCGGCGCTGCCCAGCGGCAGGCGCAGCGACAGCACCAGGCCGACATCATCGCTGGCGTTGAGGTGCCGCACACCGGCCCGCGCCTCCACGTCAGGGCGTGCGCGCGTGCGTGCCAGCAGCCGGCGCGCCTCGGCCAGGCGCTCGGCGGTGGCCAGCCGCGCCACGGCCGGATTTCGCTCCAGCCGGCGGTCCAGCTCGTCGAACGCCGGCTCGGCCTCGAGGCGGAACAGCTCGGCCTGCACGCGTTCGAAGGCCGGTGGGAATTCGCCCCACATCACCGCCAGATCGCGCCGGCCGTTGAGCAGCAGATGGTCGGTCTCCTCCAGCGCAAGCTCCGCGCGTGCCAGCGCGATCCGCGCCCGGCCACGCTCCGCGTCCGCGGCCTTGCCGACGCGGTGGCGCCGCTCCACGGCGTGCAGCGTGCGCCGCATCAGTTCGACGCGTTCCTCCGTAAGTTCCCGTTCCGCCTGTACGCGCGCGAGGTTCAGAAAACGCCGGGCGGTCTCCGCCAGCAGATCCAGCCGGCGCGCGTCCTGCTCGTGACGCAGCAGGCCCGCCTCGAGGCGCGCCACCTCGCCGCGCCGGTGCGCCTTTCCGCCGGATTCCAGCACGCGGCCGAGGCTGAGCGTGGTCTCCAGGCCGCGCACCCCGCTGGCCTCGCCGGTGCCGGCCAGATTCTCCAGCTCCAGTCCGACGTTGTAGGGCGTGGACTGGCTCTGCTGACGGATGCGCTCGGCCGCCGCGCGCGCGTCGAAGTCGGCGGCCTGCAGTTGCGGATTGCGCTCCAGAACGCGTGCGACCGCCTCGCCCAGCGTGAGCGGCGCGGCGCCGGCGCCGGAAGCGGCGAGCAGCCAGAAGAAAGTGGCGATGCCTGTCCAGAATCGCATGGATACGGCCCCTCGGACCGATGGGCGGTCTCGGAGTGATTGCTTCGGAACGGTGCGTGAGGCGGACACGGCGCAACGGCCACGCCTGCCGCACGGCTGTGCGAACTGCGATGGGATCAGGCGCGCGGCGGTGCGCGCAGGGGGGGCGAACTTCGCCAGAGGAGACGGGACGGGCGGCCCGCCGGCGGCTGCACGAAGCGCGTCGTCGGCGCAGCGCCGACCAGCAGGAGCAGCAGGACGAAGGCCAGGACGAACGGCGGCAACTGCGGCCCGGCCGGCTTGAAGGTGAGGTCCGCGCCGGGGTCGATGGTGTGGCTGTCGGCGTGATGCGCGACCTTGCCGATGTCCGTGAGAACGTGCAGGTCCGTCGTGTGGTGAGCATGCCCGTGCGCGCTCAGGCCGCCGTCGTGATGGGCGGCATCGGCAGGATGCAGATGATAGTGGAACGGGAAGAACGCCAGCAGCAGAAAGGCCGGCAGCAGCAGTCCGACGACTGCCCGTCTGTAGCTTGCCATGCTGTGCAGCGAAGGATTCATGCGCGACGATCGAGAGTGGTGGCGTCGACGACGTTACCTGCGCGCGGGTTCGGCGTCAACCCGACGGAATGGAAGGTCTGGCCCGCTGTTTCATCGCATGTTTCAACGCATGTTTCATCCATGTTCCATGCGGCCCGTTCGGACGTCCCGTGAACGGTGGGGCCGCGGCCGGCCCCACCGCGGGAACGTCACTGTCTCCCCATGCCGGCACCGCCGCGCATGCGCATCTGCTCGGACTGCTGCTCCATCATGTGCTCCATCATCATCTGCATCATGTCCATGCGCTCCTGCATCATGTCCATGCGGCGGTCCGGATCCATGTCCTTGCCGTCGCCTTTCATCGTGGGCCGATCAGCCATCATGCCGCCACCCATCGACTGCCCTCCCTTGCCGCCGCCCATGCCTCCACTCATGCCCATGCCGCCGCCCATCATGCCGCGCATGTCGCCCATGGTGTTGCGCATCTCCTGCATGTGTTCGCGCATCAGCCTCTGATGCCGATCCGGGTCGTCCGTCTTCCTGACCTGTTCCATGATCCTGTCCATGTTCTGCATGCGCTCGCGCATCTGCATCGGCATCTGCCCTTCGGGCGGGGCCGCCTGCGCCAGAGGCACAGCGAGCACGGCGGCGATGGCCGCCGCTATGAATGTGTATTTCATCGTATGGCCCTCCTCATGTGCGGTGGTCACCGCCGTTCGTTCGGACGCGCACCGCACAGAACGCGTCCGATCGGCGATCTACGCCATCCGACGCCGGCCGAGCAGGCGGGCGTTGACGGCGACGATCACGGTACTGATGGACATCAATGCGGCACCTGCAGCGGGCGTGAGCGTCACGCCCGCCGCATGGGCGACGCCGGCCGCCAACGGGATGGTCACGACGTTGTAGCCGGTCGCCCACAGCAGGTTCTGGATCATCTTCCCGTAGGTCGCGCGCGACAGTTCGAGAATCGCGGCCACGTCGCGCGGATCGGACCGCACCAGCACGATGTCGGCGGATTCGATCGCGACATCCGTGCCGGCGCCGATGGCGATGCCGAGATCGGATTCCACCAGCGCCGGGGCGTCGTTGACGCCGTCGCCGACCATGGCCACGCGCAGCCCCTGCGATCTGACCTCGCGGATCTTCTCGGCCTTCTGGTGCGGCAGGACTTCGGCGAAGTACGCATCCAGGCCGAGTTCCGCCGCCACACTGCGGGCGACGGCCTCGGCGTCGCCGGTGAGCATCATGCAGCGGATGCCGACGTCCTTGAGCCGCGCCAGTGCGGCATGCGATTCCGGACGTACGATGTCCGCCAGTGCGATGGCGCCCAGCGGCCGGCCATCGCGCAGCACGTGGACGACGGTCTTGCCCTGTGCCTGCAGCGGCTCTATCCGTGCCGGGTCGGTTTCCACGCCCTGCTCGCGCAGATAGCCGGGCCCGACCACATGCACCTGCACCCCGTCGACGCGCGCCTGCGCGCCCTGGCCGGTCAGGTTGCGGAACTCCGTGACCGCGCCGAGCGGGAGCGTCCGCTCCCCGGCCGCGGCAACGATGCCTTTCGCGATCGGATGCTCGGACCGGCTCTCGAGGCTGGCCGCCAGGCGCAGCACCTCGTCTTCCGCGGCATCGGCCAGCGCGATCACATCGGTGACGCCGAAGCGGCCCTGCGTCAGCGTGCCGGTCTTGTCGAACACCACCGCCTCGAGATTGCGCGCGCGCTCGAATGCGGCGCGGTCGCGGATGAGCAGGCCGCTGCCCGCCGCCAGGCTGGTGCTGACCGCGACCACCAGCGGTACGGCCAGACCCAGGGCGTGAGGGCAGGCGATGACCATGACGGTGACCATGCGTTCGAGCGCGAACTCGAACCCGCGTCCCATGCCGAGCCAGACGGCCAGGGTCAGGCCGCCGGCACCGAGGGCGATGTAGGTGAGCCAGCTGGCCGCGCGGTTGGCCAGATCCTGGGTGCGCGAACGCGAGCCCTGCGCCCGGCGCACCAGCTCGATGACCTGCGACAGATAGGTCTGATCGCCGGTCTTGCGGATCTCCACCGTCAGTGCGCCTTCTCCATTCACCGCACCGCCGATCACCTCCGCACCCGGGCCGCGGGTGATCGGCCTCGACTCCCCGGTGAGCATCGACTCGTCCAGCGAGCTGCTGCCTGCGACGATCACGCCGTCGGTGGGCACTTTCTCGCCGGGTTTGACCAGTACACGGTCGCCCGGCCGCAGTTCGGTCACGTTCACCTCGGCGACACCGCCGTCGGCGTCCAGCCGGTGCGCGGTCGCCGGCAGCAGCCTGACCAATGCCTCCAGCGCGCCCGAGGCGCCCGCGACCGATCGCATCTCGATCCAGTGGCCGAGCAGCATGACGTCGATCAGCGTCGCCAGCTCCCAGAAGAACACCTCGCCGCGCAGGCCGAAGACCACCGCGCCGGAATAGAGATAGGCGACGCTGATCGCGAGTGCGATCAGCGTCATCATCCCCGGCCGGCGCGCGCGCAGTTCCGCGCTCAATCCGCTGAGGAACGGCCAGCCGCCGTAGAAGAACACCACGCTGGAAAGCGCGAACAGCACGTAGCGGTCGCCCGGAAAGGCCAGGGTCCGCTCCAGACCCAGCCAGCCCTGGATCATGGGCGAGAGGGCGAGTATCGGCAGGGTCAGGATCAGCGATACGCGGAAGCGCCGCCGGAAATCGCCGACCATCGCCGCATGGTCGTGGCCGGCGTGCGGTCCGACGCCGTGGCCGGGCGCATGCGCGGCGTGGCTGTCATGGGACTGCGCGCCGTGAACGTGCCGGATCGCCTGATGTCGATGCATTTCCCGTCCTCCTGCCGCCTCCGCGCCCCCGTCGCGGCGCGCGGCACTACAGGTATAGCAGCCTGGCCGTCATCCGCGCCGCAGCGCGCGCCCCCGCCAGATCAGGAAGGCCGCCGGCACGACGAGCAGCGTCAAAACAGTAGCGCTGAGCATGCCACCCACCATGGGTGCGGCGATGCGCCGCATGACCTCGGATCCCGTACCGCCGCCCAGCATGATCGGCAGGAGGCCGGCGACGATGGCCGCCACGGTCATCATGATCGGGCGCACGCGCAACAGCGCGCCCTCGATCACGGCCTGCCGCAGCTCGTCGTGACTGACCCGCCGCCGTTCGCGCTCGGCCGCCTCCTGGTGACGGCGGTACGCCTGTTCCAGGTACACCAGCATCACCACGCCGATCTCCACGGCGACACCGGCCAGGGCGATGAAACCGACACCCACCGCGACCGACAGGTCGTAGCCCAGCCAATACAGCAGCCACAGGCCGCCGACCAGCGCCAACGGCAGCGTACCGAAAATGATCAGGACTTCCGGCAGGCGGCGGAAGTTGAGGTAGAGCAGCAGCACGATGATGCCCAGCGTCACCGGAATGACCAGGGCCAGGCGCTGTTTGGCGCGTTCCATGTACTGGTACTGGCCCGACCAGCCGATCGAGTAACCGGCCGGCAGTTCGATCTGCTCGGCGACCGCGCGCCTGGCCGCCTCGACATAGGAGCCGAGATCGGCGCCATGAATGTCGACGTAGATCCAGCCGTTGGGACGCGCGTTCTCGCTCTTGATCATGCCGGGCCCGTCTTCGATGCGCACCGAGGCGACGTCGGCCAGCGCCACCTCCTCGCCGCTGGGCGTGACGATCGGCAGCAGGCGCAGCGCCGTCAGCGAGTCGCGCACGTCGCGCGGATAGCGCAGGTTCACCGGATAGCGCTCGAGCCCTTCGACGGTTTCGGTCACGTTCATGCCGCCGACCGCGGTGCGCACGATCTCCTGCACATCGGCGACGTTCAGCCCGACGCGCGAGGCCGCCACGCGGTCGATGTCGACCATCACGTAGCGCCCGCCGGCCACGCGTTCGGCGAAGACGCTGGTGGTGCCGGGCACGTCCTTCAAGACCTTCTCGATGTCCTGGCCGATGCGCTGAATGACGGCCAGATCGGGCCCGGCGATCTTGATGCCCACGGGCGTCTTGATGCCCGTGGCCAGCATGTCGATGCGCGTCTTGATGGGCATGACCCAGGCGTTGGTCACCCCCGGCAGTCGGACGCGGCGGTCGAGCTCCTCCCGGAGCCGTTCCAGGGTCATGCCCGCGCGCCACTCGGATTCCGGCTTGAGCTGGACGATGGTCTCCACCATGGTCAGCGGCGCGGGATCGGTGGCCGTCTCGGCACGGCCGATCTTGCCGAAGACGCGCCTGACTTCGGGCACGGTCTTGATGAGCCGGTCCGTCTGCTGCAGCAGTTCCTCCGCCTTGCCGATGGACAGCGCGGGAAAAGTGGTCGGCATGTACATCAGGTCGCCTTCGTACAGCTCCGGCATGAACTCCGAGCCCAGCCGCTCCGACAGCGGCCACCAGCCTGCCAGCGGCCAAGCCATCGAGGCCGCGGCCGCCAGCGCCAGCATCAGCATCAGGCCCGGTGCGCGCAGGACTGCATCGATCATCGGCCGGTAGGCTGCGACCAGCAGCCGGTTGATGGGGTTGCGCGCCTCCTGGCGCACGCGGCCGCGGATGAACCAGCCCATGAGCACCGGCACGAGCGTGATGGACAAGGCGGCCGCGCCGGCCATGGCATACGTCTTGGTATAGGCCAGCGGCGCGAACATCCGGCCCTCCTGCGCCTCCAGCGTGAAGACCGGCAGAAAGCTCAGCGTGATGATGAGGAGGGAGAAGAACAGCGCCGGCCCGACCTCTGTCGCCGCGCGCGCCATCACCTCCCAACGGTTCTCGTCGGTGACTTCGCCGTTCTCCAGGTGCTTGTGCGCGTTCTCGATCATGACGATGGCAGCGTCGACCATGGCGCCGATGGCGATGGCGATACCGCCCAGGGACATGATGTTGGCGTTGATCCCCTGCAGACGCATGACGATGAAGGCCACGAGGATGCCGACGGGCAGCGAGATCACCACCACCAGCGAGGAACGCAGATGAAACAGAAACACCGCGCACACCAGCGCGACGATGATGAACTCCTCGACCAGCTTGCCCTGCAGCGTCTCGACGGCGCGCTCGATCAGGCTGGAACGGTCGTAGGTCTCCACGATCTCCACGCCTTCGGGCAGACTGCGCTGCAGTTCCGCCAGCCTGGCCTTCACACCGCGGATGGTCGCCAGCGCATTCTCGCCCCAGCGCATGACGACGATGCCGCCCACCACTTCCCCTTCACCGTCCAGATCGACGATGCCGCGCCGCAGCTGCGGGCCGACGCGGATCTCGGCGACGTCGGCGAGCAGCACCGGCGTGCCGTTGGCGTTCGGTCCCAGCGGCACCTGGCGCAGGTCCTCCACCCCCTGGATGTAGCCGGTGGCACGCACCATGTACTCGGCCTCGGCCATTTCGATGACCGAGCCGCCGACCTCCTGGTTGGCGCGCTGGATCGCCTGCCTGACCTTGGCGAGCGGCAGTCCGTAGGCACGCAGGCGGTCGGGATCGACCACGACCTGATACTGCCGCACCATGCCGCCGGCCGTCGCGACCTCGGAGACGCCGGGCACGGTCTGCAGCTCGTACTTGAGGAACCAGTCCTGCAGGCTGCGCAGCCGGGCGATGTCGTGCCGCCCGCTGCGATCGACCAGAGCGTACTCGTACACCCAGCCCACGCCGGTGGCGTCCGGACCGAGCATGGGGCGCGCCGTCTCGGGCAGCCTGCTCTGCACCTGGGACAGATACTCCAGCACGCGCGAGCGCGCCCAGTAGAGATCCGTGCCGTCGGCGAAGATCACGTAGACGTACGAGTCGCCGAAGAAGGAATAGCCGCGCACCGTCACGGCGCCCGGCACCGACAGCATGGTGGTGGTGAGCGGGTAGGTGACCTGGTCCTCGACCACGCGCGGGGCCTGGCCCGGGTAGCTGGTCTTGATGATGACCTGCACGTCCGACAGGTCGGGGATGGCGTCCAGCGGCGTGGTGCGCACGGCCCACACGCCCCAGCCGACCAGGATCAGCGTCAGCAGCAGCACCAGGAAGCGGTTGCGGATCGACCAGCGGATGATGTCGGCGATCATGTCAGTCCGCGCGCTCGATGGACGCGATTTCGTAGCCCGTCCCGTCGGGGGCGTGCGCCAGCGTGAAGCGGACCCGATCGCCCGCCCTGAGCCCGTGCGTGTCGACACCTGCGGCAAGGTCGAACGGCATGGTCATGGCCGGCCAGCCCAGCGCCGCGATGGGCTCGTGCGCGAGCGTGACCCGGCGCGCCGCGGGATCGACCGCCTCCACCACCCCGGAACCGGCGATCGGCGCGTGGGCCTCGGCGCCGCCCTCCTCGGCAGCCGGCCGGTCCGCGCCCATGCGCATGAGACTGCCCTTGAGGCTGGCCTCCGAATCGATGAGGAACTGGCCGGACACGACGACGCGATCGCCTTCCTGCAGGCCGTCGCGGATCTCCACCCGGTCGCCCGATTCGATTCCGGGCACTACCTCGACGGCGCGGAAGCGGCCTTCGCCGAGCGCGAGGATCACCCGGTCGGAATCGCCGGTGCGGATCAGCGCCTCGCGCGGAATGCTCAGGACATCGTTCTTCGGCCCGGCGTGGATGCGCACATCGGCGTACATGTCGGGCTTGAGGCGCTCGTCCGGATTGTCGAAGCGCAGGCGCACCCGCAGCGTGCGCGTCTTCGGATCGATGGAGGGATAGACGAACTCCGCCACGCCCTCCAGCGTCTCACCGGGCAGATAGGGCAGAGTCACCTCGGCCGGCATGCCGACCTGCACCCAATCGGCCTGGCGCTCGAACACGTCGACGAGCAGCCAGACGCTGGACAGATCGGCGAGCATCAGCACCTCCGTCGCGGGTGTGACATACATGCCCTCGCGCACGTTCAGGCGGGCGACCACGCCATCCTGCACCGCCTGGACGCGCACCCGTTGCGCCGGCTTGCGCGTGCGCTCGAGCTCGGCGAGCTGCGGCGGCGCCATGCCCAGGGAGCCGAGGCGCTCGCGGGAGGCAGCGACCAGCACGGCACCGCCCTGCCGCAGCGCCTGTAGAAATTCCTCCTGGGCATTGACGAGATCGCGCGAGTAGATCTCGAACAGCACGTCGCCACGCTTCACCCGCTCGCCGACGGACCGCACGTGGAGCCGGTCGATCCAGCCGTCGGTGCGCAGATGCACGTGGCTGATGCGGCGCTCGTCGTAGGACACGTAGCCGACGGTGTCGATGCGGCGCCGGAACTGGCCGCGCTCGACCACGGCGGTGCGCACGCCCAGGTTCTCCACCACGACCGGGTCGATGCGTACCGCGTCGCCGGCACCCACCGCCTCGTCGGCGTACACCGGCACCAGGTCCATGCCCATCGGCGATTTGCCGGGCCGGTCGCTGCGATAGTTCGGGTCCATGGGCGCGACCCAATAGAGAATCTCCCGCCCCGCATCGGCTTGGCCGGCATCCGTCACCGCGTCGCCCGCCGTGCGATGCTGAACCACGTAGCCGGCCGCGAAACCGAGCGCCGCCACAACGAGTCCACCGAGCCAGCGTCCCGCATTCATTCGCCTTCTCCCGCCAGGTAGAGGAGCCGCGCCTGGGTCTGCGCGGCGTCGACGGCCACGCGCAGCGCATCCAGGCGCGTATCCAGTTCGGTGATGCGTGCGCGCATGACGACTTCGAAATCGGTCACCGCGTTCCGGTAGGCGCGCAGGGCGGCGAGCGCATTCTGTCCGGCCTCCGTGACGAGCCGTTCCTCGTAGCCTTGCCGGCGCTCGTTCAGGAGCCGCCAGCTGGCATATTCGGCATCCAGCATCCGCTGCAGCTCGTAGAGCCGATCCTCCCTGGCCAGGCTGGCGGCCTCCGCGTCCTTCTGGCTGGCGGCGAGCAGACGGTCCTGGCGCTTGCCGGGAAAAAGCGGCATGTCCAGCACGACCATGGCGGACAGAAAATCGGCGCGGTCGCTGCCGTCGGGGTT
>JAJJPM010000176.1:0-9391 GCA_032907525.1 Gammaproteobacteria bacterium
GGCGCCGAACAGGTCGCCGACCACGTTCATGCCGTCCATCAGCGGGCCTTCGATGACCTGGATCGGGCGTTCGAACTGCTGGCGGCATTCCTCGGTATCGGCTTCGACGAAGGCGTCGATGCCTTTCACCAGCGCATGTTCCAGACGCTTGGCGACCGGCAGTTCGCGCCAGGCCAGATCCTCCTGCTTCTCGGCGCCACCGCCTTCGCCCTTGTACTTGTCGGCGATTTCCAGCAGGCGCTCGGTGGCGTCGGGGCGGCGGTTCAGCACCACGTCCTCCACGCGCTCGCGCAGCTCGGCGGGGATCTCCTCGTAGATCGCCAGCTGTCCGGCATTGACGATGCCCATGTCCATGCCGGCTTTGATGGCGTGATACAGGAACACGGCGTGGATGGCCTCGCGCACCGGGTTGTTGCCGCGGAACGAGAACGACACGTTGGACACGCCGCCGCTGACCTTGGCGTACGGCAGGGTCTGCTTGATGATGCGGGTGGCCTCGATGAAGTCCACGCCGTAGTTGTTGTGCTCCTCGATGCCGGTGCCGATCGCGAAGATGTTCGGATCGAAGACGATGTCCTCGGGCGGGAAGCCGACCTGCTCGGTGAGGATCCTGTAGGCGCGCGCGCAGATCTCCACTTTGCGCGCCTGGGTATCCGCCTGGCCGGTCTCGTCGAAGGCCATGACGATCACCGCCGCGCCGTACTTGCGGCACAGCTTCGCGTGCTCGACGAAGGTCGCTTCGCCTTCCTTCATGGAAATGGAATTGACGATGCCCTTGCCCTGGATGCATTTCAGGCCGGCTTCGAGGATCTCCCACTTGGAGGAGTCCAGCATGATCGGCACGCGCGAGATGTCGGGTTCGCTGGCGATCAGGTTCAGGAAGGTCACCATCGCCTCCTTCCCGTCGAGCATGCCCTCGTCCATGTTGATGTCGATGATCTGTGCGCCGTTCTCGACCTGCTGGCGCGCGACGTCGAGCGCCTTGTCGTACTCGCCGTTGAGGATCATCTTCTTGAACAGCGCCGAGCCGGTGACGTTGGTGCGCTCGCCGACGTTCACGAACAGCGAGTCCTCACGGATGTTGCATGGCTCCAGGCCGGCCAGCCGCAGGGTGTGGTCGTGCGTCGGGATCTTGCGCGGCGGATAGGGCGCGACGGCTTCGGCGATGGCCTTGATGTGCGCCGGCGTGGTGCCGCAGCAGCCGCCGATAATGTTCAGGAAGCCGGCCTCGGCCCATTCGCGGATCTCCTTCGCCATGGCCTCGGGGGATTCGTCGTACTCGCCGAATTCGTTGGGCAGGCCGGCGTTGGGATGCGCGTTGACGCCGCAGTCGGCGATGCCGGCCAGTTCCTCGATGTGCTCGCGCAGCTGTTTGGCGCCGAGCGCGCAATTGAAGCCGAGCGAGATCGGGCGCGCATGGCGCAGCGAGTTGTAGAAGGCCTCGGCGGTCTGGCCGGACAGCGTGCGGCCGGAGGCGTCGGTGATGGTGCCCGAGATCATCACCGGCAGGCGCCTGCCGCCCTTAGGGATCGCATCTTCGAAATAACTCTCTACCGCGAACACCGCCGCCTTGGCGTTCAGCGTGTCGAAGATGGTTTCGATCAGGATGATGTCGGCGCCGCCGTCGACCAGGGCCCTGGTCGCCTCGTAATAGGTGTCGCGCAGCTCGTCGAAATGGACGTTGCGGAAGCCGGGGTTGTTCACGTCCGGCGACAGCGACGCGGTGCGGTTGGTCGGGCCGAGCACGCCGGCGACGAAGCGCGGTTTGTCGGGCGTGGAGTACGCATCTGCCGCGGCGCGCGCGAGCCGTGCCGATTCGAAGTTCAGCTCGTAGACCAGCTCCTGCTGCTGGTAGTCGGCCATGGAGATGGCCGTGGAGTTGAAGGTGTTGGTCTCGATGATGTCGGCGCCGGCCTCGAGATAGGCGCGGTGGATGTCGCCGATGATCTTCGGCTGGGTCAGCGAGAGCAGGTCGTTGTTGCCCTTGAGGTCGCAGGGCCAGTCCTTGAAGCGTTCGCCGCGGTAGTCCGCCTCGCTCAGCTTGTAGGTCTGGATCATGGTGCCCATGGCCCCGTCCAGGATGAGGATGCGGTTTTGCAGGAGGTCGTTGAGCTCTTTCATGATATCGGCGGCATTACGCTGTGGGACGGGTCAGTCTAGCAGGTTGCGCCCTGTTCCCAAACCCTGGCCCCCGTCCCGCCGGTCGATACAAAATGGCCTAAAACCTGCCTTCGCCGTGTGGGCATCGCGGCTACTATTTCCGTATGCAGGTCGCTGTCCTCGCTGACCAGGGGAGCTCCGTCCGGGCCATGGCCGCCGAACGTCTGTCCACCTTGACCTACGCCGTGCGCGGGCGCGTCGTCGGCAAGTACCTCGGTCAGCTGGGCCTGGTGCTGGTCCTGCTGACGCTGGTGCCGCTGGCGGTGGCATCGATCGCCGGGGATGGCGTGATCGCCAGGCGCTGCGGCGAGGCGGTGCTGGTGCTGCTGGCGGTGTGCCTGCCGCTGGCCCGGCTGCGCGTGACCGCGCATGTCCAGGCCAACGAGGCACTGGTGATTTCGGTCCTGGCCTTCGTTCTCGCCTCGCTGGTGATGGCCTGGCCTTTCATGGGGGCCGGCATGTCCTTCGTGGATGCCTGGTTCGAGGCGGTATCCGGCGTGACCACCACCGGGCTGTCGACGCTCCCGGGGGTCGCGGACATGTCGCCGGCATTCCTGTTCGCGCGTGCCTGGATGCAGTGGTACGGCGGGCTGGGCATCGCGATCCTGTGGGTGGCGCTGCTGTTCAGCCATCAGTTCGCCATGCGGCGTCTGGTGGAGAGCTCGGGCGCGGAAAGCCTCGTCACTACCGCGCGCCTGCATGCGCGTCGCGTACTGGGCATCTACGCCGTGCTCACGATCGCCGGTATCGCGCTGCTTCTGCTGTTGCGCGAGGATCCGCTGTCCGCGGTGACTCATGTGCTGAGCGCGGTCTCCACCGGCGGGTTTTCCATACATGACGACAGCCTGGGCGGCATGGGCGCGGCGCGCTACGCGGTGAGTTTCCTGTCGGTCTGCGGGGCGGTCTCGCTGCCCCTCTATTACCTGCTCCGTCAGCGCCGCTGGGCCGGCTTCTTCCGGGATGCCGAACTGTGGGCGCTGCTTGCGATGGCGGCCTTCGCGTGCCTGCTGCTGTGGGTGTTCCTGCTGCGGGGCGGCATGGCGGCGGATGCCGCGCTGGGGCATGCCATCGTGATGGGGGTGTCGGCACAGACCACCACCGGATATTCCAGCCTGTCCGTCGCCGGGCTGGATGCGGCGGCGAAGTGGGTGCTGATCGTCGCCATGTTCGCCGGCGGTTGTGTGGGCTCGACCGCCGGCGGCGTGAAGATGCTGCGGCTGCTGGTGTTCGGCAGGCTGGTGCAGCTGATCCTGCGGCGCGCGGCGCTGCCGGCACATGCGGTGGTCGAGCCCGCGCTCGCCGGACGCAGGCTGGAGGACGACGACATCCAGCGGGCATTGCTGGTCGTCGCCCTGTTTGGCGCGGGTGTGATGCTGTCCTGGCTGCCGTTCCTCCTGGCGGGGCACGCGCCGCTGGATGCCCTGCTCGAAGTGACGTCGGCCACCGGCACCGTGGGGCTGTCGACCGGCATCACGCACGCGTCACTGGCTATGCCGCTGAAGCTCGTGCTGATCGCGGACATGCTGCTGGGGCGTGTGGAATTCGTGGCGCTGCTTGTCGTATTGTGGCCCCGTACCTGGCTGGGCAGGAGGGACAGCGCCTTATGAGAGCCGTATTCGTCGGAGCCGGTTCCATCACCGTGATGGCCGCGCGCATCATGCTCAAGCGCGGTCACGAAGTGGTGATCATCGAACGCGACCGCGAGCGCATCGACGCGCTCGGCGAGACGCTCGACTGCGGCTTCCTTCACGGCGACGGCAGCACGCCGGCGCTGTTGCGCGAGGCCGATCCCGAGCACAGCGATTGCCTGTTCTGCCTGACCGGCCAGGATCAGACCAATATCCTCGCCAGTCTGGTCGGAAGATCCTTGGGCTACGCACGTGTCGTCACCAAGATCGAGGACCCGCAGTTCGAGCACATCTGCATCGAACTCGGCCTGGAAGACACCATCGACCCGGCGCTCACCATCGGACGCTATCTCGCCGACATGCTGCAGGGCCGGGATCTGCTGGAGCTGTCGGCCATGGTCAAGGACGAAGCGCGGGTGTTTTCGTTCATCGCGGGTGACGACGATGCCGTGGAGGTCGGCGCGCTCGGGCTGCCCGATGAAAGCCGGGTGATCTGCCTGTACCGGGACGGGAAGTTCCGGCTCCCGGAGCCGGACGACAGGCTGCAGCGCGGCGACGAGGTCATCGTGCTGACGCACAGCCGCAATCTGGCGAAGCTGCAGCAGCGATGGGCGTCGTAGGTCGGGGTTCGCTGTACCAACTCCGACGGAGCATCGGACGATATTGGGGTTCGGCAGACGACGCCTCAGCCCAACCTATGGCGTTAGGTATAGCCCTCTTTCCAGCGGACCGGAACGAACCGGATCGGCGGGAGCGGCGGTTGCGTGGCGGATTTCAACGCCTGCGACAGGTCCAGCACGATGCCATTGGATTGCGGCGACGGGGTGGGCGTGGCGAAGTCGATGGACAGCAGGTACTTTCGGCCGATTTCGGAGAGCGGCATGTCGGTGTCTATCGGACGGTGTTCCCACCTGCCGCCCTGCGGGACGCGCGTCCACTGTCCGTCCCACATGCCGAATTCGAAGCCGGTCTCGCCGATGAATCGCCGGCCCGCCACCTCCAGCACGGCGGCGGAGGGACGGAAGACGAAGCCGGGTGCCTCCGGCGTCACTGTCACGAATACGCGGGTCCTGCCGGGCGCGATGTTCTTGGGATAGGCGTCGCGCGGATCGATGGACAGCGGGAGGACGAAGAAATAGACCTGGGTGTCATGGGTGCGGAGCTGATTGTCGATGGCGACGTGAAGCCGCAGGCCGGGAACCGCGAGCTGCGGCGGTATCCCCTGCCGATCGCTGGTTGCGGGCGCGCGCAGCGCGGCGGGCGGCGCATCCCCGATGTAGGCGACACTCTCCCATCCGCCGCGAAAACCCGCGCAACCGGTCAGCACTAAGCAGGCGGCCAGCAACCCGGTGTACCCGATGCGCATCAGCGGGCGGCCTCCACTTTCAGCACCGTGTTGTCTATCCCCACGACTTTCACTTTCGTGCCCGCCTCGCAGTCCGCGCCCTCGATCTTCCAGGTGGAATCGTCCACGCGGATCTTGCCCACGCCGTTGACGATGGGGGCGTCGAGCGTGAATACGCGCCCGATGTACTGCGCGCCGCGGCGGTTGAGGGTCGGCTCGTCGGTCGTGGCGGGGTGCTTCTGCCGGTAGGCGCGCCATGCGAGGATGGACCCGACCGATGCGAGCGAGAAGAGGATGAACTGATATTCCCAGGTCATGGTCGGGACGACGTACAGAACGACCCCGACAACGCCCGCCGCGATGCCGATCCAGAGCATGAACGCGCCGGGCGCGAACACCTCGAGGATGATGAGGATCGCGGCCAGGATGAACCAATGCCAGTACGTCAGCTGTTCCAGCATCAGTTGGCCGCTCCCTTCTGCTTGAGCGCATCCCTGAACAGTTCGGCGACGCCGCCGACGGCACCGATCACGTTGGCGGCCTCCAGCGGCATGAGCACCAGCTTCTGATTGGGCGCGCTGGCGACAGCCTGCAGGGCATCTGTATATTTCAGCGCCACGAAATAGTTCAGCGCGTTGATGTTCCCCTTGGCGATGGAGTCGGACACCATCTGCGTGGCGCGTGCCTCGGCCTCCGCCTCGCGTTCGCGTGCTTCGGCATCGCGGAAGGCGGCCTCGCGGCGACCCTCGGCTTCCAGGATGGCGGACTGCTTTTCACCCTCGGCCTTGAGGATCTCGGCCTGGCGCACGCCCTCGGCTTCGAGAATCGTGGCGCGCTTCTCGCGCTCGGCCTTCATCTGCCGCGCCATGGCATCCACCAGGTCGCGCGGCGGGGTGATGTCCTTGATTTCGATACGCGTGACCTTCACGCCCCAGGGCGTGGTGGCGTCGTCGACGACGTGCAGCAGCTGCGCGTTGATCTTGTCGCGCTGGGAGAGCAGCTCGTCCAGATCCATCGAGCCCATGACGGTACGGATGTTGGTCATAGTGAGGTTGAGAATGGCGATCTCGAGCTGACTGACCTCGTAGGCGGCCTTGGCGGCGTCGAGCACCTGAAAGAACACCACGCCGTCGACCTTGACCATGGCGTTGTCGCGGGTGATGACTTCCTGCGAAGGCACGTCCAGCACCTGCTCCATCATGTTCAGCTTGCGGCCCACGCGGTCGATGACCGGCGCGATGAGGTTCAGGCCGGGACGCAGCGTCTTGGTGTAGCGCCCGAAGCGTTCGACCGTGAACTCCATGCCCTGCGGGACGGACTTGACGCCCATGAATACGAGCACGATGGCCAGTACCAGCAGCAGTATGACGAATTCCTGAAAGCCCATGCGCAATCCTCGTTGGTGATGGAACGGTGCAACCCCGCCGGCCGGGCCGGCGGCTACCGAGTATAGGGGGCGTCCGGTTCCGCGCAAACTTGATGGGATTTCGGGATGGGGCGGCGTCAGCGGGCCTCGAGCGTCTCCCAGCGCGCATAGGCGGCCTGCAGTTCCGCCTCCAGTCCCGTCAGGCGGGTCTGCGCGGCGGCGATGGCATCGCCGTCGCGTCGGTAGAAGGCGGGATCGGACATCTCGGCCTGGAGCGCCTGCACATCCTGTTCGAGCGCTTCGATGCGGGCCGGCAACTGTTCCAGCTCGCGCTGCTCCTTGTAGCTGAGCTTGCCGGCCGCGGCGGGCCTGGGCGCAGGAGGCGGTTTCGTTGCGGCCGCGGATACCGGGGATACCGGGCCTGACGCGGCCGGGGCCGGCGGCGCGGCCCGCTGCCGCAGCCAGTCCTCGTAGCCGCCGACGTATTCTCCGATCCGGCCGTCGCCTTCGAACACCAGCGTGCTGGTGACGAGGTTGTCGAGGAAGGCGCGGTCGTGACTGACCAGCAGCAGCGTGCCCTGATAATCCAGCAGCTTCTCTTCGAGCAGTTCCAGCGTCTCCATGTCGAGATCGTTGGTCGGTTCGTCCATGACCAGCACGTTGAACGGTCTGGTGAACAGGCGCGCGAGCAGCAGGCGGTTGCGTTCGCCGCCGGACAGCGTGCCTGCCGGCTGACGGATGCGTTCGGGCGTGAACAGAAAATCCTGCAGATAGGAGATGATGTGCCGAGGCTGGCCGTTGATCGTGACCATTTCGCGGCCGTGGGCGAGATTGTCGAGCACACTTTTGCCATCGTCGATGTCGCTGCGCTGCTGATCGAAATAGGCGACTTCGAGTTTCGTACCCAGGCGCACGCGGCCGCTCTGTGGCGCGAGCTCGCCGAGCAGCAGGCGCAGCAGCGTGGTCTTGCCGGCGCCGTTGGGGCCGATGATGCCGATCTTGTCGCCGCGCAGGATCGTCGTGGAGAACCCGCGCACGATCGGTTTGCCGTCCCAGGCGTAGCCTATGTTCTCGACTTCGGCGACCAGCCGCCCGGAACGTTCCGCATCCTGGATCTGCAGCTTCGCGGTGCCGGTGTGCTCACGCCGGGCGCGGCGCTGCTCGCGCAGCGCCTTCAGGGCACGCACGCGGCCCTCGTTGCGGGTGCGGCGGGCCTTGATGCCCTGGCGGATCCATGCCTCCTCCTGCGAGAGCTTCTTGTCGAACAGCGCGCTCTGCTGCGCCTCGGCCTCCAGCGCCGCTTCCTTGCGTTCCAGATAGGTCCGGTAATCGCAATCCCAGCTGGTCAGGCGTCCGCGATCCAGTTCGACGATGCGGGTCGCGAGACGCTGCAGGAAGCTGCGGTCGTGGGTGACGAACAGCAGGGTGCCCCTGAAGCCGAGCAGGAACTCCTCCAGCCAGTCGATGGCGGCCAGATCCAGGTGGTTGGTCGGCTCGTCGAGCAGCAGCAGATCGGGGTCGGTTACCAGTGCGCGGGCGAGGAGAGTGCGTCGCTTGAGGCCGCCCGACAGGCCGGCGAAGTCGGCCTCGGGGTCGAGCCGGAGACGTGAAATCACCGTCTCGACCTGCTGCTCCCAGCGCCAGCCGTCGCGGCTCTCGAGTTCGTGCTGGACCCGTGCGAGCTCGCCCAGGGCCGCCGGCGTGGCCGCCTGGGCGACCGCCAGGCTGGCGGCGTGGTAGCGGGACAGCAGCGGGGCGATTTCGCCCAGCCCGCCGGCGACCACGTCGAACACCGTGCCCTGCAGGGCGGCGGGCACGTCCTGGGTCAGGCGCGCGCAGCGCAGGCCCTGCTGGCGGACGATGTTGCCGCCGTCCGGTGCGAGGTCGCCGGCGATCAGTTTCATCAGCGTGGACTTGCCGGCCCCGTTGCGGCCGATCAGGCAGACGCGCTCGCCGGGTTCGAGGCTCAGGTCGGCCGCTTCCAGCAAGGGACGGCCGCCGAAATCGAGCTGAACGCCTGTGAGTGAGATCAGGGACATGACGGAGGGGAGGGTCTCGAAAACTGGAAAGGCTCGCCGCCGGCGGGGCGCGATCGCGCAACGGCATTATGCCAGGCCGCCGGCCTATCGTGGCCGGCCGCGTTATCCACAAATCCTGTGGATAACCATGTGGAGCTTTTGGGGTCAAAGCCGTCCAGGGCGCGCCGTCGCTGGGTGGGCGTCAAAGTGACCAATTTATGACCAGTACATTAATGTTCAACTAAAGCAATAAGTTGTAACAAAATTGCGGGGCCGGGCCGGTTACGGCCACCTCGCCGGCGATCAGTCATATTTTTGACAAAGCCGTGTGTATAAAAAACTCCGACGGTGCCGTACCCGTGGTCGCGCGCGACCTCGAATCGGATCCGATACTTAGCCGGCGGCCGGGTGGAACGATGACGTCGGTTCCGGCGCCGCACAGCGGCATCGCGTCGGGATCCATTACGCGCGCCAGGGGGCTGTGCATTGCAGGTTGCGGTGAATGGTGGGCCCGCTCGGACTCGAACCGAGGACCAAGGGATTATGAGTCCCCTGCTCTAACCAACTGAGCTACAGGCCCGTGAGGGGGGCATTCTACACGCTAACGGGCGAGATTCGGCAAGGGTGCTGGCCACAAACGAAGACGCCACCGGGGTAGGTGGCGTCTGGTGGGTGGCGATTCCAAAGGACTCGTCAGCTGCTTTCGATTTCCAGGAAGCTGCGCAGCGTCTCCGAGCGGCTCGGATGACGCAGCTTGCGCAGCGCCTTGGCCTCGATCTGGCGGATACGCTCACGGGTGACGTCGAACTGCTTACCGACCTCCTCGAGGGTGTGGTCGGTGTTCATGTCGATGCCGAAGCGCATGCGCAGCACC
>JAJJPM010000177.1:0-35152 GCA_032907525.1 Gammaproteobacteria bacterium
AGGGTAGAAGTCAGCGTATCTATTTGTGAGGACGGGCTAAAGCAGTATTGCATACGGGTCGATAGGCTCGGGCGCACCAAGGCAGTGGAGGTTGGTGTGACCCCCCCGAGCGTTACACCAATTAAGAAGTATTGTTTACGTCTGTTCGTGGTGACCGGGCTTGCATTCGGTCAAGTCGCGGAAGCGACCACGCCCGAGGAGGCCGAGCTGGCGCTGTCCTACGGCGGGCACGATTTCGTGACCATTGCCACGGGCGTGGCACAGCCGCTGTCCACCGCACCGGCGGTGGCGACCGTCATCACGGCGGACGACATCCGCCGCATGGGCGCGCTGGATCTGAATCAGGTCCTGGCCACGGTGCCGGGCCTGCACGTCGGCGTGTCCTCGTTGCGGTTTACACCCGTGTATTCCTTCCGCGGCATCCATACCGACAAGAATCCCCAGGTGCTGGTGCTGGTCAATGGTACGCCCATCACCCAGGCATTTCTCGGGGACCGTGGTGTTAACTTCAACCTCCCCGTCGAATCAGTCCGCCGTATCGAAGTCATACGCGGTCCCGGCTCCGCCGTCTACGGGGCCGACGCCTACGCCGGCGTCATCGACATCACCACCAAGACCGCGGCGGATTACGACGGCGTCGAGACCGGCGCTCGCGGCGGGTCCTTCGGCACGGCCGCCGCCTGGGGCATGTACGGCGATCGCGTCAACGGCATCGACGTCGCCCTGTCCATCGAGGCCTCCACCACCGACGGCGACAGCGGCCGCAGGGTGGACAGCGACGCCCAGACCGTCTTCGACCAGGCCTTCGGTACGTCGGCCTCGCGGGCACCGGGTGCCGTCAGCACCGGCGTCGACCGGGTGGACACGCGCATTGATGTCGGTAACCGGGACTGGTTCGCGCGCTTCTGGAACTGGCGGCAGATGGACCTGGGGGTCGGGCCGGGTCTGAGCCAGGCGCTCGATCCCACCGGCCAGGGCGAGGTGGACAATTACCTGGTCGAGACCGGGCTGCGCGAGCGTCGGCTGACGGAACACTGGAGTGCCGAGGCACGGGTGAGCTACATGGACATCAATACCAGGTCCCGGCAGACATTGCTCCCCGCTGGCAGCGTGCTGCCTATCGGTGCGGATGGCAACATCAATCCTGTCGCCCCGGCGGGCATCGTCAGCTTTCCCGACGGGCTGATCGGCAATCCCGAGGTCTACGAGCGGCACGCCCGTCTGGACCTGGTGACGCATTACAGCGGCATGCGCGGGCACGCCTGGCGCATCGGCGCCGGCATCTATTATGCCGAGGTGACGCCCAAGGAGACCAAGAACTTCGGCCCGGGCGTGATCGACGGCACGGTCAGCCCCATCGACGGGATGCTGACCTCGGTGACGGGGACGCCCTATGTGTTCATCACCGACGAGGAGCGGACGGTGAAGTACGTCTCCCTGCAGGACCAGTGGGGCCTCGCGCCGGACTGGAACCTCACTGCCGGCGTGCGCTACGACCACTATTCGGATTTCGGCGCGACCGTCAATCCGCGCCTCGCCCTGGTCTGGAACACGCGCCAGAACCTGACCACCAAGTTCCTCTACGGCCGTGCCTTCCGTGCGCCGTCGTTTGCGGAGTTGTTCATCATCAACAACCCTGTGCTGCAGGGCAACGAGAATCTCGATCCCGAGACCATCGATACTTTTGAGGTTGCCCTCGATTACCAACCGACATTCGATACCCGCATCGGTCTCAGCCTGTTCAAATACAATGCACGCGATGTGATCCGCTTCGTACCCGATGGCAACAATCTGACCACCACCGCCGCGAACACCGCCGGCCAGAAGGGCCACGGCTTCGAACTGGAACTCGACAGCCGCCTGACGCCCGCGCTGGATCTGCGCAGCTATTACGCCTATCAGCGCTCGACCGACCGCGCTACCGACACGCAGGCGGCGTTTTCTCCCGAACACCAGGCCTATGTGCAGTTGCGCTGGCGCCCCGTCGATCTGTGGGAGGTCTCCACCCAGATCAAATGGGTCGGCGAGCGGGTACGCGAACCGGGCGATCCGCGCGACCCGCTCGACGGTTACGCCATGCTGGACGGCGCGCTGACGCGTACGGACGCGCGCGGCCGGTGGAGTCTGCAGCTGTCCCTGCTCAATCTGCTGGATGCCGATGCCCGCGAGCCCAGTCCCATGGAGCCGGGCGTGCCCGGCGGCGCGCTGATTCCCGACGATTATCCCCTCGCCGGCCGGGCCGTGTTCCTGACCGGCCGCCTGGCGTTCTGACCATGGCGGAGGATACGCCCAAGGTCGAGCGCCGCGCGGAGCGTTTCGCGGAGCGCGTGGAATGCGGTTTCTGGCTGGAACGACCGGCGCCCGACAATCCCTATGTCGCCGCCGAGGCCCATTGCCACGGCTACGACCTGCGCGAGCTGCTGGCCAGGTGCTCCTACTGGGAGTACCTCTATCTGCTGTTCACCGGGCGGCGCTGCAACGCCGATCAGCATGGGCTGCTGGAGAAGCTGGGTATCGCGCTCGCCAACCCGGGACCGCGGCATCCGGCCGTGCGCGCCGCGATCACCGCGTCCGTGTCCAGGGCGGATCCCGTGCATATCCTGCCCCTCGGTCTGAACGTGCTCGGCGGCGCGCACCTGGGCGCGGCAGAGGCCGGGGCCGCCATGACGTTCATCCGGCGTCACCTCAGGCACGATCCCCTCGAGGAGGCAGGCCGCGCAGCGGATGCCGCGCCGGCCGCGGGCGGGGATCTGCGGCCGGCACCGGGCTTCGGCACGCGCTATCGGGGCATCGACCTGGTGGCGGCGGATCTCGGCCGGGCGCTGGTGCAGTTGCCCGGCGCCGGCGAGGCGCTCGCCTGGGCCGGCGCCTTTGCCGCCGAGCTGCAGCGCCTGGACCGCGGCGGCTGGCTGATGCCGGGCGTGGCCGCCGCCGCCCTGCTGGATCTGGGCTTTCATCCCCGGACCGGGCCCGGGCTGTTTCAGTGGCTGTCCGCGCCCGGCCTGCTGGCCCATGCCTTCGAGATGAGCGGCAAACCGCTCACGGCCCTGCCCTTCATCGACGACAGCCGGTATTTCATCGATGACGACTGAAACGCCTCTGAACGACACCGCCCTGTGGGACGGCCTGCGCGGGATCATCCGCTCACGCATCGGCGGCTGGCGCGTCGGCCAGGACATCCTCATCCACGGTCGCGGCCTGCTGTCCGAGCTGGTGGGCGAAGTGAGCTACGTGCAGCTGCTGGTGCTGAACGTCACCGGGCGCCTGCCCGAGCGGCGGCTGGCCGACTGGGTCGAGGGCACGTTCATGTGCCTCAGCTGGCCGGACGCGCGCATCTGGTGCAACCAGATCGCCACCTATGCGGGGACGCTGCGGGCCTCGCCCGTGGCGGCCGTCAGCGCCGGGCTGCTGGCGTCCGAGTCGCGGCTTTACGGCCCGGGCACGGCACTTGCGTCGACCGGCTTCATCGTCGAAGCGCTGCAATCCCAGCAGGCGGGCCTGACACCGGCCGAGATCGTCGCCGGGTTCCGCCGCCGCCACCGTACCCGGGCCGTGCCGGGCTTCGGCCGTCCGGTGGCACGGGGCGACGAGCGTGTGGTGGCGATGAAGCGCTTCGCGCGGCAGCTGGGGTTCGCGGTCGGACCGCATCTGGCGCTCGCCGATGCCGTGGAGTCGGTTCTGCGGGACGAGGCCGGCGAGTCTATGAACCTGGCGGGGTATATAACCGCGTTCCTGGCCGACCTCGGCTACAGCGCCGAGGAGATCCACGCCATCTACGCCGTCTGCGTCCAGGGCGGGCTCCTGGCCTGTTACCGGGAAGCCGTGACGGGAGCGCCGGATACCTTCATGCCGATGCGGGTCGACGATGTCCGGTACACCGGCCCTGCGCCCCGGCGCTGGGATGCCGCTGACTGACGTGGAAGTGACGGCTCGGGGACGACGGATGCGGACCATGAAGACCAGACCTGCGGACCGGCCCGCGAAGCCGGGCACGCGTTCGGCCCGCGCCCGGGCGCTGGCGCTCGGTCTGTGGGGCCTGCTGTGGGCCGGGGCCCATGATCTGCCGGCGGCCCCCCCTGCCGAGGAGGAGCGGCCGCCGCGCATCGCCGTCGTCTATCCGGACATCGGCGAGCCCTACAGTTCCATTTTCGTTTCCATCACCCAGGGCATCCAGGCGGAGCTCGCCGAGGCCCCGACGGTGGTCCAGGTCGGGCCGCGATCCGTGGATGCGGCACGCGCACGCCTGCAGGGGGAGCGGATCGATGTCTGCATCACGCTTGGCAGGGCCGCTCTGGATGCGGTCGAGGACATGGGGCTCGACGTCGCCGTCGTGCGCGGGGCGGTACTCGATCCCGATGTGCGGACCGGGGCGGCCGGCGAGAGTGGGCAGCCGCCTGCCGGCATCAGTCTGGTGCCCGACCCGGCACTGCTCCTGGGACAACTGCGGCGTCTGGCCCCGCGCGTTTCGCGGGTGACCGTGGTATACAGCGATCCCCAGGGCCAGCCGCTCATCGATCGCGCGGTCGAGGTGGGACAGCGTCTGGGCCTGACGGTAGTGGCGCGCAAGGCCGAAGATTTGCAGTCGGCAGCCGCTATCTACAAGTCCGTGGTCGCGACGCTGGGGCCGCGCGACGCCTTGTGGATTCCTCAGGATCCCCAGGCCATCGACGACAGGGTGATATTGCCGATGTTGCTGAACGCGGCGTGGGAACGGGACTTCGTCCTGTTTTCCAGCAACGCCGACCATGCCAAGCGCGGGGTCCTGTATTCTGTGTACCCGAACAACTTCGACATGGGCCGCCGGCTGGCGCGCATCGCCCGGCAGCGGGCGGCGGCGCCCGCCGCGTCGGGCCTGCTGCCCCTCGAGGACCTGCTCATGGCGGTGAATCTGCGCACCGCGGAACATCTGCGCCTCGATCTGGCCCCCGACCTGATCCGGTCGTTCGATCTCGTCTTTCCACAGCGTTGAGCACAGGACGCATGAAAACCCTGAAGTGGCTCGATCATCTCAGTTTCACCCGCCAGATCGCCTGGGTCTTCGTCGCCGGCATCGTGCTGGTCTATCTGACGTCGAGCATCGCGATCTCCGTCGGCTCGGTGCGCGCCGTGCGCAGCGCCATGCTCGACGAGGGCCGGCAGATCGCCGAGACCTTCGCCAACCAGAGCGTTCTGGCCCTGCTGTACCGCAGCCCGGACAACGTGAAGGACGCCGCCGAGGCGACGCTGGGCTTTCCCGATGTCCAGTCCGTGGCCATTTTCGGCAACGAGGGCGAACTGCTCGCCAGCTTCGGCATGCCGCTGCCGGACGGCATCGATGCGCAGGGGCTGCCGGACGGAGTGGCACTGCACACCGACGCACCGGGCTTCTTCGCGTTCACCGCACCGGTCCGGTTCGGCGGGCAGCTGTTCCGGTCGACGGCCGAAGAACCCCGGCAGACCGGCGATCCGCAGGTCATCGGCCATGTCTATCTGGTGGTCGGCAAGGAACGGCTGGCGGCGCTGACGCGCAGTGTCTTCGGCTTCAACTTCATTCTGTCGGTGGTGCTCGCCGGTGCCCTGCTGGTCGTGCTGCTGGCGATCACCCGCAGCGTCACGCACCCCGTGCAGACCCTGTCACGCCTCATGCGCCGCGCGGAGCAGGGCGAGACCGGCATCCGGGCCGACGAGGCCGGACCCTGCGACGTGCAGGAGATGCAGCGCTCGTTCAATACCATGATGGGCGTCATCGAGGACCGCAACCGCGACCTCGCCGCCTCGCGCGACGCGGCCCTGGAGGTCGCGCGCCTCAAGGGCGAGTTCGCGGCCAACGTCAGCCATGAGCTGCGGACGCCGCTGAACAGCGTGCTGGGCATGATCGAACTGCTGCGCGTGAGCCGCACGCTGTCCGCCGGCGACCGCAAGTACATCGACGTGGCCTTCGCGTCCGGCAACGCGCTGCTGGATCTCATCAACGACATTCTGGATTTCTCCAAGGTCGAGACCGGCCATGTGCGGCTGCATGTGGAGGACTTCTACCTGCCGAACATGATCGGTGACGTCATCCGGGTCGTCTCGGATCAGGCGCGCCGCAAGCAGCTGGATATCTGCTGCGAATTCGATCCGCACATCCCGCTGTCCCTGCGCGGCGACGTCACGCGCCTGCGGCAGGTCCTGCTCAATCTCGCTTCCAATGCGGTCAAGTTCACGGCCACCGGTTCCGTGCTGATCCGCGTCGGTCGCGAGGAGAGCCAGGACGAGGGGCTGGTGCTGCGCTTCGAGGTGGTGGATACCGGCATCGGCATTCCGCTGCACGCCCATGGCCGCATTTTCGACGCCTTCGAACAGGCGGACGGCTCCACCACGCGCCGTTATGGCGGAACCGGCCTCGGGCTGGCGATCTGCCGGCAGCTGGTGACGCTGATGGGCGGACGCATCGGCGTCATGAGTTTCCCCGGCCACGGATCGACGTTCTGGTTCTCCATGCCCATCGCCCATGCTGAAGATTCCGGCGTGGTGCCGGATCGGGCGCTCGCCGCCGGCATCCGCGTGCTGGCGGTGTCCGGCGCCGAGCGGCAGGTGGCGCTGCTCGGCCAGATTTTCCAGCGCTGGGGCAGCTATTTCCGCGCCGCCGCATCGATCGAGCAGGCCCGGGCTCTCCTGGACGAGGCGGCGGACGCCGGTCGGGCCTACGACGTGCTGCTCGTCGACCTGCCCACGGCGACGGCCGACGAGGCGGCCGTCGCCTTCCTGCAGCAGACGCAGGCGGCGGGCAGGGCCGCGTGCATCGCGATGGCCGACACCACGGACGTGCCGCCGGCCCTGGCGGCCACCGACGTGGGCTGGCTGCTGCGACCGCTGTGCGAGAGTGCGCTCTACGATGGCGTGGTGCGCGGCCTGCAGCGCCGTTCGCGGCCGGGCGCCGTCGGCGAAGCGTTGCCCGAAGTACCCCAGTTCAGCGCGAATGTGCTGCTGGTCGAGGACGACGTTCCCAGTCAGCTGGTGGCGCGCAGCATGCTGGAACGCCTGGGCTGCCGCGTGATCGTCGCAAACAACGGACGCGAGGCGCTGGAGGCGCTGGACGGCCGCCGTTTCGACATCCTGCTGATGGATTGCCAGATGCCGGAAATGGATGGCTATGACGCGACACTGCGCATCCGCGCCTCGGGCGGAACGCATGCGGCGGTGCCCATTCTGGCGATGACCGCCAACGCGTCCGCCGAGGACCGCGAACGCTGCCTCGCCGTCGGCATGAACGGCCATATCACCAAGCCGTTGCGGCTGCAGTCGATGGCGGACAGGCTGCGGCCGTGGCTGCCGGTCGCGTCGCCGGACGTCGCGGTCCGGGACAGCGCCGCGCAGTACGCGGCGGACCGTTCGCTCGACCACGGCCTGGATCGCGCCACCTTCGACGACATCCGTGCGCAGCTCGGCAACACCTTCGATGAATACCTGTCCGTCTTCAAGCGGGACATGGCGCGCTACATCGCCACGCTCGCCGAGCAGACGCGGCAGCCGGATCTGCGCGCGGTGACGGCGACCGCGCACACCCTGCGGGGCAGCGCGAGCACCATCGGTGCCGTGCGTCTCGCCGGAGTCGCGCAGGCCATCGAGTCCGCGGCGCGCAGCGGCGACGCGGCCACGCTGAGCGATGACGTGACGGAGCTGCGCGCGGCGCTGCTGGAATTCTCGCAGGCGGCGGTCGCCATCGCCGAAACCGCGGATCAGGATGCGCAGCCGGCCATCGTGCTGATCGTCGACGAGGACCACGGTACGCGACTGGCGCTGCGCAAGCTCATGGAGGCCGACGGCTGCACCGTCATCGAGTCGGACAACGGCGCGGATGCGATCGTCGCCTGCCGGGAATCCGTGCCGGACCTGATCCTGATGGATGCGGTCATGCCCGGCATGGACGGCTTCACCGCCTGTGCGAGGATCCGGACGCTGGCCGAGTGTGCCGCGACGCCGGTACTGATGATCACGGCCCTCGACGATGCCACCGCCATCGAGAACGCGCTCGCGTCCGGGGCGACCGACTACATCCCGCGGCCGATCAATTTCGGGCTGCTGCGCAAGCGCGTCGCGCGCCTGCTGCACGCGCGCCGTGCCGATCAGGACCGCTGGCGTCTGGCCAATGTGGACGAACTCACCGGGCTGTCCAACCGTCAGTCCTTCCGCGAGACGCTTGCCGGCCTGGTGCTGTCCGCCCAGGATGCGTCGGCGGAACTCGGCGTGCTCTTCCTGGATCTGGACCGCTTCAAGATCGCCAACGATTCGCTCGGTCACGATGTCGGCGACCTGCTCATCCGCGCCGTCGGCGCCCGCATCCTGCAATGCGTCCATCCCGACGACCTGGTGGCCCGTCTCGGCGGCGACGAATTCGGCATCGTGCTGCGCAATCCGACCGGACGCGAGATGGTCGCCAATGTCGCGAGCCGCCTGTGCCAGGTGCTGGCCGAGCCTTTCACCTTCCTCGAGAAGGAAGTGTTTCTCGGCGCCAGCATCGGCATCGCGATGTATCCGCAGGACGGCGAGACGCTGGGCGAGCTGATCAAGAACGCCGACACCGCCATGTACCAGGCCAAGGCCGACAAGGGCGGGCGCTACTATTTCTACCGGTCGGATATGGCGCACGCCGTCGTGGCCCGGCTGGACATCGAGCGGGACCTGCGCCGGGCGCTGGATCGCGATCAGTTCGAGCTGCATTACCAGCCGCAGGTCGATTCCGATACCGGACGGGTGTTCGGCGTGGAGGCGCTGATCCGCTGGCGTCATCCGGAGCGCGGTCTGGTGTCGCCGCTGGAATTCATTCCCGTCGCCGAGGAGACGGGCCTGATCATTCCCATCGGACAGTGGGTGCTGGTGCAGGCCTGCGCCGCCGCGGCGCGGCTGCGGCGGACGGTGCCGGACGTCCGCATGGCGGTGAACATCTGCGGGAAGCAGCTGCGCCAGGCGGGATTCCTGGAGAGCGTGCACGCCGCGCTGAAGAACAGCGGTCTGCCGGCCAGCGCCCTCGAACTGGAGATCACCGAGTCGTCCCTCATCGAGAAGTCCGGCAGTGTCGCCACGGTGATCGGCGAGATCAAGGCGGCCGGCATTTCGCTGTCGGTGGACGACTTCGGCACCGGCTACTCGTCGTTGAGCTATCTCAGCCGGCTGCCGCTGGATCTGGTGAAGATCGATCGTACCTTCGTGCGCAATCTGCCCGACGACACCGTCAATGCCAACCTCGTCAAGGCGATCGTGGCCATGACGGCCAACCTCGGCATCAACGTCCTGGCGGAAGGCGTGGAGACTCAGGCACAGGTCGATGCGCTGCGCGCCATGGGCTGCACGCGCATGCAGGGATTCCACTGGGCGCGGCCGCTGCCTTACGAAGAGCTGGTGAGCTGGATCGCCGAGCGCGGCGGCGTCGAGCCGCGCAATATACTGCCCTTCAACCGCCGGTGATGCGCGAGCCGCGGTCCCGGGCGCGCCGTCAGTGCGCGTGCGCCGCCGGAGCGTGCGGGTCCTTCAGACCGGTGAAACGGTCGGCGGCGAAGCTCGTGTGGCAGTTCACGCAGCCGTCGACCAGGCGGTAGAAGTGCAGCGCCGCGAGGCCTGCATCCCGTTCCTCCGCGGCCCGGACCAGACGTTCCGCCTCCCGGTGGAATTGCGCATCCAGGATGGTGAAGTGGCCGGGCAGCTTCTGTTCGAGTTCGTGCCGCTGCGCCTCGGTCAGCGACTGCGCCATGATATAGCTCGCGTTGATGCGGTTGCCGGTGTCGACGATGGTCTTCCAGTCGCCCCGGGCGATGGCCGGCACGAGCGCCTGCACGCCTTTCTCCAGTTCCCGCATCTCGGTCAGCAGCAGTTCCTGCGTGCCCTGCGACAGGCCCAGGGGGTTGGCGGAACCGGGCGGCGCGGCCAGGGAGGGATGCGCGGTGGCGCACAGCAGCAGGGCCGTGGCGAGCAGCGGACGGGGGCCGGGTCTCTGCGTCATGGTTGCTCCAGGGTGTGAGGGTGGAGCCAGAGGATAAGGCGGGCCGGTGGCGATTGCCAACCGGTGCCGCGCCCGACGCGGAACACGTCGACAAATATCAAGCGCTCTCCGGCAGCGCCGCCTGCACGCCCCGGTAGGCGTCTTCCGCGAAGCCGCTGCCGGCCTCCGCATAGAGGTTGAAGACGCTGTGGACGCCGGCGGCGCGCAGGCGCGCACTGTCGTCCTCGTATTTGGCGATGGCGGCGATCCGTCCCGGGTAGCCGAAGTTCTTCAGCTGTTGCGCGCCGAGCACGTTCTCCTGGTTCTGCGGCATGGCGAGCATCACCAGGCGGATGGTGCCATGGTTGAGCTTGAGCCGCGCCCAGAAATCGGGGTCGGTGGCGCTCGCCTGGATCACGTTGCGGCCGGCCGCGCGCTGGCGCGCCACCACTTCCGGCGAATGGTCGATGCCGACCACCTTTTCGCCGGCCTGCTCGCTCAAGGCGTCGTAGGCGCCGGTACCGACGCGGCCCATGCCGAAGATCAGCACGGTGGCGTCACCCGGGTCGATCTCTTCCTCTTCCGACAGCCGGCGCGGGTGCTGGAAGCGCACCAGCCAGCGGCGTGACCGGGTATACATGTGGTGCGCCAGGGTGTTGGCCGGCGAGGCCGCCACGAAGGACAGCGACAGCGCGATGGCCAGGGTGGTCAGCCACTGGTCCGCCAGCCAGCCGTTGGCTGCGCCGATGGCGGCCACGATCAGGCCGAACTCACTGTAGTTCGACAGATTGAGCGACGCGAGGAACGCCGTACGCGCGCGCATGCGCCACTTGGCCAGCAGCCAGAAGTACAGCGCGCTCTTCAGCGGCAGGAGGAGCACCAGCAGCAGTGCGACCAGCAGCGCGTCCGTTCCCGGAACGCCCTTCAGGCCGATGCTCAGGAAGAAGCCCACGAGGAACACGTCCTTGAAACCGACCAGCGTCTTGAACAGTTCGCTGGCGCTGCGGTGGGAGGCCAGCAGCACGCCGAGGATCAGCGCGCCGAGATCGCCCTTGATGCCGGCCAGGTCGAAGATCTGTGCGCCGCCCAGTGCGATCGCCAGCCCGAACAGGATGAGCAGTTCACTGTGGCCGGCGCGATCCATGATGCGGTGCAGCAGCCAGCGCAGCGGCACCAGGCCCGGCACCAGCAGCAGCGCCCATGCATTGGGCATCTTGCCGGTCGAGGCGGCGAGGAAGACGACGGCCGCGATGTCCTGCATGATGAGTATGCCGATGGCGGTGCGGCCGTAGATGGACGAGAGTTCGCCCTTGTCCTCCAGCACTTTCACCGCGAACACCGTACTGGAGAAGCTGAGCGCGAAGCCGATCAGGAGCGCCGTCGCGGGTTTCAGGTCGGAGGCGAACGCCAGGCCGGCGGCACCTGCGCCCAGCAGCGCCGCCGGCAGTGCCAGGCTGACGAGCAGCATGTGGATCGACGTGACGGCCCACACCTGCGGCCGCAACAGCGTGCCGAGCTGCAGTTTGAGGCCGATGGTGAACAGCAGCAGGGTGATGCCGATCTCGGCGACGTGATCCAGCGTGCCGCCGGTGTCTATGCCCAGCCCGAACAGGACGAAACCCGCGGCCAGATAGCCGACGAGGGGCGGCAGGCCGATGAGACGCGCACCCATGCCGAGCAGGAAGGCGATACCGATCCAGGCTGCGTCGAACATGAAGGGGCTTCCGGTACAGGGTCGTTGTGCAGGGCGTCGGGCCCGGGCAGGGGTTGCCGCAGCGCATTCTAGCATGCGTGCACCGCCGCCAAGGGCGGTGGCCGCACCTCAGTCGGCGGCCGCCGCCGGCACCAGGCGCAGCACACCGGCATCCATGTCCGGCAGGCGCAGCAGCGGGACGGGAAAACCGACCGGGACGCGCGCGAGCGGCCGATAGGGGCCGACCACCGTGGGTGCCGCCTCCAGGCGATACAGCCCCGGTGCCAGGGACCAGGTCTCCAGGGCGAGCGCGCCGTCGCGCCGGGTGACTTCCAGAAAATCGAAGGGCGCGGCCAGCGGTTCACCGATGAAGAGCCCTTCGCCGGGCATCTGCACGCTTTTCCAGTAGGCCTCGATCAGGGTCGCGCCGCGCAGGTAATGCTGCATGACCAGGCCGGGGTTGGGAAACTTGCCCGGCAGGTTGCAGGGCTCGACCACCGTGCCGTAGCTGCCGGTGGCTCCGGCCTCCAGCCAGCGCAGCGCGCTCATCTGCCTGCCGTCGACGAGCACTCCCCCTGCGGACGTGAGGTGATCGGCGATCGCGCCCGGCACGAAGCGCAGCGTGTCGAGATGCTCGACCTTCGTCAGGCCGGTGAAATAGAACAGCACATCGTCGCGCCCGCGCAGGGTGTCGGCCTCCAGCACTTCGATCCTGAGCAGGGGCGAGAAGCGTCGTGCGACCTCCGCGTAGATGCCATGGCGCACATTGCGCGCCCGGTCGCTCGTGCTGAGCAGATAGGCCGTGCCGTCCGGACGGCTGCCGTCGGCGGCGATGCCACGGTCGACGAGCGCCCGGGCGGTGGCGAAGTCGGTGGCCGCCAGAGCGATCGTGGGACGGATCCCGAGATCGCCGAAAGGGGCGGCGCTGCCGCTGTTGAAATATGGCGAGGCCTGTGTCGCGGCGCAACGCTGTTTCGAACACCAGGCCTCGTCGAAGCCGAAGGCGAAGGCCGAGGTGATGGACATGCAGCCGACCTGCCACGGCATCGCCCAGGTCAGCGCATAGGCCTGGATGTGCGCCGGCGTCGCCGCGTCGACCTCGCGCTTGATGCCGGCGAATTCCGCCGGCGACATCTGTCTGCGGTGCGGGTTGAAGCGGATGCGGATGACGTTCGCCTCCGGAACGCCGCGGCGCTGCTGATAATAGGCGCCGATCTTCCGACTGAGCGGGTCGGCCTCGTTCACGATGATGCCGAGTTCGCGCGCCTCGATGCGATGCTTGGGCAGCACGATCTGCGGCTCGGCGCGGACGGCGGCCGCCAGGATCAGCGCGGCGGCAAGCCCGGCAAGAATGCTGCGTAACGTCATGAGTTCCGTGTCGATGTCGATGGCTTCGTGCGCCGGGTGGATAGTCTACCATCGTTGTGCCACGTACTTTGGCCGGCTGGATGCCGAGGCCATAAGAGGGGCAGACTCAGGCATAAAGGCAGGGGACAGACTTAGGACATGATCGGGGACAGACTTAAGTCTGTCCCCCTGTCTCCCTGTCCCCTGCCTTTATGTCTGAGTCTGCGCCCTGTCTTATGGTTCCCAGGTGGTCCCGTTCGCCGCTCCGCTTCCGGCTCGTGATGCATCTCAGTCGAGCCGCTTGCGGAACAGCCTGATCGAGAGTCCCAGCGTGACGGCCGTGAATGCCAGCAGCGCCCACAGCTCCGGTGCCAGTTCACCGATGCCGGCGCCGCGCAGAACGATGCCGCGGATGAGGCGCACGAAATGTGTCAGCGGCAGCAGTTCGGCGAACTGCTGCACCGGCTCCGGCATACCGTCGAACGGGAACATGAAGCCCGAGAGCAGGATCGACGGCAGAAAGAAGAAAAAGGTCATCTGCATGGCCTGGAACTGATTCGCCGCCCGGGTCGAGATCAGCAATCCGATCGTCAGGTTCGCGGCGATGAAGGCCAGGGCGGCCAGATACACGTCCGTCAGGCTGCCGACGATCGGTACGTCGAACAGCCAGACTCCGAAGGCGAGGATGACCGAGACCTGTATCAGGCCGATCAGGATATAGGGCAGGATCTTGCCGACCATCAGCTCGGCCGACGTCACCGGCGTGGTGATGAGCATCTCCAGATTGCCGCGCTCGCGCTCGCGCACGATGGCCACCGACGTGAACAGCACCATGGTCATGGTGAGGATGACGCCGATCAGTGCCGGCACGATGTGCACGGCCGAACGCCGTTCGGGGTTGTAGTAGCTGCGGATCTCGAACGTCGGTGCGCGTCCGCCGGCTTCCACCGCCGCATGACCGCGCACCGGCAGCTCCGCGAGCCGGCGCGCCGCGCCCAGGACCACCGGGTCGGAGCCGTCGATCAGCAACTGCGCGGCGGCGCGCGTGCCGTGCCGCACGCGGCCGCCGAAATCCGGCGGGATGTGAATGCCGACGGCGATGTCGCCGCGCCGCAGGTGCTCTTCCAGCGCCTGCGCGGTCGCCACCGTCAGCACCACGTCGACGACCTGCGACGCCTGCGCATCCTGCACCAGCAGTCGCGAGGACTGCGTCTGCGCTTGGTCGGCGACGCCGGCCCGCAGATGCCGCACGTCGGTGTTGATGGCATACCCGAACAGGATCACCTGCAGGATGGGCACACCGACGATCATGCCGAAGGTGAGGCGGTCGCGGCGCAGTTGCCGCACCTCCTTGTGCACGATGGCCAGCAGGCGCGTGATGCAGTTCATCCGGACTCCCGGCGATAGCGGCCCTGGGTGGCGGCGACGAACACGTCCTCCAGGCTCGGGCGGGCGCGCAGGGTGGCGGCGGTCTGTCCATGGCTTTGCAGGGCATCGCGCAGGCGCCGCTCGGGCTCGGGCAGGTGCGGATCGACGAGTACGCGCAGGCGCACACCGAGCTGGGTCACCGAGAGCACGCCGTCGAGCGCAGCGATCAGCGGCCGCGAGCGGGCCGGGTCCGCGGTCTCCACTTCGACGACCGTCGCATCGAGCGCCTCTTCGAGCTGCTTGGGCGTGCCGTCGGCCATGACGCGGCCGCGGTCGAGGATCGCCAGCGCGTGGCAGCGCTCGGCCTCGTCCATGTAATGGGTGGATACCAGGATGGTGGTGCCGGCCGCGCACAGCTCGAACAGCGTCTCCCAGAATTCGCGCCGGCTCTGCGGATCGACCGCGCTGGTCGGTTCGTCGAGGAACAGCAGTTCCGGTCCGTGCAGCGTGGCGGCGGCCAGCGCCAGACGCTGCCTCTGCCCGCCGCTCAGGGTGCCGGCGCGCTGCGTGGCGATGGCGTCCAGCCGGTAGCGGTCGAGCAGTTCGGCGATGCGGCGTGCGCGACGGGCGCGTGGCAGGCAATAGATCTCGGCGACGAACCGGAGGTTCTCGTGCACGCTCAGGTCTTCGTAGAGCGAGAAGCGCTGGGTCATGTAGCCGATCTTGTGCTTGAGCGTCTCGGCCTGGCCGGGCACGTCCAGCCCGAGCACCCGGGCGCTGCCCGCGCTGGGCGTGAGCAGTCCGCAGAGCATGCGGATGGTGGTGGACTTGCCGGAACCGTTCGGGCCGAGAAACCCGTAGATGCTCGCGCGCGGAATATCCAGATCGATGCCGTCGACCGCGACGGTCGCGCCGAACCGGCGGGTCAGTCCCTGGGCGCGGATGGCGCTGTCCACCGTCAGTCCCGTGCGAAGCGCACCTGCACCGGCACGCCGGCGGGCAGTTCGCGACCCTCGGTTTCGACATCGACTTCCGCCACGTAGCTCAGCCGGCCGCGGTCGTGCTCGGTCAGCGCGAAGTAGGGTGTGAACGTGGGATCGGCGGAGATCCTGCGGATCGTCCCCGCGAAGGCCGCGTCGATGCCGTCGACATGGATCTGCGCGCGATGACCGGGCAGCAGCCGGGCGCGCAGTACTTCCGGTACGTACACCCGGGCATAGGGCCGCTCGCCCGCGAGGATCACCGCGACCGTGCCGCCGAGCGGCGGACGCTCGCCGACCTTGAACGGCAGTTCGTCGAGACGGCCGGCGACCGGTGCCGCGATGTCGGCATGGGAGAGGTCGATGCGTGCGGTCTGCAGTTCCGCCTCCGCGGCCGCGAGCGCCTGGCGCGCCTGCTCCCGCTCCTCCGCGGTCGCGCCGTTCTCCAGTTCGTCGAGCGCGGCGCGCGCCGCGTCGCGACGGGCGCGCGCACCGGTTGCGGCCGTACGCGCCTGATCGATCTGATCCGGTGCGGCCAGACGGCGTGCGACCAGTGATTCGAGCCGCTCGACCTCGCGCAGCCGGAAGTCCAGTTCCTGCTCGCTGCCGCGCAGCGTCGCCCGCGCCTGGGCGATGCGCTCGGGACGGGTGCCACGCTCCAGTTCCGCCAGGCGTGCGGCGGCCTGCGCGCGGGCCGCTTCCGCCGCGGCGAGGCGGGCGCGCAGACGCTGGCCGTCGAGCCGCAGCAACAGCTGTCCCGCCGCGACCCGGGCGCCCTCCCGGGCCTCCCGGGCGAGCACCGGTTCCGCCACGCGGGCAGCCACCTCGATACGGTCCCATTCCAGGGTGCCGACGGCGGGCGGATCGTCCGGGCCGCTGCCGCACCCGCCGATCAGCAGCGCGGCGAGCAGCGGCAGGATACGGGCGAGTTTCATACCGGACATGTCCAGTCGTGTTCTCTCATAGGGCGAACATCCGGCGCGATACGCCTTGTCATTGCGTCCTGCGGGGCGCCAGCGCCGCAGATCGGAATGCGCCGAGGGTTTCCGCGCGTTCAGTAGTATCCCCGCAGCTTGAGCTCCAGCGGATCCGGGTTCATGTAGGTCTGAGCGGCGATGTAGTCGTTCGGGTGCTTGCGGAAATGATGCTTGAGCAGCGTGATCGGCGCGATGCGCGGAACGCGGTCCCGGCGGTAGCCGTCGATCAGCTCCAGCAGCTCCTCCTTGTCGTCGCGGTCGAGCCGCTGCTTGAGGTAGCCCATGACGTGCATCAGCACGTTGGTGTGGCGCCGTGCCGTGGCGCGCTGTCGCAGCGCCTGCATCAGTCCGGCGATGTATTCGTCCGCCAGTTCGCGGATCGGCCGCCTGCCGGCCTCGGCGACCAGGCGCCCCAGCGCGCGATAGGGTTCCGTGCCGTGCGCCATGAGGGCGAGCTTGTGGCGGGTGTGGAATTCGACCAGCGCCCCGGGCGTGAGCCGCTGCGCGGTGAGCCGCTGCCAGCGGTGATAGGTGAATACGCGCTCCAGAAAATTGTCGCGCAGCAGCGGATCGCCGAGGCGGCCTTCCTCTTCGACCGGGAGCAGCGGGTGGGCACGCATGATCTCGCGCGCGTACAGTCCGACGCCCTGCTTGCTGCCGCCGCCTTTCCCGTCATAGAGCTTCACGCGCTCCATGCCGCAGGACGGCGATTTGCTCTTGAAGACGTAGCCGCTGAGGTCGCCGAGCCGTCGCGCCATGCGCTGTCCGTAGGCGATCATCTGTTCGGTGACGTCGAGGTCCGCGGCCTTCACGCCGACCAGGCGCGGCGCGTCGGGCGGGCCGACGAGATGGATGGTCGGCCGCGGCACGCCCATGCCGATGCCGACCTCCGGACACACGGGTACGAACTCGAACACCTGGCCGAGCGTGCCGCTCAGATAATGATCGTGCTTGTGATTACCGTCGAAACGCACCTGCTCCCCGAGCAGGCAGCTGCTGATGCCGATGCGGATGCGGGGCGTGACGGCGTCTGTCATGGGGCGGCGCTCATGAGATCTCTATGGCCGCGAAATCCACGAAACCCGCGAACGGATGACAATGCGGGGCGCACGGCCGATACCGATGCACTTGATGGTGTGAAACATGACTGCCAGGCGCTTCCCCGTTCATATTTCGTGGATTTCGTGGCCATCCGCTTTTCACGGCACGATCAGCGCGCCGCGCCGGCTGCCAGCGCGCGGCGCAGGCGCTCCTCGCGGCGCTGCTCGTCGGCGGCCTGGTTCCAGTCGCCGGCCTCCGGCCAGCCACAGGCCTGTTCGCCGACGATGCGCGCCAGGGCGGCGATGTGCGCCGGGCTGTCGTTGAGCGCGGGGATGTATTCGAACTGCCTGCCGCCGGCATGCAGGAAGAACTCGCGGTTCTGTCCGGCGATCTCCTCGAGCGTCTCCAGGCAGTCGGCGGAAAAGCCGGGGCAGACGACCTGTACGCGCTCCACGCCCGCCTTGCCCCACGCCTTGAGGGTGTGGTCGGTGTAGGGCTTGAGCCACTCCTCGCGGCCGAAGCGCGACTGGAAGGCGACCTGCCAGTCGTCCTGCCGCAGCCCGAGCCGTTCGGCCACGAGGCGCGCGGTGGTGTGGCATTCGCAGTGATAGGGATCACCGGCCAGCAGATAGCGTCTGGGCAGACCGTGGAAGGAGAACAGCAGCCGCGCCTGTCCGGGGTGCTCCGCGCGGTGGGCACGGATGCTCTCGGCCAGTGCGTCGAGGTAGGCCGGATGATCGTGGTAGTGGCTGACGAAGCGCAGCTCCGGCAGCCAGCGCCAGCGTTTCAGGACGTCGGCGACGGCATCGAAGGTCGAGGCGCCGGTGGTCGCCGAATACTGCGGATACAGCGGGAGCACCAGCAGGCGGCGCGCGCCGGCGGCGCGCAGTTCCTCCAGCGCGCCGGCGATGGACGGATTGCCGTAGCGCATGCCCAGCGCCACCTTCACCGGCCCCGGCAGTTGTCGGCTCAGCGCCGCCTGCAGCGCCTCGGTCTGGCGGCGCGAGATCGCCAGCAGCGGCGAGCCGGCATCGGTCCAGACCGAGGCGTAGGCGCGCGCGGCACGGCGCGGACGGATGCGCAGGATGACGCCGTGCAGGACCAGCCACCACAGCGGCCGCGGCGTCTCCACGACGCGCGGGTCCCAGAGGAACTCGGCGAGATAGCGCCGCAGCGCCTCGGGCGTCGGCGCGTCGGGCGTGCCCAGGTTGGTGATCAGAACGCCGAGGGTTTCCTGGCTGTCGTGACGGAACTCGGGCGTGCCGGTGTAGCGGGTCATCGTCGGGGCTGCGCAGCGGATGGGATCGCCGCCAGTATAGCGGGGTTCGGTGCCGGGATTCAGCTGTCGGGACTAGGGACTAGGGACTAGGGACTAGGGACTAGGGACTAGGGACTAGGGACTAGGGATTATCGAGGCGGGGTTGTCGTGCCTGCGAAGGCGAGACCACCACCTGTAGGAGCGGCCTTGACACCTGAACGGCGACACTCCCTGACGAATCTCTAATCCCTAGCCCCTAGCCCCTAGCCCCTAGCCCTAGCCCCGAATCCCCCTACGCCGTATCCGACTGCAGCGGCGCGTCCTGTCCGTCCCGGGTGCCATGGAGATCGGGCGGGTCGCGCAGCAGGTTCTGGATCCTGACGACGCGGTCCATCTGCGTCCGGAAGACGTCCAGGCACTCCGGGTCGAAATGCCGGCCGCGCATGCGGTCCATGAAGGCGATGGCGTCCTCGGCCGCCCAGGGGCGCTTGTAGGGGCGGGCCGAGGTCAGCGCGTCGTAGACGTCGGCGACGGCGACGATGCGCGCGGCCAGCGGAATGGCGTCGCCGCGCAGGCCGTAGGGATAGCCGCTGCCGTTGAAGCATTCGTGATGGGCCAGCGCGATTACCGCACCCATCTGCAGATAGGGCGAGGGGCTGTCCTTGAGGATCTCGTAGCCGATCAGGGTGTGGCGCTTCATGATGGCGAATTCGTGCTCGGGGAGCCGCCCGGGCTTGAGCAGGATCTCGTCGGGGATGCCGATCTTGCCGATGTCGTGCATGGGCGCCGCCAGTTCGATGACGTCGCACTCGTCCCGGGAGAGTCCGAGCCCTTCGGCGATGAGGCGGGCGTACTTCGCCATGCGGATGACGTGGTTGCCGGTGATCTCGTCGCGATACTCGCCGCATTTCGCCAGCCGCAGCAGCGTTTCCTGCTCGCGCACGCGGATGGCGCCGACGGCCTCGTTGACCTGCCGTTCCAGCCAACGGGCGCGATCGCGGATGATGCGGTGCTGTTCGTACTGGGTGAGCAGATTGCGGCAGCGCGCGCGGCATTCCAGTGCGTCGACCGGCCGGATCAGCGAGTCGGTGGCGCCGGCCTCCAGCGCGGCGTAGCGCGCCTCGCGCTGCTCCTGGGCGGTGACGATCACCACCGGCAGGTGGGTGCAGCCGGGCAGGGCGCGCAGGCGCCGGATGAAGTCGATGCCGTCGATCTCGGCCAGTCCGCAGTCGACCAGCACGAGATCGGCCGGGTGCCAGCCCAGCCAGCGGAGGGCGTCGTGGGGCGAGGCGAAGGCCTCCACCTGGATGAGGGAATCGAAGCCGTGGGCAAGTTCCGTGAGCTGCTGGCGGCTCGCGGTCTGGTCGTCAATGACTAGGACAGTCGCCATGCAGGGCTCCGATGCCTGGGAAATTCTCCGGGGGGTCCGACAGCATCCCTGGCGGACAAAAAAATGCATCGACATCCCTGTCGGTGCATCCCATCCCTGGGCGGAACGGCCGTGGGGCCGGTAACGCCTTGCGGCATTTTGTGTTATTACGGTGCTTTGGGCACGCAGGACAACCTATCGGCACCGCGTGGCCCAACTTAAATCTTTGATCGGGCGATAACGAGAACCGAGGGGGAAACGGGCATGGCAGAGGAATCGGAGAAGGGGCAGTCGCTGGGCCGGGTGTTCGGCAGCGTGCTGGCGAGCATGTTCGGCGTACAGAGCGGGCGCGCCCACAGCGAGGATTTCACGAAGGGCCGGCCCTGGGTCTATGTCGCGGCGGGTCTGGTGGTGACCGTCGCTTTCGTGCTGACCGTCTGGTTCGCGGTGCACATGGTGCTGAAGGCCGCGGGTGTGTGAGCGGCGGCGGTCGTCGGCATCAAAGCCAGTCGCGGCGCCGGAAGAAGTACAGCAGTCCCGCGACGACGGCGATCATCACCGCCCAGATCAGCGGGTAGCCGAAATACCAGTGCAGCTCGGGCATGGCCCAGGGGCTCTTCGGGTGGCTGAAATTCATGCCGTAGACGCCGACGATGAAGGTCAGTGGAATGAAGATGGTGGCGATGATGGTCAGCACCCGCATGATCTCGTTGGTGCGGTGGCTGATGGTCGACAGATACACGTCCAGCATGCCGGTGGCCATGTCGCGATAGGTCTCCAGCAGATCCATGATCTGCACCGTATGGTCGTAGCAGTCGCGCAGATAGATGCGCGTCTCTTCGCCGATCCGCTCGTGTTCCTCGCGCAGCAGGGCGTTGACGACCTCGCGCTGCGGCCACAGGCTGCGGCGCAGCAGCAGGAGCTCGCGCTTCAGATGGTGGATGCGTCCGAGCGTCTCCTGGTCGGGGTTTCCCAGCAGTTCCGCCTCGAGATCCTCGAGGGACTCGCCGAAGGTCTCGAACATCGGGAAGCCGGCGTCGATGACCACGTCCAGCAGGGTGTAGAGCAGATAATCCGCGCCGCGCTTGCGGAACCGCCCCTTGGACGCGCGCAGCCGGCGGCGCACCGGCTCGAACGGGTCGGTCGCCGAGTTGCAGATGCTGATGACGTGGTCCTGGCCGAAGAACAGGCTGATCTGCCTGACGGAGACGTCGCCGTCTGTGAACTCCGGCAGGTTCACCACGATGAAATCCCGGTCGTCGTAGCTGTCCAGCTTGGGGCGCTGCCCCGCGTTCAGGACGTCCTCCAGCGCCAGCGGGTGCAGTTCGAACAGTTCGCCGAGGCTGCGCAGCGTGTCCGCCGGCACGTCGCCCTGCACGTGGATCCAGGTGATTGACTTGCGGTCGAGATAGGGCTTGCAGTCGGCGGCGTCGGCGAGTTCCCGTTCGATGAACTCGTCGGCCGTGTAGTCGATCAGGCCGATGCGGACGGGCTGCGGCGTCTTTGCCGGCCGTTCCACCAGGGTGCCGGGCGCGGTGCCCGGCGGATGGTAGCCCTTGTTGAAGAAACCCACGCGGCGATCCCCTGCGGCCCGACGGCCGGCGTTGCGGCTTGCCGTGGGAACGATACCAGAACCGGCGCGCGTTGTTGATGGGCGGCGGCTCCGCCGCGGCCGGTCCGCTCCGCCGGACTCAGATCGTCGCGCTCTCGGCGTTGGCCCGCCGCCGCGCCTCCTTCAGGTTGTTGCGCGCCAGGACATGACACTCCAGGAACACGCGCGCCTCGCAGCTGCTGCAGACGTTGCGGTTGAGGCGTTCGAAGATGCCGGACAGGGCGTCGTACTTGGAGACGAACACGTTCTCGCGGCCCAGCTCCTCGGTGAAGCCGCCGCGTTCCAGGAACACGCGCACCTGTTCCTTCGGTCCGCTCAGATACAGTCCGCCGCCCAGGGCGCGGCGTCGCCTGGATTCGGCGACCAGGGCCTCCGCGCCGGCGGCGTCGATGAAGTTGATGCCGTTGGCGATGATGAGGATGTGCCGCTGGCCGGGCGACTCCTCGCCGAACTTCTGCAGCTTCTCCGCCACGTGGTTGACCGCGCCGAAGAACAGCGAGCCGTCGATGCGCACCACCTTCAGCTGCGGGCAGACGGCGAGCGGCTTGTGGGTGACGTTGGTGAGCTTGCGCTTGTCGTCGTCCGGATCCGGCACCAGCTCGACGATGCGTGGCTTGGAGGTGCGGTTGAGATACAGCGTCAGCGACAGGAACACGCCCAGGTAGATGGCGAATTCCAGCTCCAGGAACAGGGTCGCGAAGAAGGTCGCGGCCAGCACCGCCGCCTCGGACGGGCCGAGCCGGAACAGCTTCTGGATGTGATGGAAGTCGATCAGGTTATAGGCCACCAGCAGGATCACGCCGCCCATGGCCGGGATCGGCAGATAGGCCGTCAGCGGGGCGATGGTCAGCAGGATCGCGGCGAGCAGGCCGGCCGCGAAGATCGCCGCCAGCGGCGTGCGCGCGCCGACCTGGTAGTTGATGCCCGAGCGCGTGAAGCTGCCCGAGCCGGCGTAGCTGGAGAAGAAGCTGCCGACCATGTTCGACAGGCCCTGGCCTATGAACTCCTGGCTGCCGTCGATGCGCTGGTGCGAGCGCGTGGCGATGGCGCGTGCGATGGAGACCGCCTCGATCAGGCCGAGCAGGGCGATGGCGAAGGCGTTCGAGGCCAGGCTCTTGACGGTCGCCAGGCTGAAGTCCGGCGAGGACAGCGGCGGCAACTGTGCCGGCAGCTGGCCGACCAGGGCCACGCCGTGCCGGGCGCCGTCCAGGGCGAGGCTGAGCAGGCTGCCGATGATCATGGCCAGCAGCATGCCCGGCCAGCGCGGGCGGTACTTCCGGAACAGGATGGCGCTGATCAGCGTCGTGCCGGCGACCGCGAGCACATAGAGATTGGTGTCCCACAGGTGACTGCCCAGGTGCATCCAGGTGTGCAGGAAATCGCTGCCCGAAGGCAGCGGAATGCCGAGCACGTGCTTCACCTGGCTGGTGGCGATCAGTACGGCCGCGCCGGCGGTGAAGCCCACCACCACCGAATGCGACACGAAATTCACCAGGGCGCCGAGACGCGCGAGTCCGAACGCCAGCTGCACCGCGCCGGCCATGAAGGTGAGGGTCAGCGCCAGGCGCACGAAATCCGCCGAGCCGGGCTCCGCGAGGGGACTGATGGCGGCGAACACCACGATGGAGATCGCCGTCGTGGGACCCGACACCAGGTGCCGCGACGAACCGAACAGGGCCGCGATGACCGGCGTGACGATGGCGGTATAGAGACCGTATTCCGGCGGCAGGCCGGCGATCATGGCGAAGGCGACGCCCTGCGGCAGCACGATCACGGCGCCGGTCAGGCCGGCGATCAGATCGGCGCGCAGGGTGTCGCGGTTGACGGTCGGCCACCAGTCGAGGAAGGGGAACAGCTTGCGGAGCGTGAAGCGGATGATCTCGGTCATGGGTCTCTGGTTCGATGCGGCGCCGGGCGCCTTCCAGCCGGGCCGGCGGCAATCCCGTCCGGACGCGGCGGAGAAACTGCGGGGTATGGGGCGTGCGAATGCCGTACAGGATACCCGTTTTGAATATAAGAATCTTCTTTAGTACTTGAATCGCGGCCCAAGGTTGACCATAAGACATTGTTTTTTAATGCTGGCCCGAAACCCGAAACCCATATTTGCCACGGAAGCAGACGGAAGCGGGGGAGTTCATCGTCGGCAGCGTATCCGACGGGCGGAGCCGCCGGCATTATTTCTGATCGCGGGTTGCCTGCCCGCCGCAGGCCATGGCGCGCTCGAGCAGCAGCCGCCGTTCGCGCGCGTTCTGGGTGAGATCCGCCGCGCGCCGGAACTCCGCGCGGGCCTCCTCGAGGCGGCCCAGGCGGGCGAGCAGGTCGCCGCGGACGCTGGGCAGGAGGTGATAGTTCTTCAACGACGGCTCCGCGAGCAGCGCGTCGACCAGTTCCAGGCCCGCGGCCGGACCGAACGCCATGGCGACGGCGACGGCGCGGTTCAGCTCCACGACCGGGGACGGCGCGGTTTCCGCCAGCGCATCATAGAGCGCGGCGATGCGGGGCCAGTCGGTCTCGTCGGCCGTGCGTGTGCGTGCGTGACAGGCGGCGATCGCGGCCTGCAGGGCGTAGGGGCCGAGCGCATCGCCGCGCGCTTCGCTGGCCGCGCGTGCCCGTTCGAGCGCGTCGAGACCGCGGCGGATCAGCAGCCGGTCCCAGCGGGCGCGGTCCTGATCGAGCAGGAGCACGGGCTCGCCGGACGGCCCGGTGCGCGCGCGCAGGCGCGAGGTCTGGAGTTCCATCAGCGCCACCAGGCCGTGGACCTCGGGCTCCTGCGGCGTGAGTCCGGCGAGGATGCGGCCGAGCCGCAGCGCCTCTTCGCAGAGCGCCGGGCGCAGCCAGTCGTCGCCGGCCGTCGCCGCATAACCTTCGTTGTAGATGAGATAGATCACCTCGAGCACCGATGACAGGCGTTCGGCGCGCCCGGCCCCGTCGGGAACCTCGAAAGGAACGCGCGCCTCGGTGAGGGTGCGCTTGGCGCGCACGATGCGTTGCGCGACCGTCGCCTCAGCGACCAGGAAGGCACGGGCGATCTCTTCGGTGGTCAGTCCGCCGAGCAGGCGCAGCGTGAGCGCGACACGCGAGTCGGCGGACAGCACCGGATGGCAGGCGGTGAAGATCAGGCGCAGCAGGTCGTCGCCGATGTCGTCGTCGAGCGCCTCGACGTCGATCGCCGTGTTTTCCTGTTCCGCCGCGAGCGACTGCGCCAGCTCCTCGTGTTTGCGCCCGTGCAGCCGGTCACGGCGCAGGGCGTCGATGGCGCGCCGCTTGGCGGTGGCCATCAGCCAGGCGCCCGGGTTGTCGGGGATGCCCGCGCCCGGCCAGGTCTCCAGCGCGGCGACCAGCGCGTCCTGCGCCAGTTCCTCGGCGAGGCCGACATCGCGCACCATGCGCGCGACGACGGCGATGATCCGCGCGGACTCGATCCGCCAGACCGCCTCGATGGTGCGATGGATGTCCGCAGGCATGCTTTCAGACGTCCGGCATCACCGGCGCTCAGCCGGCATGGCAGGGCGCGACCTCGCGCACCTCGACGGTGGCCCACTGGGCCGCGGGGCACTCGCCGGCGATGGCGATGGCCTGTTCGAGAGTGTCGCAGTCGAGCAGGAAGAAGCCGCCGACCATTTCCTTGGATTCCGTGAACGGGCCGTCGACCTGGGTGCGCCGCCCGCCGCGCACGCTGACGCGCACGCCCGCCGCGTCGGAGCGCAGTGATTCGCAGGCCCGGAGCAGGCCGCGGGCCTGCAGGCCCTCGCCGAAGCGGACCATGTCCGCGTAGGCACGCTGTGCCTCATCCGGCGTACGTTCGGCGCGCTGGCCGCGGGGTTCGACGATCAGAAGCATGTAAGCCATGGTTTTCACCTGTTGTCTTGATCCATAAAACCGCATTGGCCACGAAACCCACGAAATCCGCGAAAAGATATTTAAGGAACCCCTGATTTATTCGTCATTGCGAGGGGCGCAGCGAATAATCTCCGAATTATTGATCTACCGTAGGGGGAGATCGCTTCGCTTCGCTCGCAATGACGGTACTCTGAATTAATCAGAGGTTCCTTTAATAATAAATGTCCTCGCCCCGACGCTCTCCCGGAGGAAGAGCAGTGGCTCCGCGTGTTTCCGTGGCCGACCTGTGTTTTCCGTGCGATCAGGTTTTCGAGCCGACGCCGATCTCGCGGAAACGCTCGATCGCCGGGTCGGGTTCGAAATCCTCCAGCTCGTACAGTTGCCGGACCTCGATCTCGGCCTCCGCGCCTTCGCCGGCCGGATTGGGGAAGCGCCGCGCCCACTCCAGGGCCTCCTCCCGCGATTTCGCCTGAATCAAGGTATAGCCCGCGATCAGCTCCCTGCTCTCGGTGAAGGGGCCGTCGATGACGGTGCGCCGGGTACCGGAGTATCTGACGCGCCAGCCTCTGGCGCTGGGCTGCAGGCCGGATGCGTCCAGCAGGGCGCCGGCCTTCGCCAGTTCCTCGTGATAGCCCGCCATGGCGGCAAGCAGCGGCTCCTTCGGCATGATGCCGGCCTCCGAGTCCCGCGTGGCTTTGACGATGATCATGAAGCGCATGGCACGGTCTCGTCGTCGCAGCGGCCGTCGAAGAACAGATAGGGTTGGATCTGCATGGTGTCACCTTGTCGTTTCTGTGCGGGCAGGGGGCCCGCTTCATTCAGTACGACGAACGGGAAGGTGCGGATTCGACATGGCCGGCGGATTTCTCCGCGCACACACGGCTGCGCCCGGCAGCCGGCCAGGCATGATCGGTGCGATGTATGGTATGGTATGCCCTCGGTTGAATAAAAATCAGGCTTTTTCTGCGAGTTACGTCCGCAATCCCGTGGCTCGTCAACCTGCCCGCGGTGCCGTGCCGGAAGCGGCGCGCCGCGGCGCATCATGTCCATCGCCGATCCGCGCTCGTCCGACCGAGCGTCACGGGCGGGGAAAACAGCGGCCCTCGCGGCCCGTCATGCCTGATCCGTCCCGTACGGCACGCCCCGCCCGCGCCGGCGTCCCGCCAGTCCGTCAAACACGGTAGGAGAATCATGAAATCGCAACGACACCGCATCCAGTTCCCCCAGTTCGGCGCCCACAACCTCGCCCAGGACGAGGCCTATTTCTATGTGCTCGGCATGGACGGCGACAAGACCCGGATCAGATTCCACGACTACGACGAGATCTACAGGATCCCGGGGCTGTATGAGCAGGTGTTCTACGACCGGCTCAAGTGCAGTTCGCCGGAGAAGGTCACCGAGATCCTGAAGGCGGCGGTCGATCAGGCGCGGGAGAACTTCACCGGGCTGCGCGTGCTCGATCTCGGTGCCGGCAACGGGCTGATGGGCGAGGCGCTGAAGGACTACGGCGTATCGCGGATGGTCGGCGTCGACATCATCCCCGAGGCGCAGGCGGCGGTGGAGCGCGACCGGCCGCACCTGTACGACGCCTATTACATCGCCGATTTCTGCAATCTGTCCGCGGACGAGAAAGAGGAGTTCCGTTCCTGGTCACTCGACTGCCTGACCACCGTGGCGGCGCTGGGCTTCGGCGACATCCCGCCCAAGGCGTTCATGGAGGCGTTCAACCTCATCCGGCCGGAGGGCTGGGTGGCGTTCAACATCAAGGAGACCTTCCTGCGCGAAAGCGACTCCACCGGCTTCTCGCGCATGATCCGGGATCTGATCTTCTCCGAGTATCTGGAGATCTACCATCTCGAGCGCTATCGCCACCGCCTCTCCATGGAGGGCGAGCCGCTGTATTACTTCGCCATCGCCGGGCGCAAGAAGGCGGACATCCCGGAGGCTTTCTTCGGGAAGTACGCGGACGGAGGCTGATCGCCGCCGGCGGCACCCCGGCGGCGCGGCGGCAATCCCGAGGTGCTCAGGGCATGGCCGGCCCGGCGTGGCGGCTGCCGACCAGCTGCTGCAGGCCGCGCGCGAAGGCCGACAGGCTCGCGCTGCGCAGCACCATGAAAGGTTTGGCCTGCTGCCTGCAGATGCGTTTCACGCGGGCCATGGCGCCGTGGCTGATGCAGTCCGCCGGACAGAGCACGACATCGGCGCGGGGCAGCAGGGCGGCCAGGGCGGCGTCGGCCTCCTCGCGGCCGCCGTCGTGATGCAGGAATTCGCCGTTCGCCCGCTCCACCAGCTGGCGCAGATGCGGGCCGAGTCCCGGCCGGCCGCCGACATAGAGGATGCGGCGGCGGCACAGATCGAAACGCGGGCAGTCGCTGGTGCAGTCCTGCGCACAGGCACGGGTCAGATCCCGCGTCAGTTGTTCCAGACTGTCGCGTTCTGCGGTTGCGGCGGCGAGTTCGGCGGCGCCGTGTGCCGCGGTCCGCTCGGCCGCCTGACAACGTTCGGCCCAGCGCCGCGCGTCCGCGGCGTGGCGCTCGGCCGCCAGGCGGGCATGGGCCAGCGCGGCCGCCATGTCCTCGCCGCGGGCGCGCGCCAGGCGCAGCGTCTCGCCCTGTTCGAGCTGCGCGACGCGGGCGCGCAGCCGTTCGAGCTCCCGTTCGGCGTCGTAGGCTTTCAGCAGCCGCTGATTGAGCGCCTGGATGATGGTGTGGCGCTCGGCGGCGGTCTGGCGCTCTTCGCTCAGCCACTGCTCCAGCAGCCGCAGGCGCTGCTGCAGCCGTTCGATCCGCTGCAGCTCGGCACGCCGCGACGCGCCGGCCAGATGGGACAGCATGTGCACCTCGCCCGCCACCCGGTCGCACAGCGCCGGCCCGGCGCAGGGGTGACTCATCAGCGCCCAGTACGCCCCGGCGATTTCGCCGCTGGCCTGCGCCGCTTCCCAGAGCCCGGCGAGCGCCGCCTCGTCCCGCGCCGGGGCGAAGCGGCGCAGGGTCTCGCGGTGGCGGCCGTCCAGGCGCCGCTGGAGCAGGCGGGTCGCGTGACAGGCGCGGCCGGCCAGGTCCACGAAGGCATGGTGGAGTTCGTAGTCGCCGACGTCCGCCTCGAGGACCACGCCCGCCCGCCGGCAGATCCGGCGCAGATCGGCGAGCGTCAGGCAGGTGCCGATGAGGCTGCAATGGAAGCGCGCTTCGATTTCCCACAGCCGGCGGCGGCGCGTCGTGGATCGTTCTCGGGTCATCTCCGGGGCCTCCCTTTTGGTTCGTTGTAGCGAATGATAATTATTCTCATTCTCATGTCAAGGGCGGCACGGGCCGGTGCTTCGTGCGCTGCGACCGGGGTTCGGGCAGAATGGCGCCGGACGCATCGGGCGCCGCGGGTCGCGCTCCGCGGCCTGTGAACCACTGGCTCCCGGCAGCCGCCGGGACGACGGACCGCCCGGAACACGCTCGATTCTCTCCGCATTCGGCATGATGTCCTTTCCGCACTCCGCGCGACGCGCTGCCGCGTCATCCTCTGGATCCCGTCCGGCATGAGCGGCTGGCAATTCTGGATCGATCGCGGCGGCACGTTCACCGACATCGTCGCGCGCCGGCCCGACGGCGGGCTGGTCACCCGCAAGCTGCTGTCCGAAAACCCCGGGCGCTACGAGGATGCCGCGCTGCAGGGCATCCGCGAGCTGCTCGGCCTCGGGCCGGACGAAGCGGTGCCGGCGGACCGCGTCGAGGCCGTGCGCATGGGCACGACCGTCGCGACCAACGCGCTTCTGGAGCGCAAGGGCGCGCGCACGCTGCTGTGCATCACGCGCGGCTTCGGCGACGCGCTGCGCATCGGCTACCAGAACCGGCCGAAGATCTTCGCGCGCCGCATCGAACTGCCCGAGCCGCTCTACGAACGCGTGGTCGAAATCGACGAGCGCGTGACCGCCGAGGGCGAGGTGCTGCGGGAACTGGACGAGGCGGCCGCGCGGCGCGAGCTGCGGCGCGCCCATGCCGACGGCTTTTGCAGCGTCGCCATCGTACTCATGCACGCCTACCGCTTCGTCGACCACGAGCGAAGGCTGGCCGCCATCGCGCGCGAGCTCGGCTTCACGCAGATCTCGGTGTCGCACGCGGCGAGTCCGTTGATGAAGCTGATCGCGCGCGGCGACACCACCGCCGTCGATGCCTACCTCTCGCCGGTGCTGCGCCGCTACGTGGACCAGGTGGCGGGCCAGCTCGCCGGCATCCGGCTGCTGTTCATGCAGTCCAGCGGCGGGCTGGCCGATGCGCGGCATTTCCAGGGCAAGGACGCGATCCTGTCCGGTCCCGCAGGCGGCGTGGTCGGCGGCGCGGCAGTGGCGCGCGCGGCCGGCTTCGAACGCGTCATCGGCTTCGACATGGGCGGCACCTCGACCGACGTCTGGCATTTCGACGGCGAATTCGAGCGCAGCTTCGATGCCGAGGTCGCCGGGGTGCGCATCCGCGCGCCCATGATGTACATCCACACCGTGGCCGCCGGCGGCGGCTCCATCCTGCGCTTCGACGGTGCGCGCTGCCGCGTCGGTCCCGATTCCGCCGGCGCGGACCCCGGGCCGCGCTGCTACCGCCGCGGCGGGCCGCTCACCGTGACCGACGCCAATGTGATGGTCGGCAAGATCCTGCCGGCGCACTTCCCCAGGGTCTTCGGTCCGAACGGCGATCAGCCCCTGGATGTCGAGGCGGTGCGCGCGGGCTTTGCGGATCTGGCGGCCGGGATCCGCGCGGCCACCGGCGACGCGCGCACGCCCGAGCAGGTCGCGCACGGCTTCATCGGGATCGCGGTCGCCAACATGGCCAATGCCATCCGCCGCATCTCGGTGCAGCGCGGCTACGACGTGTCGCGCTACGCGCTGTGCTGCTTCGGCGGCGCCGCCGGCCAGCACGCCTGCCTGGTCGCCGACGCGCTCGGCATGAAGACGGTGCTGATCCATCCGCACGCCGGTGTGCTCTCGGCCTACGGCATGGGGCTCGCCGATCTGCGGGTGCTGCGCGAACAGGCGGTCGAGGCGCCGCTCGACGCGGCACTGATGCCGCGGCTGGGCGAACTGGCGGCCGGGCTCGAGGCCGACGGGCGGGCCGAGTTGGCGCGGCAGGGCGCTGATGCCGCGGCGCTGTCGGCGTTGCGCCGCGTGCTGGTGCGTTACCGGGGCACCGATGCACCGCTGCTGGTGGATCTCGGACCTTCGGATGAGATCAGGCGGGCCTTCAAGGCGGCGCACCGCGCGCGCTTCGGCTTCGTCGATGCGGACAAGCCGCTCATCGTCGAGGCGCTGTCGGTGGAGGTGATCGCCGCGGCCGCCGAACGTGCCGGCGCGCCCTCCACGCAGGCCGCCGATACGACTGCTGGCGAGCCGCTCGGCCACGCCGAGCTGTACACCGTCAACGCCGCCCGCGACGGCGAAGGCCGCTGCACCGCGCCGGTGTTCGCCCGCGATGGTCTGCGCGAGGGCGCCGCGATCGTGGGACCGGCCGTGATCGTCGAGCCCAATTCCATCGTCATCGTCGAGCCGGGCTGGCAGGCCGGGCTGAAGGACGGCAATCTGCTGCTCACACGCACGGCCCCGCTCGCGCGCGGCGCAGCCATCGGCACGCGGGTCGATCCCGTGCTGCTGGAGATCTTCAACAATCTGTTCATGTCCATCGCCGAGCAGATGGGCGAGACGCTGGCCAAGACCGCGCACTCGGTCAACATCAAGGAGCGCTTCGACTTCTCCTGCGCGCTGTTCGACCGCGACGGCGGCCTGGTTGCCAACGCGCCGCACATCCCCGTGCACCTGGGGTCGATGGGCGACAGCGTGCGCGCCGTTCTGCATTCGCGCCGGGCAAACATGCGGCCGGGGGACGTGTTCGTGACCAACGCGCCCTACAACGGCGGCACGCACCTGCCGGACATCACCGTCGTCACGCCGGTGTTCGACGCACGCGGCGAGGAGATTCTGTTCCATGTCGCCTCCCGCGGCCATCACGCCGACATCGGCGGCAGCACGCCGGGCTCGATGCCGCCGCGCAGCCGCCGCATCGAGGAGGAGGGCATCCTCATCGACGATTTCAAACTGGTCGAGGCGGGCCGCTTCCGCGAGCCCGAGCTGCGCGCGCTGCTGGCTTCGGGCCCGTACCCGGCACGCAATCCCGATCAGAACGTCGCCGATCTGAAGGCGCAGGCGGCGGCGAACGAGAAGGGCGCGCAGGAACTGCGGCGCATGGTGGAGCAGTTCGGCCTGAAGACGGTAGCGGCCTATATGCGGCACGTGCAGGACAACGCCGAGGAGTCGGTGCGCCGCGTGATCGGCGCTCTGTCCGACGGCGGATTCTCCGTGGCGATGGACGATGGCCATGTCATCGGGGTTGCCGTGCGCATCGACCGCGCTGCACGTCGCGCGCGCATCGACTTCACCGGCACCTCGCCTCAGCATCCCGGCAACTTCAACGCACCGCTGGCGATCACGCGTGCCGCTGTGCTCTACGTCTTCCGTACGCTGGTGGACGACGACATCCCGCTGAATGAAGGCTGCCTGAAGCCGCTGGAGATCGTGGTACCCGAGGGCTGCCTGCTCAATCCGCGCTATCCGGCGGCGGTGGTGGCGGGCAACGTCGAGACCTCGCAGCTGGTCGTCGATGCCCTGTACGGCGCGCTCGGCGTGATGGCCGCGTCGCAGGGCACGATGAACAATCTCACCTTCGGCAACGCCGCCTACCAGTATTACGAGACCCTCTGCGGCGGGGCCGGCGCCGGGCCGGACTTCGACGGGGCCGACGCCGTGCACACCCACATGACCAATTCGCGTCTCACCGATCCGGAGGTGCTCGAGTTCCGCTTCCCGGTATTGGTCGAGACCTTCGCCATCCGCCGCGGCAGCGGCGGCGCGGGCCGGCATCGCGGCGGTGACGGCCTGGTGCGGCGGCTGCGCTTTCGCGAGCCGATGCGTGCGGCGATCCTGTCAGGGCGGCGGACGGTGGCCCCGTTCGGGCTGGACGGCGGCGGAGACGGTGTGGTGGGGCGGAACCGCGTAGAGCGCGCGGACGGCACGGTCGCGGAATTGCATGCCTGCGACGAGATCGATGTCGCCGCCGGCGACGCCCTGGTCATCGAAACGCCGGGCGGCGGCGCGTACGGGCGGGGTCCCTGGCGCCAAGGGCACTTGACTTAAGCCGATACCTTAAAAAAATGGCCACGGAATCCACGGAACAACACGGAAAGCATTCATTGCATAAACCCGGCATCATCCCTCCACGGTCAGGTTTTTGGATTTTTACAATAAGCCATTTTTCCGTGTTGTTCCGTGGATTCCGTGGCCAGGAAGGGTTCGCCTAGAACAGCTCGCCGGCGGCGCCGCGCTCCATGATGTCGAGAATGATTTCCTTGACGCGGACCGCCTCTTCCTTCAGCTCCGGCGGCAGCGGTCGTCCGCCCGCGATCATCAGATCCATGTTCAGCGAATACAGCGCGTAGCGGCCGTCCTTGTCCTCCACCAGCGCGATGCGGCAGGGCAGATAGGCGGAAAAGGCGTCGCTGTAGTCGACCATCTTCATCGCGGTGCGCGGGTCGCAGTACTGGTAGATCTTCAGGAAGCGCTGCTTCTCGCCGGTCATGAGTTCCACCTGTTCCGACAGGGGAAGTTCGCCGACGCCGGTGATGTTGTGCTGGTTGGCGACGAACTTCATGACCTGTTCCGCATCGGCGGGTGTGACGCCCTCGGCGAGCGGCACCTTCCACACCGTGGCGTCCGCACTGGTGCCGGTTTCCTTGAGACGCGCCCACATATCCGCGTACATCTGCGGCGCCGCGGGATCCAGCGCGCGCAGGGTCGCGATGTCCGCGCTGCATGTCGACGCGAGGTAGACGCCGGCGACGACCGCCAGGAGACCGATCAACGCGAACACATTGCGGATGGCATTCATACGGGCTTCCGTGTCGGGATAGGGGTGGCGACGAAGAGTCTAGCACGCGCGGGCGCCGCCGAAGGTTCCGGGGCGCGTCCGCGGCCGGCGAGGTTCCACAAGGAAAGTGTGCGGATGCCGGCTTCGCGGCATCAGGCGCCGCGTGTGAGGGCGGCGGCATCGCGTCCGGTGTCGTGCCGGGCGCGCACTTCGCCGAACTTCTTCAGCAACGGGCCGAACGATACGATGGCGACGTGGATCAGCACGACCGTCAGCGAGCCCTCGGCGAGGCCTTCGTGCAGGTCCCCCCATTCCCACCAGTCGGCCGCCAGCCCGCTGAGCGTCACCAGCACCAGCGAGACGAGAATCACCAGACCCGAGAGCGGCGCGAACGGCGTGCGGCCGCGCAGGGCGCCGAAGTTGCCGTCGGCGAGCTTGCGACCGAAGTTCTTCCACATCGCCGCCCGCGGCAGGGGCAGCGACCAGGGCGCGCGCGTACCGGCGATCACCGCTGCCAGCAGGCGCAGGGCGAGCAGGGCCAGGGCCGCATAGCCGGCGAACTCGTGCAGTCCCGGCGCACCGTCGGCGGTGAGATAGGCGATCGTATAGGTGCCGGCGAAGAGCCCGTGCCAGAGCATCAGCAGATCGAAGGCGGTGGGCAGGCGCAGCCTAGTCATCGTCGTGATCCCTCTCGTCGTCTCCGCCGTCGCCCGCGCCCATGACGCCCGCGACGCTGGCGGCGAAGCCCTTGTCGAAGAAGGTACCGTAGGTCAGCGTGGCGGCGCCCATGGCCAGCACGCCGAACAGTACCAGTGTCAGTGCCTTGTGGAACATGTGCCCTCCGGAACGGTTTTGCAGTTCGGGGGCAGCTTAGCCGGCGGGGCTGAAATAAAACTGAATCCGCCCGGGGCGACCGCCAGGCGGTGCGGATGCCGCGAAACCACGTGTTTCACGAGGAAGCCGGTCGGCCGGTTTGTCGCGCGATGCAGGGCTCACGTACGGTGTGCGCACCGGCTGGTATGCGCCGGCGCGGCTGCTACAGTGTATGCATCCGTTCGCACGCGAGGAGGAGACGTCATGAATGCCCAGATCATGCTTTCCCTTGCCCTGTCGGGCGCGCTGATCGCCGATGCCGCCCTGGCGGCAGCGGCCTCGGTCACCATCCATTCGCCTGCCGACGGCGCCACGCTGGACGCGATGGAGCAGAACAAGGTCGACTACGAGGTCGTACCGGGCCCGGATGGAGATCATGTCCATTTCTATGTCGATGGCGAGGAGACCGCCATCCTGCGCCAGCTCAAGGGAAGCCACACCCTGGAGACGCTGGCACCCGGCGCGCACGAACTCTGCATCAAGGTCGTGAACAGGAATCACACGCCCATCGGCGTGGAGCAATGCCTGAACGTGACCGTGGATTAGCATGGATCTGCAGAGCCTCGCCTACGCGCTGACGCAGGTCGCCCACAACTTCGGCGCCGTGGCCGTGGTCGGCGGCGCGTTCCTCGGCGGCCGGTCGCCGACCGCGCCGCCCGCGCAGCTGCGCGGCATCGCATGGCTCGTGCTGGCCGCCTGGCTGGTGCAGGCCGTCAGCGGCGCGGGCTTCGGTGCCATCAGCTTCGCGTATTACGGCCAGTTCCCCGACATCCACGGCATCGCCGTCGCGGCGCTGTCGATCAAGGTGGCCTGCGCCGCGCTGGGCGCCGTGCTGGCGGTCGCGATGCTGCGCGGTCTGCGTGCGCGGCCGGACCGCGGACGGCGCATCCTCTGGGCGGGACAGATCCTGCTGGGCGTCACCGCACTCACCGCCGCCGCGTTCCTGCGCTGGTTTTCCTAGG
>JAJJPM010000178.1:0-9146 GCA_032907525.1 Gammaproteobacteria bacterium
CCTCATCCGCCGCGCCAGCTCGTCAAAGATCGATGCCAGATGGCCCCGCACATGCAGCCTCGCCATGGGCGACTTCGTCAGATTGCTTTCGATGGCGTCGATGTGGATGAGGCGCCGGTTCAGGATCAGGTCCGCATTCCAGCCGTCGGTGGCCGATTCGGTCAGGGCGGTGCCGACGGCGATGACGGTGTCGATGTTCGGATCCAGCAGCGCGTGGATGGCGGAGGTGTGGCCCGCGAAGCCGATCACGCCGCAGAACAGTGGATGATAGGGGCTGACGAAACCCTTGCCGTGAGGCGTCACGATGATCTTCGCCCCTATGGCCAGCGCGATCTCCAGGATGGTGCCGATGGCCTCGCCCGCGCCCTCGCCGATCACGAAGGCCACGCCGCGCGCCTGGGACAATTCCTCCTTGAGGGTCGCGATGGCCTCGGGATCGTACACCTTGTCGGCCTGCAGCAGGCTGGCGAGATCATAGGACGGCGCCGGCACCGTCGCCGGGCTGCGCAGCAGGTCCAGGGGGAGACTGATATGGCTGGGCCCGACCGGGGTCTGGAAGGCCGCCATGATGGCCGCCGACAGCTTGGGTTCGAGCTGATCGGGGTGCGACACCAGGGTGTTGTAGCGCGTGCAGTACTCGAACATCCCGACGGTGTTGACGCCGGTGCAGGACGACTCCTGAAACGCCCCGCGCCCGAACGAGGCCAGCGCCGTCTGGGCGGTGATGACCAGCATCGGTATGTGGTTCTCGTAGGCCGAGGCCACGCCGGTGATGAGATTGGTCGCACCGGGGCCGGTGGTCGCGCAGCACACGCCCAGCCTGCCGCTGTTGCGGGCATAGCCGTCGGCCATGAAGGCCGCGCCGGTCTCGTGGCGGGCAACGACGACGCGCGGTCCGCCGCGGCGGGCACTGCGCGCCAGGGCGTTGAACAAAGGCTCGATGGCGCCGCCGGGCACGCCGAAGACGTATTCGACGCCCAACTGTTCGAGATAGGCGACGATGATGTCGGCGGCTTCGGGTCTGGGGTGGGATTCGGCGGTGGATTTCAGGTGTGAAACGGGAATTTCCTGGCCCATCTTGTTGGTCTCCTCCGGCATGTTCTGGGCGCGGGCATGGCACCAGTCCTTTGGAAACCCTCTCCAGGCACTCCGTGCGGGGTTGGATCTGCCTGTTTTTCACTGCAAGTTGCGTTAGATATAAAAGGTTCGACCCGATTTTGCAACCGCCGCATTGATATATGTTACCGGCATATTGCAATGCCGCCGGACGATCCGTCTCTCCTGCCTCATGCAGCACATGCAAAATGCCGGCGCGTCATGAACACATCCGGTGCGAAGGCGCGGCCATCGATCCTGAGCATGCGCTTCAGCAGCACATCGAACAGCAGCGGATTGTGCACGCGCAGCGTGCGCAGCAGCGCATCCTGTCCGGCATCCAACCAGCCGCGCCCGGCGAAATACCCCGGCGAGAACAGCGGCAGCACGCCGGGCAGCGGATAATCGGAGCCGTTGACGAGCCGCGCGTGCCAGTCGTGACGCGCGATCAGCGTCGTCAGCACCTCGTCCCGGCGATTCACCTGGGTCACCGCCGACAGTTCGCCGAACAGCGAATGCCGGTACGCGGGCTCATCCATGAGCCGCGCGAACAGCTGGAAATTGGAGCGCTCGGGACCGTTCCCGCCCGCATCCAGATCGGTACCGCGCCCCAGCGAAGCGCAGTGCGCGACGATCACCCGTACCCCCTGATCGAGCGGGCGGCGCAGGCGCAGCGGATTGCCCAGGTGCTGCTGCGCCCCGCCGTGCACCGCATATTCGGTGCCACAGTGCACCAGCAATGGCAGATCGAGCCGCCGCAGCGCCGCATAGAAGGCATCGCAGCGCGACGACCCGGGATCCATGCCCATGGCCGAGGGCAGCCACTTCACGGCGCAGGCACCCTGGCGTGCGGCCGCCTCCAACGCCTCGACCGCATCCTCGCGATAGGGGTGCACCGAGGCGATCCAGCGCAGGCGCCGGGGGTGCCGCGCGGCCACCTGCGCCGCGTACACGTTCGGGGTGTGGAAGGCGGACAGATCCGCCCGCAGGCGGCCGTCCTCGTCGTAGTGATGATCGAAGGCCAGCAGCATGCCCATGACCCCCGCGGGAAACTCCTCCAGAAGCGCGACCAGACGCTCCACATAGCGTCCGTCGCGGTCGGAATCGTGGTCCGCGCAGGCGGCGTTCAGATAGAACTCGAACTGGGCGTATTGCCAGGGATGCAGGAGGCTGCGCATGCGCGGATTCACCCACACGCCGCTGCCGTTGTCGCCGGCGCCGATGAGGTGGATGTGGCAGTCCCGAACCTGCGCCGGATCGATGCCTTCCCAGCAGGCCTCGACCAGCGGGTGGCGCAGCAGCCCGGCCGGGGTCGGCCCGGCGGCACAGCCGTTCCACAGGCCGTCGCGTGGCCAGTAGCGCCGTACCGTGGCATCGACCCCGCCCAGGCCCAGCGCCTGGAGAAACTCTCTGCGCAACATCTCCGCCCCCATGGAAATGAGTGAACCGCCGCCCCGTCACCGGTATGATAGTGACCGCGGAACGCCGGAGCCGCATGCCGTTGCCCGCAACCCGCCCTGCGTCCGTTACTCTACTGTCTTCATGAGCAAGTCCGAAGCCTTCGCCAACCGCCTGCGCAAGAACGCCAGGCACTGGGACAAATGGGCCCGCCGCCAGGGCCTGTCCTGCTATCGCATCTACGATCGCGACCTGCACGAGTTCCCGCTCGCGATCGACCGCTATACGGCGCACATCCATCTGCAGGAATACGCCACGGACTGGGCGGCCGGCGAGGCCGAATACCAGGCCTGGCGCGAGGACTGTTTCCGCGTGGTCGAGTCGGTCCTGGAGCTGCCGCGCGATCACATCCACTTCAAGCAGCGCCGCCGCCAGCGCGGACCGGAGCAGTACGAAAAGACCGGCCGCAGCGGCGAGGACTTCGTGGTCGAGGAACAGGGCCTGAAGTTCTGGGTGAACCTGGACGCCTATCTGGACACGGGTCTGTTCCTCGATCATCGCAACACCCGGCGCATGGTGCGCGAGCGCGCCGCCGGCAGGCGCTTCCTCAACCTGTTCGCCTACACAGGCAGCTTCAGCGTGTACGCGGCGGCCGGCGGCGCGCCGGCATCGACCACGGTGGACATGTCCAACACCTATCAGGACTGGACCCGGCGCAACTTCGAGCTCAACGGTCTGGATCTGCAGGCGCACCGCCTGGTGCGCGCGGACGTCTTCCAGTTCCTGGAGGATGCCGGCCGCACGCGGGCGCAGTACGATCTGATCGTGATGGACCCGCCGTCGTTCTCGAACTCCAAACGCATGGAGGGCGTGCTGGACGTGCAACGCGACCACGTGCCTCTGATCGAAGGCTGCCTGCGACTGCTCGCCCCGGGGGGCGAACTGTTCTTCTCCAACAACCGGCGCGGGTTCCGCCTGGATGCCGCCGCGCTCGCCGGCTGCGACATCCGCGACATCTCGCGCCAGACGGTGCCGGAGGACTTCTCCAACAAGAAGATCCATCAGTGCTGGATCATCCGCCACGGAGCGCAGCCATGAAGCGCGTGTTCAGCGGCGCCGACCGCCTGCTGGTGCATCATTACAAGAATGTCCTGCAGACCGCTGGGATCGCCTGTGAAGTGCGCAACGAATTCCTGATGGGCGGGGCCGGTGACCTGCCCGTGTTCGACTGCTGGCCGGAATTGTGGGTCGCGGACGTCGACGCGGCCCGCGCGCGCGAGCTCATCGAAGCGGAGTCCCGGGACGAAGTGCCGACTGCGGCCGACTGGACCTGCCGGCACTGCGGCACGGTCTGTGAGCCCCAGTTCGACGCCTGCTGGCGGTGCGGGCGACCGCGCGGGGACTGAGCGGCGATCCGCGATTCCGGGGCGGGTTCGCTGGTATGATGCCTGACAGCGCGTTGGCCACGGAATCCACGGAACAACACGGAAAGCATTCATTGCCTAAACCCGGCATCATCCCTCCGCGGTCGGGATTTCGGGTTTTTACAGTAAGCCTTTTTCAGTGTCATTCCGTGGGTTCCGTGGCCATCTTTTTTCAGGACATCGGCTTGAGTAAGTGCCATTCTGGCAAAGATGATTTTTTCAGTATGACGCGGAACAATCGCATTCACAGGGAGGCCCCGCGTGTTCGAACTCCATCCCCGCCTTGCCGAGGACTGCATCCCACTGAGCCGGCTGCAGCTCTGCCGGGTTCTGCTGATGAACGATGCGAGCTATCCGTGGGTGATCCTGGTCCCGGAGCGCCCCGATGTCACCGAGATCTACCAGCTCGGCCCTGACGACCGCCGGCAGCTGATGGAGGAGTCGGCCTTCGTCGCCCAGGCGCTGGCCCGGGCCTTCGCCGCCGACAAGATGAACGTCGCGAACCTCGGCAACGTGGTGCCGCAGCTGCACGTCCATCACATCGTCCGTCACCGTAGCGACCCGGCCTGGCCGGCCCCGGTATGGGGCAGGCACGCACCCCGGCCCTATACGGAAGCGGAACTGATGCGCACCGTCGCCCTGATCGAAGAGGCCTTCGATCAACTGATGCAGGGCTGAGGGACTCACGGCCATGACCGAATCCCCCGCTCCTCTGCACCGCATCGTGATCGTCGGCGGCGGCGCCGGCGGCCTGGAACTCGCCACCCGCCTCGGCGGCCGGCTCGGCCGCCGCGGCCAGGCCGAGATCACACTGGTGGACGCCCAGCGCACCCACATCTGGAAGCCGCTGCTGCACGAGGTCGCGGCCGGTACGCTGGACTCGCACGAGGACGAACTCGAATACCTGGCCCAGGCGACTCTGAGCGGCTTCCGCTTCCGGCTCGGGCGCATGGTCGGCCTGGACCGCGCGCGCAAGGAGATCCGCGTCGCACCGACGTTCAATGCCAGGGGCGAGGAGATCATCCCCGGACGCGTCTTCGCCTACGATACCCTGGTCATCGCCGTCGGCAGCGTGAGCAACGACTTCGGCGTGCCCGGCGTGCAGGCGCACTGCCACTTCCTGGACACCACGGAGCAGGCCGAGGCGTTCCAGGCGCGGCTGCTGGAGGCCTATCTGAAGGCGCACACCCAGGGCCGGCCGCTCGAACCGGGACAGCTCGATGTGGCGATCGCCGGTGCGGGAGCCACCGGCGTCGAACTCGCCGCGCAGCTGCACAAGGTGTCGCGGCTGCTGACCGCCTACGGTCTCGACGAGATCACGCCGGCGCAGATCAAGATCAGCATTATCGAGGCCGCCGACCGCATCCTGCCCGGCCTGCCGCCGGAGCTGGCGGAGAAGACCGCCGCCGAGCTGCGCCGCCTGAACATCCATCTCATCACCGGCGAACGCGTCGTCGAGGCCACGCCCGAAGGCATCAAGACGCACACCGGCCGCTTCATCCCTGCGCGCATCAAGGTGTGGGCGGCCGGCATCAAGGCGCCGGACTTCCTGAAGGATCTGGACGGGCTGGAGACAAACCGCGTCAATCAGCTGCTGGTCCGGCCCAGCCTGCAGACCACCCGCGATGACGACATCTTCGCCTTCGGCGACTGCGCGGCCTGCCCGCTGCCCGACGGCAGCGGCAACGTGCCGCCGCGCGCCCAGTCCGCGCACCAGCAGGCCAGCCTGCTGTACAGGTCGCTGCGCCGCCGGCTGCGCGGCGAGGCGCCACTGGACTACCGTTACCGGGACTACGGTTCGCTGGTGTCGCTGGGCAAGTACAGCACCGTCGGCAACCTGATGGGCAATCTCACCGGCACGGTGATGATCGAAGGCTTCCTGGCGCGGCTGGTCTATCTCTCGCTGTACAAAATGCATCAGGTCGCGCTGTACGGCTGGTTCCGCACCGCCATGCTGACGGTATCGCATCTGTTCCGTTCCAGCGTGAACCCGCAGATCAAATTGCACTGACTACAGGCCGGCGAGATAGTCCGGTCCGAGCTGCAGCATCTGGGCGCGGATCCAGGTGGCGCGGCCATAGACGTAGGGCGAAGGCGCATCGACGCGGAACCGCACGGGGTTGGGCAGCACCGCGGCCAGCAGGGCGGCCTGGTGCGCATCCAGCTGTCGCGCCGGCCGGCCGAAGAAGTGCGGAGCCGCCGCTCCGACGCCGAACACGGTATCGCCGAACTGCGCGATGTTGAGATAGACCTCGAGGATGCGCCGCTTCGGCCAGGCGAGCTCGATAAGCACCGTGAAATAGGCCTCCAGTCCCTTGCGCACCCAGCTGCGGCCGGACCACAGGAAGAGGTTCTTGGCGACCTGCTGGCTGATGGTGCTGGCGCCGCGCATGCGGCCGCCGTCCGCGCCCTCCTGCACGGCCTCGGCGATGGCGTCGAGATCGAAACCGAAGTGCCGGGGAAAGCGCTGGTCTTCGGCCGCGACCACGGCGAGCGGCAGCGCCGGCGACAACGCCCGCCAGTCCACCCATTCATAGGCCACGCGCTGCGAAGAACCCGCGCCCCACAGTTCGACCTGCCGCTGAACGATGAAGGCGGTGGTCGGCGGATCGATCCAACGCAGCGCCAGCACCAGCGCCGGCGGACCTGCGGCCAGCAGCGCCAGCAGACGCAGACTCCAGACGCGCCAGGCGCTCCGCTTTCGCGTTCTGCGCCGCGCCATTCAGTCCAGGGACGGCCGACGGCCGTCCGCGCCTCCGCACGCGGGCGTGCCGCCCGCACGCGCCGTCATCCGGTCGAAGCCGTTGTCTGCAGAACCGCGCATCTTCGGAGTATTCCCAGAGGTGTTTCCGGAGCCGTTTCGGATATCGGGGGGGTACGGCACCGGGGCGCCCATTGTACGCATGGAACCGAATGCGCGCACCGGCGCGGCCTCCACGCCCCGGGCACAGGCGGCTGGAGTCCTGCTACACTGCACCCACCTTTTCCGCCGACAGACCCTCGCACAGGAGCATACCGATGCGCATACGCTTCACCGCACTGGCCCTGACCGCCTCGCTGGCCCTGACCGCCGGCTGGACGCAGGCCGGCTGGAATCCGCTCGCCAAGGACAAGGCCGAGGACCAGAAGGTCGACAGCCGCGAGGCCGCCGAGACCATCGCGGCGTTCAAGAACAAGGATCCCGGCATCAAAGTCTTCTTCGACAAGGCCTATGGCTATGCGGTGTTCCCCACCGTCGGCAAGGGCGGCATCGGCATCGGCGGCGCCTACGGCAAGGGCGAGGTCTACGCGCGGGGCAGGCGCATCGGCACCTCCAGCCTGACGCAGGTGACCATCGGCTTCCAGCTCGGCGGCCAGGCCTACAGCGAGATCATCTTCTTCAAGGACAAGGCCACGCTCGACGACTTCACGTCCGGTAACTTCGAGTTCAGCGCCCAGGCCTCCGCGGTGGCGGTGACCGCCGGCGCCTCGGCCGACGCGGACTACAGCAACGGCGTGGCGATCTTCACGCTCGCCAAGGGCGGCCTGATGTACGAGGCCTCGGTCGGCGGCCAGAAATTCTCGTTCACGCCGGACTGAGCGTGCGGCCGCCGCCGCTCAGTGCTCGCGGGTGGCGAAGAAACGCACCTCGGGATAGCGCTCGATGGCCATGTCGAGATTGACACGGGTGGGCGCGATGTAGACCAGATCCCCGCCCTGGTCGACGGCGAGATTCTCGTAGGCCTTCTCGCGGAAGCGCTGCATGGCCTTGGGGTCGTCGCATTCGACCCAGCGCGCCGTCGCCACCGCGACGCTCTCGAAGGCGCATTCGACGTTGTATTCGTCGCGCAGACGGTGGGCGACGACGTCGAACTGCAGGATGCCGACGGCACCGAGGATGAGATCGTTGTTCTTCAACGGCCGGAACAGCTGGGTCGCGCCCTCCTCGCACAGCTGTTCGAGACCCTTCTGAAGCGCCTTCATGCGCAGCGGATCGCGCAGAATGGCACGCCGGAACAGCTCCGGCGCGAAGCTCGGGATGCCGGTGTACTTGAGCTCCTCGCCCTGGGTGAAGGTATCGCCGATGCGGATGGTGCCGTGGTTGTGCAGGCCGATGATGTCGCCCGGCCAGGCCTCTTCCACGTGGCCGCGCTCGGAGGCCAGGAAGGTCAGCGCATTGGCGATCTGCACGTCGCGGCCGATGCGCACGTGGCGCACGCGCATGCCCTTCTGATAGCTGCCCGAACACACGCGCAGAAAGGCGATGCGGTCGCGGTGCTGCGGATCCATGTTCGCCTGGATCTTGAACACGAAGCCGGTGAACTTCGGCTCGGTCGGTTCCACGGTGCGGCTGGTGGTGGCACGCGGCAGCGGCGCGGGCGCGTACTGGACGAAATAGTCGAGCAGTTCCTGCACGCCGAAATTGTTGATGGCCGAGCCGAAGAACACCGGTGTCTGGGTGCCGGCGAGATAGGCCTGGACGTCGAAGGCATGGCTGGCGCCGCGCACCAGCTCGACCTCCTCGCGCAGATCCGCGGCCTGGCCGTCGAGCACCTCGTCGAGCAGCGGGTTGTCCAGTCCCTTGATGATGGTGACGTCCTGCCGCACGCTGCCCTTGCCGGGCGTGTACAGGTGCACGCTGTCGTCGATCAGGTGATAGACGCCCTTGAAGCGCTTGCCCATTCCGATCGGCCAGGTGACGGGCGCGCACTGGATCTCGAGCACCGACTCCACCTCATCGAGCAGGTCGACGGGCTCGCGCCCCTCGCGGTCGAGCTTGTTGATGAAGGTCATGATCGGCGTGTCGCGCAGCCGGCAGACCTCCATCAGCTTGATGGTGCGGTCCTCTACGCCTTTGGCCACGTCGATGACCATCAGCGCCGAGTCCACTGCCGTCAGGGTGCGGTAGGTGTCCTCGGAGAAATCCTCGTGGCCGGGGGTGTCCAGCAGGTTGACCATGCGGTCCTTGTACGGGAACTGCATGACCGACGAGGTCACCGAGATGCCGCGTTGCTTCTCCAGCTCCATCCAGTCCGAGGTCGCGTGACGCGCGGCCTTGCGGCCCTTGACGGTGCCGGCGAGCTGGATCGCACCGCCGAACAGCAGCAGCTTCTCCGTCAGCGTGGTCTTGCCGGCGTCGGGGTGGGAAATGATGGCGAAGGTGCGGCGGCGGGCCGCTTCACGGGTCAGATCGGACATGGGGATACACAGCTCGGGAATGCCGCGGCATTGTACCGGATCGGGCGTCTC
>JAJJPM010000179.1:0-9243 GCA_032907525.1 Gammaproteobacteria bacterium
GCAAGTTTCCAGTCCTTGACGTTAAGGATGACGACGCTGCGGCGCGGATGCAGGATCATGAAGTCGGGATAGCGCGCCTTGGGCCCGACCGGGACATTGCTCCAGCAGAGGTGGTCGTCTTCCAGCAGTTTTTGTAGCCGCTCGGCAAAGCGCCACTCGCCGGGCGTATCGAACTGGCATTGCGAGCGATTAGGGACAAAGCGCGCCATCTGTACCGTCCTTGGTAGCGGACCGGTGCAACTCGTAGCGTCGCAGCGGAACCGAGATCGAATGCGCAATTGCTGCGCGTGATGGCACATTAGCCACTGCTTCCGTATGGGTAAAGCAGACGATGGATTAATCCTCGGTTTTCACACGGTCGCCTGACGCGCGATCACTTGCGCCGCTTGCACTTTCCCCCCACCTACCCTGTCCACCCTGCATGGCTCAGTTGCGGAGGTGATCGTGGAAGGCATGTTTTTCAGTAGCGCAACGACGTTGATACGCACGCTGGTGGTGGGTGTGCTGGCCTATATCAGCCTGGTGTTGCTGTTGCGTCTGTCGGGGCGGCGGACGTTGTCGAAGATGAATGCGTTCGATCTGGTGGTGACGGTGGCGCTGGGTTCGACCTTCGCGACGATTCTGCTCAATCGCAATGTGTCGCTGGCCGAGGGGGTGCTGGCGTTCGCGCTGTTGATCGGGCTGCAGTACGTGGTTACCTGGTCCAGCGTGCGGGTGGCGTGGGTGCGGCGTACGGTGACGGGCGAGCCGGCGCTGCTGTTCTTTCGCGGGCGTTTTCTCGGCGATGCCATGCGCGTGGCGCGGGTGACCGAGGACGAGGTGCGGGCCGCCGCACGCAGCCAGGGGCTGGCCGCGCTGGATGGCATCGAGGCGGTGGTGCTGGAGACCGATGGCAGTTTCAGCGTGATCACCGATGGCGCCGGCGACAGCCGTTCCACGCTGGACGGGGTGAATGTGCCGGGGCCGAACGAAAAGGGCGTTTGAGGCCGTGGCACCCTTCACCGGCGGCTGATCGACGGGCCCGCCGCCGGGGGCCCGCGCCGGCCCGGTTGCCGCCGCGCGGCGCTGCCGCCAGACTCGTTGTTTCCGCCCTTCGATGCGATTCCCACCGATGAAAACCAACCTCGACGAAATGCTCGCCTTTGTCAGCGTGGTCGACAGTGGCTCGATCAGCGCCGCGGCCGAGCAGCTGGAACAGACCGCCTCGGGCGTCAGCCGGGCGTTGAGTCGGCTGGAGGACAAGCTGGCGGTGACGCTGTTGCGCCGCACCACGCGGCGCCTCGAGCTGACCGAGGAAGGCGAGGCGTTCCTGGCGCAGGCGCGGCGGATTCTGGCCAGCGTCGAGGAAGCCGAGGAGCAGATGGCGCTGCGGCGGCAGGCGCCGGCCGGGCGCTTGCGGGTCAATACCGCGTCGCCGTTCATGCTGCATGTGATCGTCCCGCTGATCGGCGATTTCCGCGCGCGCTATCCGCTGATCGAGCTGGAGCTGCACAGCGACGACCGCATCGTCGATTTGCTGGAGCGGCGCATCGATCTGGCCATCCGCATCGGCCCGCTGCCCGATTCCAGCCTGCATGCGCGGCCGCTGTGTCACACCATGCGCCGGGTGCTGGCGAGCCCGGCCTATCTGGCGCGGCATGGCACGCCGCAACAGGTCGAGGACCTGGCGGAGCACAGCCTGATCGGCTTTACCGAGCCGGATCGCCTCAACGACTGGCCGCTGCGCCACGCGCTCGGCGAGAGCTGGCGGATCAACCCGGCGCTACGCGCCTCCAGCGGCGACACGGTGCGCGAGCTGGCGCTGGCCGGCGAAGGGATCGCCAGCCTGTCGGACTTCATGACTGGCCGGGACCGCCAGCGCGGCGAGCTGGTGGAGGTGCTGGCGGCGCAGCGCGTCGACGTGCGCCAGCCGATCAACGCGGTGTACTACCGCAACACCGCGCTGGCCTCGCGCATCACCTGTTTTCTGGATTATCTGAGTGAGCGCCTGGGAGCCGGCGCCCCGCACGACTGAGCATGGGTCGCGCGTCCGGGTATCCACGGCGGTGGCGCCGGTCGAACGCCAGGAAGTGAAACGGCCCTGTCCATCGGGTCACCGATGGCAGGGCCGTTTCCCAGGTGCGTCAGTAGCGCCGACTATTGCCCCAGCAGGCCGGCGTTCTGTACGGAGCCGAAGGCAAAGCCGAGGAACTCCGGCACGCTCATTTCGCGGCCGTTGAAGGTCACCTTGTCATTGGCGTAGTGCAGCGAACTGACCAGCCGCTCGCCTTCCAGACGCGACCAGCCGGTGTTCAGCGCCATGCCGCTGAACAGCTCGGTGGCGGCCTCGGTTTCCTGCTGCAGTGCCGCCTGGTCGAGCTGGCCGTCACGCGCGTTGTTCTGCACGACCAGCCCGGCGATGTCTCGCACCAGGTTCCTGTCGATGCCGGCGTCGGCCTTGAGCGAGGCGAGCATGCTGGTGATCATCGCGTCCGGGGTGAAGGCTTCTGCGCTCGGCGATTGCAGGTCGAGCACGACCGACAGGCGGGCCGCGCCGTGGGCGGTTTCGAAGCCGAACTCGTCGAGGGCCAGGGTCGGCTTGTGCTCGAGCAGTTGCAGGGCACGGGCCTGCAGTTCCTGCTGCTGGGCGCTGGTCATGCCGGCGAAGGATTCCTGCGGGGTGGCGCTCTGGTCGAGGATGTCCTTGTAGCTCGCCACCAGGGCCTTGAGGCTGCTTTCCTCGAGGTTGCGCAGGCTGAAGACGAGGGCGAGGTTGCGGAAGGTCTGGCCTTTGGCGCTGACCTCGCCGATGCGGTAGCCGATGGTCTGGTCGAGGCCACGGCTGCCGCGGCTCAGTGCCTCCTCGACGGAGGCCTGCTGGATGACCACGGCGGGTTCGTCGCCGGCCTTGATTTCCATGCGCTGCAGGGTGATGGCGGACGGCCCGAAGCCGAAACCGGCGTCGTAATCCTGCTTGTCGGCGCTCAGGCCGATGCCGCGCAGGCTCACCTGCACCGGCTGGCCACTGTCGCTGCGCTGCAGGTCGATATCGACTTCCGCCAGCTCGCCGTCCATGCGTACGTCGCTGCCGTCCCTGTTCGCCTCGAAGTTGAGGTTGGCGGGGGCGATGCGCACGCTGCCGTCCTCGTCTTCGATATTCAGCGCGGCCGTGCGCAGATCGCCGGCCTGGCCGCCGTCGTAGCCGATGGTCACCTCGCCCACCAGCGGCACTTCGCCGGAGGCGGCGTCGAACAGCTTCTGCGTCAGCGGCGTGCGTTCGAGTTCGAAGTGGCTCTGCGCGGCGACCGGCATCAGCTGGCCGCGGCTCAGGCGCGAGACGGGAAAGGGGCCGTGTTCGAGGCGATCGTTCAGCAGCAGGGCGTAGTGCTCGGTGTTGCCTTCGTCATCCGCTACGTCGATGTCGATCTGGTAGCGCGCGGTGCTGGACAGCAGGCCGCGTTCGAAGCTGAGCAGGGTGAGGCTGACATCGGCACCGGCGCCGACGCCCATCTCGCGCAACTTGAGGTTGGCCTGGTCGACGGCATCGCGGGCGGTCGATTCGACCTGGGTGCTGGTGTAGAAAGTGGCGGCCCCGAAAAGGGCCAGGGGTACGGCTACGGCGAGCGCGAGCTTTTTCATGGAGGCATCCTGTGCGGTGGCTGGGCAGACGTCCTGTCAGCCGGTGGTTGGCAAGCGGCGGCACTCTAGCAGCGCGCCTCGACAGGCTCCAGCGCACCAGGCATCCGGATGAAAAGGCTGAGAACGTCGCAGCAGATTCGGGCGGGACGACGCGTGCCGCGTCCTCGCCGCCCTGCCGGCGCCGCTATCGGTCGCCACCCGATTTCGGCATCGGAATGGCCACGCTGCTTTCGATGCCGCCGGCTTCGGCGTTGCCTTCCTTGTAGAAGGGCTCGATCTCGTCCCGGGCGCGCTGCCAGTGGTCGGCTTCCTGGCCTTCGGGGCGGCCCTCGGCTTCCCATATTTCATAGGCGCGCTGGCGGATGCGTTCGTCGACGTTCATGGCTGAAATCTCCGGGTAACGGGCCGGCGAATTGCCGGCCGTTAAGCAGAAGAAAGGCCGGCCCGCTACAGGTTCCGGCGGGGCGACGAGCGCGCTTGGCCGGGACGCAGCAGCGCGGGACCTGCCGATCAGGGAACCGCCACCGTCGCTGCGGTCTTAGCTCTGGATAAACGACGCCGACTGGCGTTTCATTCGCTCTTCGCCGCGCCCGGATCGGCCGGCGCATCGCCTTCTTCACAAAGGACCGCCCCATGAGCATCGCCCCCAACGCCGGACGCCTGCCCGACCCGCACACCCTGACCCACCTGCCGCGCCTGGTGGCGCGCTACTACAGCGACCGGCCGGACCCGTCCGACCCGGCGCAGCAGGTGGCGTTCGGCACCTCCGGGCATCGCGGTTCCTCGCTCAAGGGCAGCTTCAACGAGTGGCACATCCTCGCCACCACCCAGGCGATCTGCGATTACCGCCGCCAGGAAGGCATCGACGGCCCGCTGTTCATGGGCATGGACACCCATGCGCTGTCCGAGCCGGCGTTCGTCTCGGCGCTGGAAGTGCTGGCGGCCAACGGCATCGAGACGCGCATCGACGCCGGTTGCCCGGAAACCGGCGGCGAGCCGGGCTACACCCCGACCCCGGCGATCTCCAACGCGATCCTCAGCTACAACCGCGGCCGCACGAGCGGGCTGGCCGACGGCATCGTCATCACGCCGTCGCACAACCCGCCGGGCGATGGCGGCTTCAAGTACAACCCCACCAATGGCGGCCCGGCCGACACCGGCGTGACCAAGTGGATTCAGGAGCGCGCCAATGCGCTGCTGGTCGCCGGTCTCGATGGCGTCAAGCGCATGGATTACCGCCAGGCGCTCAAGGCCGCCACCACCCAGCGCTTCGATTTCATCGACGCCTATGTCGGCGGGCTCGAGCGGGTGATCGACCTCGACGCCATCCGCGGCTCGGGCCTGAAGTTCGCCGTCGACCCGCTGGGCGGCGCCGGTGTGCACTACTGGCCGCGCATCGCCGAGCGCTTCGGCCTGCCGCTGGAGGTGCTGTCCACGGTGGTCGACCCGACCTTCCGCTTCATGCGCCTGGACTGGGACGGCAAGATCCGCATGGACTGCAGCTCGCCGCACGCCATGGCCGGGCTGATCGAGAACAAGGACCGCTTCGACGTGGCCTTCGCCTGCGACACCGACCACGACCGCCACGGCATCGTCACCCGCTCCGGCGGGCTGATGAACCCCAACCATTACCTGGCGGTGGCCATCGAATACCTGTTCACCCATCGCCCGGGCTGGAGCGCCGAGGCCGGCATCGGCAAGACGCTGGTGTCTTCGTCGATGATCGACCGTGTTGCCGCCGGCATCGACCGCCGTCTGGTGGAGGTACCGGTGGGCTTCAAGTGGTTCGTCGACGGCCTGATGGATGGCAGCCTGGGCTTCGGCGGCGAGGAGTCGGCCGGCGCTTCGTTCCTCGACAAGCAGGGCGGCGCCTGGTCCACCGACAAGGACGGGCTGATCCTCGGCCTGCTGGCCGCGGAGATCACCGCAGTCACCGGCAAGGACCCGAGCGAACGCTACCAGGCGCTGACCGACCGCTTCGGCGCGCCGGTGTACCAGCGCATCGACGCCGCGGCCAATCGCGAGCAGAAGGCACGCCTGGGCAAGCTGTCGGCATCGCAGGTCTCGGCGAAGGAGCTGGCCGGCCAGCCGATCACGCGCATCCTCACCGAGGCACCGGGCAACGGCGCAGCCATCGGCGGGCTGAAGGTGGAAACGGCGAACGGCTGGTTCGCCGCGCGGCCGTCCGGCACCGAGGACGTGTACAAGATCTACGCCGAGAGCTTCGAGGGCGAAGCGCACCTGGCACGCATCCAGGCCGAGGCCAAGGCGCTGGTGGACTCGGTGCTGGCCGGCTGAGGCTCACGGCCCCACGCCGGGCTATCGCTGCTGGCGGTCGCTGATGCTGACCGCCAGCTGTGCAGCTTCGACTTCGTCGGTGAGGTAGCGGCTGTGGCCCTCGGCATCGGTCACCCGGTAGACCACCCGGATATCCGGCCCGCGCAGATGCTCGGGAATCTCGTCGCCCTGGAGCTTGCTCACGGTGACGCTCATGGCGGGGCTCCTTCATTTGGCATTGGCTGTCTGGAGTGTGACTGCGCCATCGCCAATCCGATCCTTGCCGTTCGCCGCACCGCGCCAGGGCTTTGCGCCCTGGCGCATCTCGCTAGGGCACCAGCACCGCAGCACCCTGGAAACGCCCGTTGCGCAGGTCATCCAGCGCCTGGTTGGCCTGCTCCAGCGGGTAGGCGTGGGTTTCGGTATGGATGCCGACCTGGGCGGCCACCGGAAAGAACTCCAGGCCGTCCTGGCGGGTGAGATTGGCCACCGAGACCACCTCGCGCTCCTGCCAGAGGATGTCGTAGGGAAAGCTCGGGATATCGCTCATGTGGATGCCGGCGCAGACCACCCGGCCACCCTTGCGCAGCGCGCGCAACGCGGCCGGCACCAGCTCGCCCGCCGGCGCATAGATGATCGCGGCATCCAGCGGCACCGGCGGCAGCTCGCCCGAATCACCGGCCCAGACCGCGCCCAGCGAACGGGCGAAGTCCTGCGCCGCCACATCGCCCGGGCGGCTGAAGGCATAGACATCGCGCCCCTGCCAGCGCGCCACCTGCATGACGATATGCGCCGCGGCACCGAAGCCGTACAGCCCGAGACGCTTGCCGTCACCGGCCTTGACCAGCGAACGCCAGCCGATCAGCCCGGCGCAGAGCAGCGGTGCCAGCGCCACGGGGTCGCCCTCCTCGCCGAGGGCAAAGGCGAAGCGGGCATCGGCCACCACGTATTCGGCGTAGCCGCCGGGCCGCGTGTAACCGGTGAACTGCGGCGCGTCGCAGAGGTTTTCCTCGGCGTGCTGGCAGTAGCTGCAGGTGCCGCAGGTGTGCCCCAGCCAGGGAATGCCGACCCGCTGGCCCGGCTCGAAGCCGGTCACGCCCTCGCCCAAGGCATCGACCAGACCGACGATCTCGTGGCCGGGAATGATCGGCAGCGGCGCCTCCGGCAGTTCGCCGTCGACCACGTGCAGATCGGTGCGGCAGACGCCACAGGCCAGCACCCGCACGCGAACCTCGCCAGGCCCCGGTTGCGGCACGGGCAGCTCGCGCAGCTGCAAGGGTTGGCCAATCTGTTCCAGCACCATGGCGCGCATCGACGTCTCTCCTTTCGTCTCCGGTCTGCTGCAGGGTAGGCCGATCGGCGGAAAAAGGCTCTAGGGATGGTGGTGAATCAAGGCGCTTCTGCCGGGCTGAAGCCCACCGGCGATGCTCGGTACGGCAGAAAGTCTCTACACTCGAAACGTCTTGCCATTTCCGGAGTACGACCCGATGACGCTTTCGCCCTTCCATCTCGCCATTCCCGTCTACGATCTGGCCGCCGCCCGTGCCTTCTACGGCGAGGCGTTCGGCTGTGCCGAGGGCCGCAGCAGCGAGCACTGGGTGGATTTCGATTTCTTCGGCCACCAGCTGGTGATCCACGAGGCGCCGAAGATGCCGCATCAGGAGGCGGCGCACAGCAACCCGGTGGATGGCCACGACGTGCCGGTGCCGCACTTCGGCGTGGTACTCGGCTGGGAGCAATGGGAGGCGCTGGCCGAGCGGCTGAAGGCGCGCGGCACGCGCTTCGTGATCGAGCCCTACGTGCGCTTCCAGGGCCAGGTCGGCGAACAGGCGACCATGTTCCTGCTCGACCCCTGCGGCAACGCCCTGGAGTTCAAGGCGTTCAAGGACATCGGCCAGCTGTTCGCCAAGTGAGCGGGATCAGCCGCGCTCGGCGAGGTGCTGGTCCTTGAGCTTGACGTAGTTGCCGGCGGTATAGCTGAAGAAGCTGCGCTCCTTGTCGGTCAGCGGGCGCGCCTGCTTCACCGGGCTGCCGACATAGAGGTAGCCCGACTCGAGCGTCTTGCCCGGCGGCACCAGGCTGCCGGCGCCGATGATCACCTCGTCCTCGACCACCACGCCGTCCATCACGATCGAGCCCATGCCCACCAGAATGCGGTTGCCCAGGGTGCAGCCGTGCAGCGTGACCTTGTGCCCGACCGTGACCTCGTCGCCGATGGTCAGCGGGAAGCCGTCCGGGTTGTACGGCCCGGCATGGGTGATGTGCAGCACGCTGCCGTCCTGGATGCTCGAGCGCGCACCGATGCGGATGCGGTGCATGTCGCCGCGGATCACCGTGAGCGGCCACACCGAGCTGTCGGCGCCGATTTCCACATCGCCGATGACCACGGCGGAGTCGTCGACGAACACGCGCTCGCCCAGTGTCGGAGTGCTGTTTTGGTAGCTGCGTATCGCCACGATAGAAACCTCTTTGGCTGCGGGAAGGGTCGATTGTAATTAAGATGGCCGGCATTGCCGCTGCGGACCCGGGCTGAGCAGCATGCCGCCCGCCGTGGTCAGAGTAACAACCGGCCGACCGGCGTTGAAAAAGCACGACAGCGCGTCCATCTAGGACATCTGCCTGCCACGTCCGGCCTCGCTCCAGCGAGCGGCCTGCAATCCTCTTCGTCACAAGGTGTCCCCGTGAGCGCGAACAATCCCCTGCTGCAACAATTCGACCTGCCGCCCTATTCCGAAATCCGTCCGGAGCACGTCGAGCCGGCCGTCGACACCATCCTCGGCGACAACCGCGTGGCGATCCAGGAGCTGCTCAGCCGCCCGGCCGAAAGCCTGGACTGGCAGACCCTGGTGGTCGGGCTGGACGAGCTGAACGACCGCCTCGCCCGCGCCTGGGGGCCGGTCGGCCACCTCAACTCCGTGTGCAACAGCCCGGAATTGCGCACCGCCTACGAGGCCTGCCTGCCCAAGCTGTCGGCCTACTACACGGAACTCGGGCAGAACCGCGCGCTGTTCGAGGCCTACCAGGCGCTTGCCTCCGGCCCCGCGGCGGCCGGTTTCGAGGTGGCGCAGAAGACCATCCTCGAGCATTCGCTGCGCGACTTCCGCCTGTCCGGTATCGACCTGCCGCCGGTCGAGCAGCAGCGCTTCGGCGCCATCCAGATGAAGCTTGCCGAGCTGGGCAGCAAGTTCTCCAACCAGCTGCTGGACGCCACGCAGGCCTGGACCCGGCACATCACCGACGAGAGCCTGCTGGCCGGCATCACCGACTCGGCCAAGGCGCAGATGGCCGAGGCGGCCAAGGCCAAGGGCCTCGACGGCTGGCTGATCACCCTGGAATTCCCCAGCTACT
>JAJJPM010000180.1:0-9134 GCA_032907525.1 Gammaproteobacteria bacterium
GGAGTGGTTGGCAAATGCCTTGCGCAACGTGCACGGCGAGCACGTCTGGCCCGAGGCTCTGGATCTTCCCTCGCGGTAGCGGCTGGTCCGATGCCGCGTCTGTTCATCGCCCTACCGGTTCCGGACGACATCGTTGGGCGTTTGACGCAGGTGATGACGATTGATGCGGAGGGCTGGCGCTGGGTGCGGCCGGGGACGGCATTGGGCAGCAGGCGCGCCGCCAGGCGGACCTCCCAGGCGAGCGCGGGCGCCCAGGCGACGCGGCCCCCGCCCTCGACCACGCCGTCGAGGGTGTCCAGCCGCAGGCGTTCGATGTCCAGGGACTCCAGGCCGCCGCGCCCCGCGCCGGCCAGGGTCGCTGCGGGGAAGTCCGGCCCCTCCAGCCGCGCGGAGAACTCCAGCCGGTAAGCGTCGGGCCGCCCGCCGAGCGACGCCGCGGCCGCGGGCACCCGCGCCTGCGGCGTGCCGGCCGGCGGCCACTGCAGCGCCTCCGCATCGAGCGTCGCGTTGAAGTCCCGCTCCACGGGGTGCCAGTCGCCGCCGAGCTGCAGGCGCGCCTCGCCCGCCGCGAGCGTCGACGGCAGCAGGCGCAGCCGGCCGTCCGCGTCCCGTTCCGCGGCCAGTTCGAGACGCAGCGGATAGAGGCGGTCGGCCTCCCAGTCGGTCTGCAGGTCGGCGCTGACGCGGGCGTCGCGCAGGCCGCCGCGGCCCTGCAGCGTGCCGCCGGCGCGGAGCGCGGGCCAGGCCGCGGCGATGCGGTCCAGCGCGGTGACGGGCAGCTGCGCGTCGAGGGCCCAGCGCAGCTCGGCGAAGGGATCGAGGAGCTCCAGCCGCGCCTCCAGCGGTGCCGGTTCGGCCACCTGGACGGTGGCGACGGCGCGGTCCCAGACGCCGTGCACCTGGGCGGCGGCGGCGACGGGCTCGAAGCCCGGCGGCCGCGCCTGCAGCGCCAGCCGCAGATCGCTGGGCACCGCGCGGCCCAGACCGAGGCGGCCCTCGAGATCCAGGGCATAGGGTTCGAGCCGGACGTGCAGGCGTTCGAAGTCGATCCACTCCAGGCCGCTGGCCGCCGCCGCGCCGATCTCGGCGATCTCGACCGGCGCCGCCGCGCCGGCCCGGATGCGCAGATCGCGCACGGCAAGGTCCCGCACCACGAGTTCGAAGGGCAGCGACCAGCCCGGCTCGATCGGGGCCGGCTCGGCCGGCGGCTCGCGCTCCGCCAGTTCCACGACGACGCCCGCGGCGTGCAGGCGGTGGATGCTGAGGCGGCGCGCCAGCAGACGGCCGGGCGACCAGTCGAAGGCCAGGCGTTCGATGGCATAGCGCCCGGTCGCGTCGCGGTATTCCAGGCCCTCGATCTCCAGCGGCCCGACGAGCCGGCCGCGGGCATCGCGCCAGGCGAGCGTGCCGGGCGCGATGCGCTGCGCCGTCTCCAGCGCGAACCGCAGGCCGGGCTCGGTGGCGAGCAGCGCGACGGCCGCCGTGGCGGTCAGTCCGATCGCCGCGAGCAGGCCGCCGAGGCCGATCCACAGGCCGCGCCTCACAGGTCCGGCCCCAGGGTGAAGTGCAGCCGCAGCGAGCGGTCGTCGCTGACGGCGGAGGCGACGTCGACGCGCACCATGCCGATGGGCGAGGCCCAGCGCAGGCCGATGCCGGCGCCGGTCTCGACGCCGTCGCCGTAGTCGTTGAAGGCGTTGCCGCTGTCGACGAACAGCGCCACGCCCCAGTTGCCGACGATGCGGTGCTCGTATTCGACGCTGCCGAAGACGAAGTGCCGGCCGCCGATGACCTCGCCCGAGGCGTCGCGCGGCCCGAGTTCCTGGAAGTCGTAGCCGCGCACGCTCTGGTCGCCGCCGGCGAAGTAGCGCCGCGACGCGGGCAGCAGATCGAAGTCCGCGGTCCAGGTGCTGCCGGCCTCGGCGCGCAGCAGCCAGCGGCCGCGTTCGCCCATGCTGCGGATCCACTTCGCCTTGACCTCGGCCTGCACGAAGCTGGTGTCGGAGAGCAGCGGTTCCGCCGCGCCGCGCAGGTCGTACTGCAGGCGCCGGCCGCGCCTGGCGATGAGGCGGTTGTCGGCGCGCACCTGCGAGTAACCGATGCCCGGCACCAGCAGCGTGGTGGTCTCGTCGGTCAGGCCGACGCGGTAGTTCTCACGCTCGTAGCTGAGCGACAGCACCTCGCGCCAGCGGCCGCGCGCCACGCCGCGCGCGACACCGAGCTTCTGCTGGGAAAAGTCGACGGCGTCGGTCTCCTCCTCGGTGGCCGCGGCGGTGAAATCCAGACGGTCGGTGCGCGGATCGGCGAGCGGCAGGCTGTAGTTGGCGGTCAGATCCTGGCGGATCTCCGACAGGCGCAGATCGGCCTTGAGACGGTGGCCGCGGCGGTTGATGCGGCGGTGCTCCCAGCCGAGCAGGCCGCGTGCGCCGGTGTCGGTGCCGAAGCCCAGACCGGCGGTGTACTTGTGGCGCTTGCGCGCCTCGAGCGCGACCTTCACCGGCACCACATTGTCCTGCGCCTGCTCACGCTGCGGCAGGACCTCGACGCGGGCGAAATAGTCGCTGTCCTCCAGCGCGCGCTGCAGCTCCAGCAGGCGGCGGTTGGAATAGGGATCGCCGGGCTGGAACGGCAGATAGCGCCGCACCAGTTCGGGGTTCAGCCCCGCGTAGTCGAACTCGACCTCGCCGAAGCGGAACTGCGGCCCGGTGTCCAGCTCGAGATGCACGTCGGCGGTGCCGGCGGCGACGTCGATACGCAGTTCGTGGCGGCGGTAGGCGGCCTCGAGGTAGCCCTGCTCGAGCGCCAGCCGCTGCAGCTCGCTCTTGGCCTTTTCGTAGACGGCGTGGCGCGCGGGCTGGCCGGGACGGATACCGAGCTTCGCGGCGGCATCGGCCAGTTCGGGCGCGGCGCTGCCGGCGCCGGTCACGCGGACATCGACGACGCCGAAGCGCACCGGTTCGCCCGGATCGACGCGGAAACGGGCCAGCCAGCCGTCGCGGGTCTGCTCCAGCCCGCTCTCGATGCGCGGGGCATAGTGCCCGAAGGGCGCCAGGGCCTGACGGATCTCGTCCGGGCCGCGCTGGAAATAGCGCCGGATGCGGGCCTCGCTCAGCCCCTCGGCGGCGCGCTCCCGGTGCACGGTCAGGAGGGCGAACACATTGTCGCGCAACTCGCCCTCCAGCCCTTCGACCTCCACGCGCAGGACCGGCGCGGCCGCCGCGGTCGCGCACAGCAGCAGACCCAGGACCCACAGGGAGAACATGCGGGCGCGCACGGCATGGAGGACATTCATGAAGGGTATGGTGCCGCAAGCGGCCGCCCCGGCATAGGCGAGCGATACCGGCATGCGCAACGATCGGCAGCCGCCGCCGCAGCCGGTACAATACGCGCCCCGTCATCGCGGCCGCGGACCGCACCGGAGCACGACCTTGGACAGCCCGACCCCGATTCGCAGGAAGATCGTCTCGTTCGTGCGCCGTGAAGGCCGTCTGACCGCATCGCAGCAGCGCGCACTGGCCGAGCTGCTGCCACGCTTCGGGGTGACGGTCGATGCGCAGCCCGACGCCGTGCTCGACCTGGACGCCGTCTTCGGCCGCGCCGCGCCGCGGGTGCTGGAGATCGGCTTCGGCGACGGCGTCAGCCTCGCGCAGATGGCCGCCGCCGCGCCGGAGCTGGATTTCCTCGGCATCGAGGTGCACCGCCCCGGCGTCGGCCACCTGCTGCTGGAGATCGAACGCCGCGGCCTGGGCAACGTGCGGGTGATCTGCGCCGACGCCGTCGACATCCTGGAGCGGCGGCTGCCGCCGGCCTGCCTGGACCGCGTGCAGCTGTTCTTCCCCGACCCCTGGCCGAAGACGCGCCATCACAAGCGCCGCATTCTGCAGCCGTCGTTCGTCGACCTGGTGCGCGAGCGGCTGAAGCCCGGCGGCGTGTTCCACATGGCCACCGACTGGGCGCACTACGCCGAGCAGATGCTGGCCGTCATGGAGGCCGCGCCGGGCTTCCGCAACGGCGCCGGCCCGGGGCGCTACGCCGAGCGCCCCGCCTACCGCCCCGAGACCCGGTTCGAGCGCCGTGGGCTGCGGCTGGGGCATGGGGTGTGGGATCTGCTGTACGTGCGGACTTAGAACCCCGACCGGGGACAGACTTGAGTCTGTCCCCCTACATGCCGCCGACCGGGGACGGACTTGAGTCTGTCCCCCTACGTACGAAACCCGCCATCCTGGCGACGACGTTCTGGCGGACCGAATTGCGCATCCGCAATCCCGCGGCAATTCGCGCCGCGGCGCGCGGCAAAGCTTGTCCCAGATCACACCCACGGCCGGCGCCGATGCCTAAGGTTGGGCCACCAATCAACGGCATGAGGTGATTTGCCTATGAAGATCCATCACCCGGCGCCCTGGCGCGCACTCACCCTCGGCATCCTGCTCGGCGGTCTCGGCATGCAGCCCGCCCTGTCCGCGTCATCCGACGGCGCGACGGCGCTGCCCGAACTCGATGCCACGGAGGCGCAGGGCCTGACGTACATGCGCGAGGAGGAGAAGCTGGCGCGCGACGTCTACCGCTATTTCTATCCGATGTGGGAGGCCGGCCTGTTCGAGAATATCAGCGAGTCCGAGCAGTCGCATTTCGAGGCGATCGGCGAACTGCTGGCGACCTACCGGCTGGACGATCCCGCCGCGCAGGACCTGCCCGGCGTGTTCGTGAATCCGGACCTGCAGGCGCTCTACGACCTGCTCATCGCCACCGGCTCCGGCTCGGAACTCGCAGCCCTGCAGGTCGGCGCGCTGATCGAAGAGACCGACATGGTGGACATCGTCGAGGCGCTGGCGGCGACCGACCAGCCCGACATCACCGTGGTCTACGAAAACCTGCTGCGCGGCTCGCGCAACCATCTGCGCGCCTTCGTCGCCGCGATCGAGGCGCTGGGCGTGCCCTACACCGCCCAGGTGCTGCCGCAGGAGGAGGTCGATGCCATCGTCGACTCGCCGATGGAGCGCGGCGGGTCCAAGGTGGGTGGACGGCCTTAAAGCGATGGGGGACAGACTTAAGTCTGTCCCCCGCTACCCTTGGTCCCCCTCTACGTGGTCCCCCTCCGCGCCGTCAGTGCGGAAAACCACCCCGCGACATCTATCATCCTGTCTACCAGCGGGAAATCCCCGGCGCCGCCCAACGGCAACCGGCGCGGAAATGCGTCATCGCAGCCCGAAGACCCTGATTTTCGAACGGCCACCCCCCAGCGCACGCCGTCCGCCGCCCCCGGCGCTTGTTCCCGGCCGCACGTTAGTGGTTCAATAGCGCGCTTATGTTGGCGGCTCCCGCTCGGATCATCCCCCAAGGCCCGGCCCCACAACTGAATTTTCCGCGCTGCCCGGCGGCGGCGCAGCTTCGCTTTCACTAAATCGTCGAGGAGAGAGGTATGTCCAAGAAACACCCCGTCGTGGCGGTCACGGGTTCGTCCGGCGCCGGGACGACCACCGTCAAGGTCGCTTTCGAGCACATCTTCCGCCGCGAAGGCATCAACCCGCTGGTCATCGAGGGCGACAGCTTCCACCGCTACGACCGCGCCGCGATGAAGGAGGCGATGAAGAAGGCCGAGACCACCGGCAACACCAACTTCAGCCACTTCGGCCCCGAGGCCAATCTGTTCGCCGAACTGGAGAACACCTTCAAGACCTACGGACAGACCGGCGCCTGCAAGCGCCGCTACTACCTGCACAGCGACGAGGAGGCCGCGCCCTACGGCCAGAAGCCCGGCGAGTTCACGCCCTGGGAGGACATCCCGGCCGGCACCGACCTGCTGTTCTACGAAGGCCTGCACGGCGGCGTGGTCACCGAAGAGGCCAATGTCGCCCAGTACGTCGACCTGCTGATCGGCGTGGTGCCGATCGTGAACCTCGAGTGGATCCAGAAGATCCATCGCGACGCCGCGCAGCGCGGCTATTCCGCCGAGGCGATCGTCGACACCATCCTGCGCCGCATGCACGACTACGTGCACTACCTCACGCCGCAGTTCTCGCGCACCGACATCAACTTCCAGCGCGTGCCGACGGTGGACACCTCCAATCCGTTCATCGCCCGCGACATCCCGACGCCGGACGAGAGCTTCGTGGTGATCCGCTTCCGCGACCCCAAGAAGCACGACGTGGATTTCCCCTACCTCCTGTCGATGCTGGACGGCTCGTTCATGTCACGCCGCAACACCCTGGTGGTGCCGGGCGGCAAGATGGGCTTCGCCATGGAGATCATCCTGACCCCGATCATCGAGGAGATGATGGCCAGGCGCGGCTGAGCTCTTCAGATGCGTGAAAGGGGACAGACTTAAGTCTGTCCCCGATGCCGAAGTCTGTCCCCTCGACACGAAGATCATCGATCCGAACCCCCGGTCCGTCCGGGGGTTTTCGTTTCCGTCGCCGCCCCCCGGGACGGAAGCCGTTATACTCGATACATCGCCCATGGATGAGCCGCGCCGCATGTCCCAGCAGACCCGACCGCAATCGCAGGGCAGTCCCTTCCTGCTCGGCCACGCCGAATCCCCGGACTGGGAACGGGCGGTCGAGAGCTGCCTGCAGCAGATCGGCTACGTCCCGCCCGAGGCCAACCTCGGTTTCCTGTACGTCACCGACAGCCTCGCCGGCATCCTCGTCCGCATCCTCGATCGTCTGCGCGAAGAGACCGGCATCGACGACTGGGTCGGTACCGTCGGCATGGGAATCTGCGCCAGCGGCAGGGAGTACTACGAAACCTCGGCCGTCGCCGCCATGATCTGCGCCTTTCCGCCGGACAGCTTCCGCATCCTGCCGACCCTGCGCGACGCGCATCTGAGCGAACTGCTGGACCTGCAGGACTGGCTGCGCGGCAGCCAGTCGCACGTCGCCGTCGTGCACGGCGACCCGCGCAACGGCAGCGCGCCGGAACTGATCGCGCGGCTGGCCGAGCAACTGCCGGGCGGCTACCTGGTCGGCGGCCTCAGTTCGTCGCGCGGCGAGGAACCGCAGATCGCCAACCACATCGTGCAGGGCGGCCTGTCCGGCGTGGTGTTCTCGGATCGCGTCAGGATCGCCACCGGCCTGACCCAGGGCTGCAGCCCCATCGCCGGCAAGCACGTCGTCACCGCCTGCGAACGCAACATCATCGCCGGCATCGACGACCGCCCGGCGCTCGACGTGTTCTACGAGGACATCGGCGAGATCCTGGCCCGCGACCTCAACCGCGTCGCGGGCTACATCTTCGCCGGCCTGCCGCTGGCGGGATCCGATACCGGCGACTATCTGGTGCGCAACCTCATCGGCGTGGACACCAAGAACAAGCTGCTGGCCATCGGCGACATGATCGAACCCGGCCAGGCCATCCAGTTCTGCCGGCGCGACGGGCGCAGCGCCTGGGAGGATCTGCAGCGCATGCTCGACGAACTGCGGGCCCGGCTCGACGGCCCGCCCCGCGGCGGCCTGTACTATTCGTGCCTGGGCCGCGGCCGCAACCTGTTCGGCGAGGACTCCGAAGAGCTGCGCGCCATCCACGCCACGCTGGGCGATTTTCCGCTGGCGGGCTTCTTCGCCAACGGCGAGATCTCCAACAACCGCCTGTACGGCTACACGGGCGTGCTGACCCTGTTCCTCTGACGGCGGCGCCGGGGAGTGAGGAGTGAGGAGCGAGGAGTGAGGAGAAAAGATCTTGGCCACGGAAGCACACGGAACCACATGAAAGAATTCATTGCGAAAATTCACGGCGGAACAGATAGCAGGGCTTGGCAATCGGCGGCAAGAGGCGGGACCATTAGATAAGGGGGACAGACTTAAGTCTGTCCCCATACGCGCGGCCTTTACATGAGCACTTTTCCGTGTTGTTCCGTGTGCTTCCGTGGCTAAAACGGGGTTGCTCCTCACTCCTCACTCCTCACACCCTTGACCTTTGCGCCCGTGCGGGCGCGCGCCTGCTGACCGCCCGCGCGATTCGGGTACAATCCCTCGCACTGTCCGCAGCCTGTGGGGGGGGCCTGCAATGCCGGCGACGCCAGATCAGTACCATCACGACCGTATCATCGCCGGCTGGCTGCTGGTGTGCTGCCTGCTGATATTCGCCATGGTCGTGCTCGGCGGCGTCACCCGCCTGACCGGCTCCGGGCTGTCCATGGTCGAGTGGGATCCCATCTTCGGCGTCGTGCCGCCGCTCAGCGACGCCGAATGGGAGGAGGTCTTCGCCAAGTACCAGGCCTCGCCCGAGTACCAGAAGATCAACATGCACATGGACGTGCACGACTTCAAATCCATCTACTGGTTCGAGTTCGCGCATCGGCTGCTCGGCCGCACCATCGGCACGGTGTTCCTGCTGCCGTTCCTCTATTTTCTCTGGCGCGGCTGGGTGCGGCGCCCGCTGGTCCCGAAGCTGATCGCGATGTTCGTGCTCGGCGGGCTGCAGGGCGCCCTGGGCTGGTACATGGTCGCCAGCGGCCTGGTCGATAACCCGCACGTCAGCCAGTACCGGCTGACCGCGCACCTGCTGGCGGCGTTCCTGATCTACGGCTTCATCCTGTGGGTGGCGCTGGATCTGCTGCAGCCGCAGCCGGCCGGGAACGGACAGCGCGCGGGCCCGTTCGCGGGCGCCATCGCCTTTCTGGCGCTGATCACCCTGACCATCGGCTCCGGCGGCCTGGTCGCGGGCCTCAAGGCCGGGCATGCCTACAACACCTTTCCGCTGATGGACGGCCATCTGATCCCCGAGGCGATATTCCTGCTCGAGCCGCGCTGGCACAACTTCTTCGAGAACATCGCGACCGTGCAGTTCGATCACCGTCTGCTGGCGACGATCGTGCTCGCGGCCGCGCTCCTGCTCTGGTTCAAGGCCTTGCGTCTGCCGCCGCCGCTGCGCCGCCGCGCCCACCTGCTGCTCGCCATGGTCGGCGTGCAGATCACGCTGGGCATCTCGACACTGCTGCTGCACGTGCCGATCGCGTTGGCCAGCGCGCACCAGGCGGGCGCGCTGGTACTGTTCACGCTGACCCTGTACCTGCTGCACGGCATCGCCGCCCACCGCAGGGCGCACTTGGTGGTTGGAGTGAGGAGTGAGGAGTGAGGGGTGAGGGGTGAGGAGTGAGGAGTAAAAATCTTTGGCCACGGAATCCACGGAACGACACGGAA
>JAJJPM010000181.1:0-81053 GCA_032907525.1 Gammaproteobacteria bacterium
CCTCACCCGAAGCTGTCCGACACGATGCTGGCGTACCATCCCTCGGCGTAGAGCGCCTCGCGCCTGCGGAAGTTCGCATCCGCCTCTGCGGGACTGACGCCGCCGGAGCCTGCGACGGCCTGGATATTCCCGTCCTTGAGGTGATAGACCGCGGCGACGGAGATTCCGTAATCCGGCGCCACCAGGCTGTAGCAGGTGTTGACGTGCGAAGGGATCGGTACCGTCTGCTCGCGCAACAGGGCGATGATCGCGGCCGCGCACATCTTCGCCTGGTTGTTGGCCGAGTGTCCCGATTTCGGCATGGCGCCGGCGATGCAGGCATCGCCGATCACATGGATGTTGGGGTGGATCGTGGACTCGAAACTGGCCTGATTCACCGGGCACCAGCCGCTGTCGTCGGTCAGCCCGGCGGCATGCGCGAGCGTACCGGCATGGTGCGGGCAGATGATGTTGACGACGTCGCCGCGGTGCGACTCCAGGCCTTCCTGCGTGTAGACCGTACGCTTATCCACATCGATGCGCTCGACCTTGCCACCCTGCGTCCCCGGCACCCATTCGATCATGCCGGGATAGCGTTCCTTCCACGCCGCCTGAAACAACCCCTGTTTGGAGAACTTGTCCTTGGTGTCGAGCAACAGCAGCTTCGACTTGGGTTTGCGGGTCTTCAGGTAATGCGCGATCAGACTGGCGCGTTCGTACGGGCCAGGCGGGCAGCGGAAGGGATCGCCGGGAATGGAGATGACGACCACGCCGCCGTCGGGCATGGCTTCGAGCTGTCTGCGCAGCAGTTCCGTCTGAGGACCGGCCTTGTAGGCGTGCGGCAGGACCTCCGCGGCCTTTTCATCGTAGCCCTCGATGCTGTTCCACTTGAAATCGATGCCCGGCGCGACCACCAGCCGGTCATAGGCCAGTGCATCGCCGTTGTCGAGCGTGATGCGGCGCTTCTCGGCATCGATGCCCTGGACGCGCGCGGCCACGACGTCGATGCCACGGGCCTTCAGGCCATTGTAGCTGTGCGTGATGTCCGCCATTCCGCGCAGGCCGCCGAGCACCCAATTGCTGCCCGGGCAGGTGACATACTGCGGACTGGCTTCGACGAGCGTGATGTCGATCTCCGCGTCGTAGCGGCGCAGGTATTTCGCGCAGGTGGCGCCGCCGAAACCGCCGCCGACCACCACGACGCGGGCCGGCGCGGCGCGCGCTCCATGCCACGGCGGCAGCGCCGCCAGCATCGCGCCCGTGCCGAGGTAACCCAGAAACCGTCTGCGATTGACCGTCATGTCGGACCCTCCTGCGTGGATGCGGCGCTACCGGATGCGGCTCAGATAGTCCGCAATGGAGGCGATCTCCTCGTCGCTGTAGCCGGTGGCGTGGCGTCCCATGACTGTCGCCGGCCGGCGTCCGTCGCGGAATTCCTGCAGCGTCCGGCGCAGGGAATCGGCCGGGATGCCTGCGATCGAGGGAATGGATCCGGGACTCTTGCCGTCGGTCCCGTGACAGGTGAAGCAGGTACTCGCGAGTATCTGACCGCGCAGGATCTCGCCGGTCTCCTGGGCCGCTCCGGGGGCGGATACCGCGAACAGTACTGCGGCCGAACCGAGCATAAGGACGGGGCGCATGTGAACCTCCGACGGTGCCCGATGATGCGGGGATGCCTTCTGAAAGGTAGTCGACGACGGGAACGCGCACAAGGCGACGGAGAGTTGTCAGGCGCGGGGCGGCTGTGGCAGGCTTTGGGCAGGGTGTCGATTCCCGACCATGGACGGATCGCCGGCTGCGGCACCGAGTCCGCGTTCACCGTTCCATGCCGCGAGGTGCGTAATGCAGTACCCCTATCCCATCGCCGATCTGCCGCGGGAACGGCGCGATGCCGCCGACCGCCGTACCTTCACGCTGCGCACGCTGTGGCACGGCATGTGGCGGCAACGGCGGCGCCACGCGCGGCGGGAAGGCGAGGCGGCCGTTCTGGACGTCCATCCGCCCCATTACCGCTATTGGATCGTCGGGCTGCTCTGTCTGTCCTGCCTAGATGCGGCCCTGACCCTGCAATTGCTTCACAAGGGGGCGACCGAGATCAATCCCTTCATGGCTCTGCTGATCGGCATCGATCTGCGGCTGTTCGTGTTCATCAAAACCCTGGTTACCGGCATCTGCGCGGGCCTGCTGGTGATCCTGGCGCGGCAGCACGTCTTCCGCATCCGCGGCGAAGTGCTTCTGCGTGTCGCCGTGCTCGCCTATCTCATACTCATCAATTGGGAACTCGCGTTGCTGGGGCGCTTTGCCGGGATTGTTTGAGCCTAAAAAGCTCGGCCCAGCCGCGGAAACATAGGGAAGACGTTGAAATGCCGCGTTGCCGCGACGTTACGATGCAATACCCGACGGGTGAGGGGCCCGGCTGTGTGAAGCGGACGATCCCGTCGGTGTTCTTCCGTGTGATTCCGTGGCAGTCGCGGTTCTCGGGTTGATAAAAGTCGGAAACGATCTGAAATGTCGGGTTGGCTGACAGTTGTAGGACTGTCGCCGATACTCCAAGTAAGCTTCTGTTACCGCGCGCAAATTACCGGAAGTCGGCAGTTCGTTCGGGCACCGTTGTGTCGGAAAAGTTGTCAGTCCGGCCCCTGGGTGTTTTGGTTTTCATGCTATAACCATTTGTATTTAAATATAAATATTTGTATCTGGCATAGATCCTGCTGGTCAAGCGGTGCCGAAGAACAAGCGCTCGCCGCGGCCGACCGCGGCAAGTCCAACCAACGAGCTGGGGGGGCACGACCGATGAATCATGCTGGACGACTGGGGGCGGGCGGTTTCGCGGCCTTCCTGTTCACGATGGTGCTGGTGCTGGGGCAGGGGGCTGTGAGCGGCACGGCTTCGGCCAACACGCCCGATGGCGAGACGCCGGCCAACGAGGGCGTCTGTGACATCCTGCAGGGCGGGACGCCCGGCCTGTACGGTCTGTGCGTCGCCTACTGCGAGGCACAGGATCTGGACCTGGTGGGCAACAAGGAGCCGCCGAACAACAAGATCCTGGCCAACTACCGCAAGAAGATGCAGCCGGGCGATCCGGACATGCCCTGCGTGAAGGTGCCCTGCCCGTGCTGGACGGAGGCGGAACTGGCGGACATCACGGCCCGGATCGCGGGTGGTGATTCGAGCTTCTGCGCATCCGATGCGACCACGGCGCAGATCCGCAATACCACGAACCTGCAGTTCGCGACGATCGATATAGGCCGCCAGCCGGCGTTGTGCGGCTACACCGACACCACGGTGGTGCCGAGGCTCTCGCGGCGTTTCGAGATCGACTCGCCGGAGGTGGCGCAGAGCTGTTACACTCAGGTCATCGCCGCCTGCGCTTCGCTGGGATATTGAAACAGGATATTGCTTTGATAACGGTCGGTGCGCCGTCCAGACCTTGCGTACCAGACTGAATAATACAGACCAAGAAAAGCGGTTTTGGAGGAGAGATCCATGCCAATGTTCAGAAAAACGGGTTGTGCCGCCCTGGTTGCGTGCTGCATGGCATTGGGGACGACGGGCGCCCACGCGGCGCTGGTCAACTTCACGCTGACGGGAACCACCGACGTGTATACAGTGGCCGGCAATGTCTTTGGGGTCGGCGTCGGCGACACCGTCACCGTCACCGGCACGTTCGATGACAGCGTACTGAGTGGCGGGACCGGGACGGTGTCTTTCGACCAGAGTACGGGGAACACCCTGGCGATCAGTTTCCCGAACGTGTCCTTCACCGAGCAGAGCGACTCGAACTACACCCTTTCCAACAGCCGTCCCAACCTTACCTTCAACGGTGGGGCGTTCACCGGCTTCAACTTCAGTGCGGAGTTCGACAGCGGTGACGAGCTTTATCCCCACGCGTTTGACTCCCAGAATCTCTTTTTCTTCGGCTGGGAATACGGCTACGATCTGACCGTTTCCGGTGTCTGGGGTGATTTCAGCATGACGCCCGTGCCTGTCCCGGCGGCTGTCTGGCTGCTCGGTTCCGGCCTGATCGGGCTGGCGGGCGTCGCCAAGCGCAAGCGCACCACCTGACGCAACCGGTATATCCTCTGCGCATATGAAAAAGCGGCCTTCGGGCCGCTTTCTCTTTGCAAGGCGATGTGCGAGAAACGGCCGGCCCGGTCTTGGCCGCTAGACCTTGGTCCCGGTCTTCAACCGCACTCTGATCGCCTCCTCCTGATCGAGGTCGTCGAGACGCTCCTCGAGATCGCGGATGGCCTCCTGCGTCTCGGGCAGCAATACGTCTTCCAGCGCCCTGGCACGCCGTTCGGTGCGGCGGTAGTCGTCGATGAGTCGATGCAGATTCCCGGACAGCAGGGCCAGATCACGTGCCTGCAGCAGCAGTCGGTGGAACACCTCGGCGCAACGCCGGGCCTGCGGTGAGGGATCTTCGGCCGGGGTGGTCTCCGGTAGCGGCGGATCGGTATCGTCCGCGCTCTCGAGCAGTTGCACTCCCAGGAAACTGTAGCGGCGGGGTTCGGCAGGCGCGGCGGGCGGGGCGCTCGGATAGAGGCTCAGCGCTTCCAGACCGTGCCGGACCACGGCGGCGCGCAACAACTCCGCAGCCTGCCGCTGGTGGACCTGGAACCGTGCCATGTGCTCCTCGTAGCGCGTCAGCTGCTTCAGGATCTCGGCGGCGAGCAGCAACCGCTTCTCGTCGAGGAACCGATACCCTTCCTGCATGATCTGACGCTCCTCGCGCAGCTCGAGCAGGGTGGTGCGGGTCGGCAGGCGGTCGGGGCTAAGCACGGGCGGCCTCGCGCAGGGGCTCGATATGCGCAGCGATCTGGGCGTCGGTCAGGCGGTGCAGCTCGCCGTGCGGCAGCAGGCTCAACAGCCGCCAGCCGATCTCCATGCTCTGTTCCAGTGCGCGGCGCTGATTGCCCTGGTTGGCGAACTCGCCTTCGAAGCCTTCGCCGAAGCGCAGGTACAGCCGGTCGGTCCCGGTCAGGCCTTCGCTGCCGACCACGCTGGCGAGCACGCGCACCTGGGTGGCGCGCGCATAGGCGGCATAGAGCTGATTGGCGAGGTCGGGATGATCGGGGTGGGTGAAGCCTTTGCCGGTGCCGTCCTTCATCAGGCGCGACAGGCTCGGCAGCACTTTCACCGGCGGATAGATGTCGCGGCGCGTCAGTTCACGGTCGAGCACGATCTGGCCTTCGGTGATGTAGCCGGACAGGTCGGGGATGGGATGACTGATGTCGTCCGAGGGCATGGTCAGGATCGGCATCTGCGTCAGTGTGCCGGTGCGGCCGTGCACGGTTCCGGCGCGTTCGTACAGCGTCGCGAGATCCGAATACAGATAGCCGGGATAGCCCTTGCGGCTGGGAATCTCCCCGTGACTCGCGGAGACTTCGCGCAACGCCTCGCAGTAGTTGGTGAGGTCGGTCAGGATCACCAGCACGTGCTGGCCGAGCTCGAAGGCGAGGTATTCCGCGGCGGTCAGCGCAAAACGCGGCGTGAGCAGGCGCTGCACGCTGGAGTCGGAGGCGAGGTTGAGGAACAGCGCGGTACGTGCCAGGGCGCCGCTCTTCTCCATCGCCTGGCGGAACGATTCGGCGGTGTCGTGCGGAATACCGATACCGACGAACACGATGGCGAAACTCCCGGCACCCTCACCGCGCAGTCTTGCCTGTTGCGCGATCTGGATTGCCAGCCGATCGTGCGGCAGTCCGCCGCCGGAGAAGATCGGCAGCTTCTGGCCGCGCACCAGACTGTTCATGATGTCGATGGTGGAGATGCCGGTCTCGATGAAGTCGCGCGGCATGGCGCGTCTGGCGGGGTTCACCGCCAGGCCTTCGATGCGCAGGCGCTGATGCGCGGCGATGGGCGGGCCGCCGTCGATGACGCGGCCGACGCCGTCGAACACGCGGCCGAGGATGTCCGGGCCCAGACTGAAATGCAGCGGCTCGGCATGGAAGCGCACGCGCGTCTCGCCGAGCGTGAGGCCCTGGGTGGACTCCAGCACCTCCACGGTCATGAATTCCTCGTCCAGCGCGGCGATGCGGCCGAGGCGGGCGCGGCCATCGATGCCGATCACCTCGACGGATTCATTCAGGCCCACATCCAGCATGCGCCGCAGGAACAGCAGCGGCCCGTCGATGCCGGTGGCGGCGCCGGCCAGGGAGAGTTCAGCGTGCATGTTGGGGACTTCCTTCGAGTTGGCCCAGTTCGGTTTCGAGCTGGCGCGAGAGGGTCTGGAATTCGTCCAGCGCCTGCTCGGCGATGTCCTCGCCCATGCGCTGCAGTCTGCGCAGGACCGGCAGCCCGGTGATGGCCGCGAGCGGCACGTCGGCGTCCACCAGCCGCAATGCTTCCTCGATGAAGCGGACGATGAGATTCATCATCGCCGTCTGCCGCGCCGGCGAGGCGTAGCGGTCGATGGGCGAGAACGAGGACTGGCGCAGGAACGCCTGGTTGATGAGATCGCCGCACAGCAGCACGGCCTGCTGGCGAGGCGGCAGCGAATCCTTGCCGACGATACGCGCCATCCGTTCCAGACGCGTCTGCTCTTCGAGGATCTCCAGGAAACGGCGGCGGTGATCGGCCCAGTGCGGACTGCCCTCGGCCTTCCACCACACGGCCATGCTGTCGACGTCCTCCGTGTAGGACTGCAGGGGATGCACGGCCGGATAGAAGCGTGCCTGCGCACGGCCACGGTCCAGCGCCCAGAAGCTGCGCACATAGCGCTTGGTGTGCGTGGTCACCGGCTCGGAGAAATCGCCGCCCGGCGGGCTCACTGCGCCGATGATGCTGAGCGAGCCTTCCGCGCCGGAGAGCGTCTCAACGCGCGCGGCGCGCTCGTAGAAGTCCGCGAGACGCGAACTCAGGTAGGCGGGGTAGCCGCCTTCGCCGGGCAGTTCGCCGAGCCGCCCGGAGACTTCGCGCAGGGCTTCGGCCCAGCGGCTGGTGGAGTCGGCCATCAGCGCGACGTGCAGCCCCTGGTCGCGGAAGTATTCCGCGACGGTCACGCCAGTGTAGATGCTCGCCTCGCGTGCGGCCACCGGCATGTTCGAGGTGTTGGCGATGATCACCGTGCGTTCCATCAGTGCGCGGCCGCTGCGCGGATCCTGCAGCTGCGGGAATTCGTGCAGCACGCCGGCCATTTCGTTGCCGCGCTCGCCGCAGCCGACGTAGACGATCACGTCCGCGTCGCACCACTTGGCGAGGCTTTCCTGCAGCACGGTCTTGCCGGTGCCGAAGCCGCCGGGCAGGGCCGCCTTGCCGCCGCGCGCGAGGGGGAACAGCGCATCGAGGATGCGCTGGCCGGTGAGCATGGGACGATCGGCGGGCAGGCGCCTGCGGATCGGGCGCGGAATGCGCACCGGCCAGGCATGGCGCATGCGGATGTCGTGACGTTCGCCGTTGTCCTCGACGACGCAGACGGTGTCATCCTCGCTGTAGCTGCCGGCGGGCTTGATCTGCACCACCGTGCCGCGTTTGTCCGGCGGCAGCAGGGCGTGCTGGCGCATGGCCTCCTTCGGCAGGATCTCTCCGATGAGCGCACCGCCTTCGAGCTCCTCGCCCGGCCGTACCGTGGGCGTGAAGGGGAACAGTCCAGGCGCACGCTTCCACATGCCCGGCTGCACGTGGATGGATTCCATGCCGGCCAGCGGCCGCAGCAGGCCATCGAAGATGTTCCCGAGCAGGCCGGGGCCGAGGTCCACCGCCAGCGGCTGCCCCGTGCCGCGCACTGCCGTTCCAGGGCGCAGGCCGGTGGTGTCTTCGTACACCTGCACGACGATTTCGTCTTCGGTGAGGCGGATGACTTCGCCAAGCAGCTGCTGCTCGCCGATCAGCACGGCCTCGTTGACCGCGAACGGCCCCTGCGGACGGGCGCGCAGCACCGGACCGCTGATCCACGACAGGCGTGCCTCGCTCATCGCTGTTCTCCCCGCAATGCTCCGTAGTTTGGAGAGTGGGTGGTGTGGCGGTTCATGGCTTCACTCCCGGAACGGCCTTCGGCAGCGCCGCTTCCAGCAGCGCCAGCAGCTTCGCCTGCACGGCGCGTTCATCGGCAAGCAGGCCGTCGAGCGTGCCGTCCAGGCAGGCGCCATCCGCCTGGATGCGCAGGCCTGCGGCGATGCGCGCATCGCCCCTGAGCAGCGGACGCGCGCCGGTGTGCCCGGCGATCCGGTCGAGCCAGGCGGCGATCTCCGCACCATCCCAGCCGGCCGGATGCTCGATCTCCCAGCGCGCCTTCGGCAGGCGCCGCAACGCCTGGTCGAGCAGATGCTCCAGCCATTGCCTGCGCTGCTGATCATCCCGCCAGCGCGCGAGCAGCGCGGCGCCGAGGCGATGCCGCGCCCGCGACAGCATGTGCTGCACGGCATCCTGATAGCGCTGGCGGTTGTGTGTCTCCAGGCGTGCTTCGTTGACGGCGAGCAGGCCGCGGGCGCGCACGCGTTCTTCTTCGATCGCACGGCTGACGCGTTGCCGGGCTTCCCGGAAGGCGCCGGCGATGCGTGCCCGCGCCTGCTGGCGCGCCTGCTCGAGGATCTCGGCGCTGTGCGCATCGCGGGTCGCCGTGATCAGTTCGATCAGTGCCTCGCGCGGAACGTCGACGGTGTCGTTCATCCTGCAGACCCCGCTTGCCACGGACGCGCGCGGAAAAACACGGACAAGATCGAAGGCGTCATGCCGTGGGGTCCCCTGGCCAGAATGACTTTCGGGTTCATGTGCCCGCCATACCCAGCTGGCCACGCAGCCACGACGACAGGTCCGGCGGCGGGGTGGGATCGCCGATGTCGGGCACCACCACCACCCGCGGCCTGAGGCCGCGCAGCAGGGCGTGCAGGCGCGCCGGCGGCAACGCCGCGGCGGCGGCGGCGCCGAGCAGCACCAGCGGGCTGCGCGCCAGGGCATCCTCGATCAACGCCTCGACCTCGGCCGCGCCGTTTGCCACGAAGGTATCCGCCCCGGCCAGCCGGTAGCCGGTGGCGCTCAGTTCCTCGCCGATGTAGACGGGCGCGTCCATCAGCCGAGACGGTTCAGGATGAGAATGGACACGATCAGGCCATAGATCGCGATACCCTCGGCCAGACCCACGAAGATCAGCGTGCGGCCGAGCAGTTCGGGTCTCTCGGTGACCGCGCCGATGGCGGCGCTGCCGACGCTGGCGACGGCAAAGCCCGCGCCCAGCGAGGACAGGCCCGTCGCGAGCGCCGCGGCGAGATAGCCCCATTGCACGATGCCCGGATCGAGGAGCCGGGCGGCGGCGGTTTCCTCGGCGGCCATGGCGGGATCCAGAAACAGCAACGCGGTGCCGACCGCGCACAGCAGGCCGGCGAACAGTGTCAGAGCGATGGCGATGACGGGCCGTTTCATGATTGACTCCTTGTAGCGGTGAAGGCCAGGTAATCCGGGGCCGGCAGCGGGGTGAAGCCGCGTCCCTCGCCGCGCAGGAAGCGGATGAAGAACTCGAACAGTACCAGGCGCGTGGTCTGAATGAACACCACCAGTCCCTCGAGCGCGAGGATGAACACGTTGCCCACCACCAGCACCAGCCAGGCGGCGTTGCCGGCGATGTCGGCGAGCCCGACGACCGCCTGCGACAGACCGGCGTGCGCCAGCGCGAACGCGCCGACGCGCGCGAACGACAGGGTGTTCACGGCGAGCTGAAAGATCTGCTCGACCAGCTCCCCGACGGCCAGGCCGATGCGTGCGAGCGGGCGGCCGCGGCCGACGACCAGCGCGCCGATCAGCAGCCAGGGCAGACCCACGAGGTGGACGTAGACGGCGCCCGGGTGGACGAACAGCGCGAGCAGACCGACGTACAGGGCGATCACCGGCGCTTCCCGCCACCACCAGTGACGCACTTCGCCGCGCCAGGCGGCCTCCAGGCCGTTGAGCACCAGGCCCAGCAGCAGCAACGACGCGCCGAACACCAGCGGGATGCCCAGCACCAGCAACGGTTCGCCCATCGGATGCAGCCACAGCGCCGGTATCAGGTCCTCGCGCGCGAACACGCTGCCGAACAGCAGGCCGAACAGCATGGCGCTGGCGCCAGCCGGTATCAGGATCGTCGCCGCGGGCAGGCGTCTGCGCAGGAGCAGGCCGGCAATCAGCAGCACCAGACCCTGACCGAGGTCGCCGAACATGTAGCCGAACAGCAGCGGCACCACCAGGGCGAGGATGCGGCTGGGATCGGCCTCCTGCGCCGAGGGCATGCCGAGCAGGCGTGGAAAGAGCTCGAAGGCGCGCGCCCAGCGCGGGTTGCGCAGCACCAGCGGCGGTGTACGGTCCGGCGGGGCCGGTGCGAACTGGACCAGGGCCCGTACGCCGGCGGCGGCCAGCCGGGCCTGCAGGTCGTCCGCCGCCGGCGCGCTGCTCCAGCCGCGCACCCACGCAAGGTTCACACCGCTCGGCTGATAGCGCACATGGCGCAGGAACCATTCCAGGCGCGCGATCTCGCCGAGCGCCGCGGCGAGATCGAAGGCCTCGTGCAGCGCTGCGAGGGCGCTCTGCAGGTCCTTGCGGCGCTTGGCGTGCACCTGCAGCCTGGCATCGATCTGACCGCCGGCCGCGCGGGGCGTGCCGTGCAGCCGGGCCGGCAGCGGTATGCGGCGCACGCGCTGGGCACTCAGCTCGTGTTCCACCGCCTCACGTTCCGCCGCGGGGCCGATCAGCAGGGTGAAGTACCCGTCCGCCTGGGGGATGTCCCAGCGGAACCAGGTACCGGGCAGGACGGGGAGTTCGGTCTGCGCGGCGACCCGGTACAGCAGGGTGGCCAGCAGCGGGCCGCTGTTGGCCAGAGCGCCGACGTCCACGGCGACATCCTGGCGCTGTACGGCGGCAAGCCACTCGTGCAGGCGCTGCATGTCCCTGTCTTCGGCCTCCAGACGCTCCAGTTCGGCGATGACGGGATCCGCCTGCACCGCCCATTCGCGCAGGATCTGCAGGGCGCGGCGCAGGACCCTGCCCGGCGGACCGGCGACGCTGGCCGGCGGTGCCGCCGGCGGCCAGTAGAGGTGATAGCGCTGGGCGAGGTGATGGTAATCCTCGAGCAGCGTGCCGAGGTCTGTCAGGGTATCCGTGTCTTCCGCAGGGATGTCGGTTTCGAGCTGGATCTGACTGCCGGCGGCCAGCGTTTCCAGGGTCGGTGCCAGATCGTCCCGGGCGATCAGGCACTCGAACCAGCGCGCGGATTCAGGCCGCAGGCTCATGGAGGTCCTCCGGAGCCGCGTCCGGAAACAGGCGACGCTGCAGCAGTTCGCCGCGCAGGCGTTCCATGTCCTGGGCGAGCATGAACAGGTGCAGCAGGCTGGTGACGGGCGCGCGCGGCATCTGCCGGAAGCGGAAGTTCAGCCAGTTGCGCCACCGTTCCCGCAGCATGGCCTCCTGGGCCGGTGAGGCGGCCGGAACGTCCTGCGGGTGGCCCAGGGCCTCGGCGAGGTGCTCGACCTGCGGCCGGGCACGGGCGTCGCCGTGCGGCCAGAGCCGGCGCCAGCGCGCGAACCAGGCCTCGCGCAGCGTGCCGTGCCCCCGTCCGAGTTCTGTCCCCAGCTCGGCCCAGCGGCCGTGCTGCAGGGCTTCGGTGCGTGCGGCCCGCGGCAATTCCGCGAGCGTCCCGTAATCGGGGTCGTTCAGCATCCATTCCGGCGTGCGCTCGTTCCGCAGCAGTCCGCCCAGGGCGGGCAGATCGATCCAATGAGCGATCCAGGCGGTGGCGGCCTGCCAGGGCACCGGCTGCCAGCGTGCCACATGGGCGGCCTCGGCGCGGAAGCGCTGGCGCAGCAGCTGTTCCATGCGGTGTGCCGGTGTCTCCGGGGTGAAGCCGTCCAGCCAGGGGCGCAGGCCGCTGGCGCGGGCCGTCTGCAGGAACAGCGTGAGATCGCGCAGGGCGCCCAGACGCTGCCACAGTGCGGCGTCGGGACGCCGGCCGTGCCGCGCCTGCAGGCGCGCCTGGATGTAGTCGTAGCGGCCGCGCGTCATGCGCCGCCTCCGCGCCCCGATGCGCCGCCGGTGAGCTCGGCGGCGAGCGCCCCGACGATGGCATCGATCTGCGCGTCGTCCAGGTCCAGGCGCTGACTGAGTTCGGCCAGCTGGCGGTGATGGGCGAGGACCTGGGCATCGATGGCCCGCGCCACACCGTGGCTGCAGCGCAGGTGGCTGAAGGTGATGCGGGCATCGGCGCGCTGGAGGATACGGGCGGCGCGCTGACGGGCGGTGTCGAGGATGCGTCCGGCTTCGGTTCTGGCTTCGGCGATGGCCTGATTGGCGTCGCGCTCCGCGGCCAGGACGCTGTTGATGGCGTCCGCGGTGGGGTGTCCCGTGTCTTGCCTGCGCAGGCTCATGACTGACCTCTGGGTCGCGAACTCGGGTCCGCCGACGGCGGTCTACGGTTTCATACTAAATCCGCGACGAGGTGGCAACTTTGATTTGGCGCAAAGGAGGTGCGAACGGCCGTTCCCCGTTGCGCTCGGATGATGCGGCCGGATGTCGGGAAGCGATCGCCGAGGGTCCTGATAAGCGTCAGCGCAAAATCCGCGATCGTCTCCTACACTGAAAGCGGGATGTGGGTGTCCCGGGCAATGCATCAGTAAGGAGGGTCAGGACAATGGCAAAGGAACAGAAGACGGAACTGCAGAAGGGCGGCAACGGGCCGCAGGCGATACGTGCGCCGCACGTGTTCAGCCCCTTCGAGGAATGGGACCGCTGGTTCGAGAGCGCCTTTCCGAGCGGCTGGCTTCGTCCCGTGCACGCGGGCTGGCCGCAGCTTCAGATGCCGTTCGAAGGCCGGCTGCCCAAGGTCGATATCATCGATCGCGAGTCCGAGATCGTCGTTCGGGCGGAGGTCGCGGGCGTCGACAAAAAGGACCTGGATGTCTCGGTCACCGACAACACCGTGACCATCAAGGGTTCGACGCGTCAGGAGAGCAAGGAGGAGAAGGGCGACTATTATCGCTGCGAGATCAGCCAGGGCAGTTTCGCGCGCACCGTGGCGCTGCCGGGCGACGTCGACGGCAGCAAGGCCAAGGCGAACTTCAAGGACGGCATCCTGGAACTGGTTCTGCCGAAGAAAGAGGCTGCGAAGCGTCGCAGCATCAAGGTCGAATGACGGACGCCGGTCGCGGCGCGAGATGGCGCCGCGGCGGGGTGCGGGGCAGTGGCGCGCCGACGCTCATTCGGCCACCTCCACTTTGAGCCATAGCGTCTGCTGGGCGGCGTCGCGGCTGCGCGTACTGCGCAGCAGGCCGCCGCCTTCCTGCGTGCGTTGCCGGGCGGTGCCCCCGAGCTCCAGCCATTCGCCGAGCCGTCCGCGCACCGTGGTGACGAGCGCGGTGCTTCGGATGCGGCCGCTGCCGCGCGGGTCGAGGACTTCGCGCTGCGGACTGATATCCACGGTGACCTCGCCGTCGTGGGTGCGCGCCAGGGCGTAGAAACCCGAACTGAGTTCCCGGTAATCGATGCCTTCCATGATGACGATGCGGCCGTCGACGACATGGCCGCTCCGGGACGGCACGGGAAACGCCTCGCCGGTGTGGATGAATGCGGGTGTGCCCTCGAGGGCGGTGACCTCGTAGTAGTTGCCTTCGCCGTCCTTGTCGCGTGTGCTGCGGACGATGGCCCGGCCGCGGGCCTCGACCTCGCCGCCGGCGGCGCCGATATCGACCGCGCCCCGAATACCCTCGCGTTCGATTTCCTCATGGGCGGCGCGGCGTATGCTGATGCGCAGCTGCCGGGCGGCCTGATCGAGTTGCGCGATCAGCGCGCGGATCTCCTCCTGGCGCTGCGGCGTGGCGCGCACGATGAGCCGGTAGCCGGTGCCGCTCAGTGCCTCGCTCTCGTCCAGCATGGGACGGATCAGCGGCATGAGCTCCTCGGCGCTGCGGTTCTGCAGCGTAACGACCTCGATGCGGTCGGCCGCCGTGGCGGCCGCGCTCAGCAGCGCGAGCAGCAGTGCGAACAGCGCGGCGAGGGGGCGGGTGGCGGTCACAGGTGCAGGCGCCGCAGATCGGCCTGAGGTTCGCTGCGGTCCCAGACTTCGTCGAAGAAGGCGCGCAGGCGACGCACCTCCAGCGGCGCCTTGCAGCTGAAGCTGCCGTCGAAGCGCGCGGCGTGGCGACGGTGCAGCAGACCGTAGTCGTCGACCAGCAGGAAGGATTCGTTGTTCTCCTGGTAATCGGTGTGCACCTTGCGCAGTTCCATGTAGCTGCTCAGCCGCCGGGCGAGCTCAACCAGACGATGGCCGTCCTTGATGGTGCGCTCGAAGTCCTTGGCCAGCACGCGTATCCGGGCGCGCGGGCTGCTCAGGCACAGCTGGGTGAGCGCATCCAGGAACGGCGACTGGTCGTACAGCGCCGGTTCCAGATCGGGCGTGAACAGGTCGATCTGCCGGCGTGCCTGGGCGGCGAGCAGGGCAGCCGCCTGACGATTGTCGTCGCGGCTGCCCAGCGTAAAGTCGCCGGCGGTCTCGCCGAGGATGCAGCCGGTTTCGGGGCGTTCGCTGAAGGGTGACGGGCTCATGGTTGCGATCCTCCCGGACGCCTCAGGGGTCGGCCGTGAAGCGTGTCATGCGGATGTGCGGGATGCCGGCCGCCTCGAACTCGTCGCCGGAGGCGATGAACCCGTGCCGGTGATAGAAACCGGCCGCCGCGGTCTGGGCGTCGAGGAAGACTTCGTCGAGTCCGTGCGCCACGGCGAGGTCGATCAGCATCAGCAGCAGCGCGCCGCCGACTCCCCGTCCGCGCCACTCGGACAGCACGGCCATGCGCCCGATGTGGCCGTCGGCCTGCAGGCGCGCGGTGCCGACAGGATGGCCGGCCATGTCGTAGGCGAGCAGGTGCGCGCAGTCGGGATCGAGGCCGTCCCACTCCAACTCATCCGGAATGCCGAGTTCGCGTACGAACACGGCCGTGCGGATGGCGCGGATGGCGGACTCGTCGCCCGGCCAGTCGGCGGGCGCCACCAGATAACCGGCGTCTTCAGTGTCGGCGGAATCGGCTGTCATAGGCCGATGATGCCGCAAGGGCGCGCAAAGAGAAACCCGATATGGCCACGAAACCCACGAAATTTAATGTTGTAAACATCAAATCCAGTTCGTGGGTTTCGTGGATTTCGTGGCCATAATCTTTCTCAGATCTTCCGCGCCTGCTCGGCCGCGTTGCCGATGTAGCCGGCCGGGGTGAGGCCGCGCAGGCGCTGCTTGGCGTCGGCGGGGATGTCGAGGCCGTCGATGAAGGCGCGCAGGGAATCCGCGTCGATGCCCTTGCCGCGGGTCAGTTCCTTGAGCTTTTCGTAAGGTTTCTCGATGCCGTAGCGGCGCATGACCGTCTGCACGGCCTCGGCCAGAACCTCCCAGGTGGCATCCAGATCCTCGGCCGTGCGTGCCGGGTTGGCCTCCAGCTTGCCGATGCCGCGCAGGAGGGATTCCAGGGCGATGACGGTATGGGCGATACCGACGCCGAGGTTGCGCAGCACGGTGGAATCGGACAGGTCGCGCTGCCAGCGCGAGATCGGCAGCTTGGCGGCCAGATGAGCGAACAGCGCGTTGGCGATGCCGAGATTGCCCTCGGCATTCTCGAAGTCGATGGGATTGACCTTGTGCGGCATGGTCGAGGAGCCGACTTCGCCGGCGACCGTTTTCTGCTTGAAATAGCCGAGCGAGATGTAGCCCCAGACGTCGCGCGCGAAATCGATCAGCACGGTGTTGTAGCGGGCGATGGCGTCGAACATTTCGGCGATGTAGTCGTGCGGCTCGATCTGGATGGTGTACGGGTTCCAATCCAGGCCGAGATCGGTCACGAAACGTTCCGCGAAGGCCTGCCAGTCGACCTCGGGATAGGCGATCAGGTGTGCGTTGTAGTTGCCCACCGCGCCGTTGATCTTGCCGAGCATCGGCACCTGCGTGAGCTGTTCACGCTGACGGTGCAGGCGGTAGGCGAAGTTGGCCATCTCCTTGCCGACCGTGGTCGGCGTCGCCGGCTGGCCGTGGGTGCGTGACAGCAGCGGCAGCTCGGCGTTGGCGTGCGCCAGGGCGACGACGGCGTCGATGACATTGTCCATCAACGGCAGCAGCACCTGGCCGCGCGCCTCGCGCAGCATCAGCGCATAGGCGAGATTGTTGATGTCCTCGGAGGTGCAGGCGAAGTGGATGAACTCGCTGACCGCCTCCAGTTCGGCGTTGCCGGCGATCTTCTCCTTCAGGAAATACTCGACGGCCTTCACGTCGTGGTTGGTGGTGCGCTCGATGTTCTTCACGCGCCGCGCGTCCTCTTCGCTGAAGTTGGCGAAGATGCCGTCGAGAATATTGGTGGCGTGCGCGCTCAGCGCCGGCACCTCGGGAATGCCTTGGTGTGCCGCCAGCGCCTGCAGCCAGCGGATCTCGACCAGCACGCGGTGGCGGATCAACCCGTATTCGCTGAAGATCGGCCGCAGCGACTCGGTCTTGCCGGCGTAGCGGCCGTCGACGGGGGAAACGGCGGTAAGGGATGTCAGGTCCATGGTCGTTCTCTTGAAGTCTTTAAGTCGAACCGCCAAGACGCCAAGGGCACCAAGAAAATCTAATTTGAACCGCCAAGACGCCAAGTCCGCCAAGAATAGCTATTGTAAAAGCGAATATGATTTTGCTTTCCAATCAATCACTCTTGGCGTTCTTGGCGTTCTTGGCGTCTTGGCGGTTCGAAAAATCCTTCTTGGCGACCTTGGCGTCTTGGCGGTTCCAAAAAATATCAAATCACGCCGCCAGCTGCCGCAGCACGTACTGCAGGATGCCGCCATGGCGGTAGTACTCGACTTCCTGCGGGGTATCGATGCGCACGCGGGCGGTGAAGGTCTTCACCGAACCGTCCCCGGCGGTGGCCTTCACGGTGACGTTCTTTGCGGAGCCGTCGCCGAGTCCTTCGATATCGAAGACCTCGCGGCCGGTGAGCCCCAGGGATCTGGCGTCGTCACCGTCGTTGAACTGCAACGGCAGGATACCCATGCCGACCAGGTTGGAGCGGTGGATGCGCTCGTAGCTCTCGGCGATGACGGCGCGGATGCCGAGCAGGCGCGGGCCCTTGGCGGCCCAGTCGCGCGAGGAGCCGGAGCCGTATTCCTTGCCGGCGATCACGATCAGCGGAATGTTCTCGTCGCGGTATTGCATCGCCGCGTCGAAGATCGACATCGGCGCGCCGTCGGGCAGGTGCAGGGTCACGCCGCCCTCGGTGCCGGGCGCGAGCAGGTTGCGCAGGCGGATGTTGGCGAAGGTGCCGCGCATCATGACCTCGTGGTTGCCGCGGCGCGAACCCAGCGAGTTGAAGTCGCCCTGCTGCACGCCGTGTTCCAGCAGGTACTTTCCGGCAGGGCTGTCGGGCTTGATGGAACCGGCCGGCGAGATGTGGTCGGTGGTCACCGAGTCGCCGAGCAGGGCCAGCGCGCGCGCGCCGCGGATGTCGGCGACGGTGTCCGGGGTTTTGGTGATGCCTTCGAAGTACGGCGGGTTCTTGATGTAGGTCGAGCTGTCGTCCCAGGCGAACAGCTGGCCTTCCGGCGAGGCGAGTCCGGTCCAGCGGTTCTCGCCCTGGAACACGTTGGCGTAGACCTGGGTGAACTCCTCGCGGTTGACCGCGCTGGCGACGATGTCGCTGACTTCCTTCTGCGTCGGCCAGATATCCTTCAGGAAGACCTTGTTGCCCTTCTGATCGACGCCGATGGGCTCGTTGTACAGATCGATGTCCATCGTGCCGGCCAGCGCATAGGCCACCACCAGCGGCGGCGAGGCCAGATAGTTCATGCGTACCTCGGCGTGCACGCGGCCCTCGAAGTTGCGGTTGCCGGACAGCACCGAGCAGGCGGAGAGGTTGCCCTCGGCGATGGCCTTGGAAACGGGTTCGGGCAGCGGGCCCGAGTTGCCGATGCAGGTCGCGCAGCCGTAGCCGACGACGTGGAAGCCGAGCGTCTCGAGATCGTCGAGCAGGCCGGCCTGCTTGAGGTACTCGGTCACCACCTGCGAGCCGGGCGCGAGCGAGGTCTTCACCCAGGGTTTCACCTTCAGGCCGAGCGCGGCGGCCTTCTTGGCGACCAGGCCGGCGCCGAGCATCACGGACGGGTTCGAGGTATTGGTGCAGGAGGTGATGGAGGCGATCACCACCGCGCCGTCGGTCAGCGTATGCGCGCCGCCGCCGATGTTCGCCACCGCCGGCTTGCTGACGAGATTGCGTTCTTTCTTCAGCGCCGCGAGCGCATCGTTGAACATCGCCTTGGACTGCTTGAGCGGCACGCGATCCTGTGGACGCTTCGGTCCGGCCAGGCTGGGTTCGACCGTGCCCATGTCGAGTTCCACCGTGCTGCTGTAGACGGCGTCGGGCTGGCCCTTGACGCGGAACATGCCCTGTTCCTTGGCGTAGGCCTCGACCAGGGCGACCTGTTCGTCGGGCCTGCCGGACAGGCGCAGATAGTTCAGCGTCTCGGCGTCGACGGGGAAGATGCCGCAGGTCGCGCCGTATTCGGGGGCCATGTTGGCGAGCGTCGCACGGTCGGCCAGCGAGAGATGATCCAGTCCGTCGCCGAAGAACTCGACGAACTTGCCGACCACGCCGTGCCTGCGCAGCATCTGCACCACGGTCAGCACCAGATCGGTCGCGGTCGCGCCTTCCGGCAGCTTGCCGGTGAGCTTGAAGCCGACCACCTGCGGGATCAGCATCGACACCGGCTGGCCGAGCATGGCCGCCTCGGCCTCGATGCCGCCCACGCCCCAGCCGAGCACGCCCAGGCCGTTGACCATGGTGGTGTGCGAGTCGGTGCCGACCAGCGTATCCGGGTAGGCCTGCAGCACGCCATCGTTCTCTTGCGCGAACACCGTGCGCGCGAGGTATTCCAGATTCACCTGATGCACGATGCCGGTGTCGGGTGGCACGACCTTGAAATTCGAGAACGCCTTCTGGCCCCATTTCAGGAACGCGTAGCGCTCCTGGTTGCGCTGGTATTCCAGCTTGGCGTTGAGATCCATCGCATCCTTTCGGCCGAAGGCGTCGATCTGCACGGAGTGGTCGATGACCAGTTCGGCGGGCTGCAGCGGATTGATCTTGTCCGGATCGCCGCCGAGCGCCTTCATGGCGTCACGCATGGCGGCGAGATCGACCACGGCGGGCACGCCGGTGAAGTCCTGCATGAGCACGCGCGCGGGACGGAAGGCGATCTCGCGGCCGCCGGTGAGGTTCGGGTCTTCCTGCGGATCCCAGTTCGCCAGCGCGCGGATATCGTCGGCGGTGACGGTCTTGCCATCCTCGAAGCGCAGCAGATTTTCCAGCAGTACCTTCATCGAGTAGGGCAGGCGGGAGACCTTGAATTCCGTCTCCAGCGCCGGCAGGCGGAAGACCTCGTAGGTACGTCCTGCGACACTCAGGCTGCCGCGCGCGGAAAAGCTGTTGGACATGCGTACTCCTGGGATTTGGCGTGTTAAATCCGTGGCTTGGTTCGGCCTCGTGAGAGCGCGCCATTATGCGTTATTTGGCCGGTACGGGCCAGTCCCGCGTGTTCTTGGCGGCGTGGTTGCCGACCGAACTTGTCCGGCGCGTGACGGCCAGCGGTCTGACGTGCCCCTACTGCTGAAGCAATCGTCGGGCCGTTTCCAGGATCCGCCGGCGGCCGAGCAGCAGTTGCCAGCGGTTGCCGCCGAGCTGGCGCCAGAGGACGGCCGCGCGTATGCCGGCGAGCAGCAGGGCGCGGATCAGGCTCGCCCGGGCGGCGTCGGCGAGATAGGCCGGCTCGCCCTGCACCATGATGCGCGGCCGGAGCGTGCTGATGGTCTGCTGGTACAGCTCGCCGAGCGCGGCGATGACGTTCGCGTGGGTGGCCGAGGCGAAATACTCGGCCTGGCCCGCGATGCGCTCGATGCCGGTGCGCAGGGTCTCCAGCAGGGTGGTGTTGTGCGCCAGCTTGCGTTCCAAATGCAGCAGGGACACGACGTAGCGGGTGACTTCGAGTTCCTCTGCGCCGCCCCCGGCGCCGAGCCGTGCCAGCAGCGTGTTCAGGCCCGTCGCGAGGCCGGTGCGGCCCTGGGGATCGGCGAAGATCGCGGCCGTGGATGGCGCATCGATCTTGAACAGGCTGTCTATGCAGACCCTGATGTCGGATTCGGCCGCCTGTCCGCGGCGGGCGACGTGCTGGACGAGTTGCGCGGCCTGAAACAGGGCGGCCAGTGCCAGGGTGCGGTCGGTGAGGCTGTGAGTCATGGCGGCGATGTTGGAAACGGTGCGCGAATTCGTCAATCGATGGTGGCGGCGATGGTCGCGCCGCCGAGGCAGCGGTCATCCCGGTAGAAGACGACGGCCTGGCCCGGGGTGATGGCGCGCTGCGGCGTGTCGAAGTCGACCCGCAGTCGGCCGTCGGTTTCGCTCCGGACCGTGCAGGGCTGATCCGCCTGGCGGTAACGTATTTTGGCGGCACAGCGCAGCGGCAGGCGGGGCGGCACGGCGTCGATCCAGTGCGGTGTTTCGGCGCGCAGGGCGGGATGAAACAGTGCCGGATGATTCCTGCCCTGCACCACGATGAGGCGGTTGTGTTCGAGGTCCTTGCCGGCGACGTACCAGGGTTCGCCGGTATCGCCGCGGCGTCCGCCGATGCCCAGTCCCTGGCGCTGTCCATGGGTATGGAACATGAGCCCCTGGTGCCTGCCGACGACCGTGCCGTCGAGGTCGACGATGTCGCCCGGCCGGGCCGGCAGATACCGCGCCAGAAACGCGTTGAACCGGCGTTCGCCGATGAAGCAGATGCCGGTGCTGTCCTTCTTGGCGTGGTTGGGCAGGCCCGCCCGTTCGGCGATGCGGCGGACCTCCGCCTTGTGCAGTTCACCCAGCGGGAACAGCGCGCGCGCGAGCTGCGACTGGTCGAGCAGGTGCAGGAAATAGCTCTGATCCTTGTCGGGGTCGCGGCCCTTGCACAGATGCACGCCATCCTCGGAACGTTCCAGGCGCGCATAGTGGCCGGTGGCGATGAAGTCCGCGCCGAGGCCCAGGGCATAGTCCAGGAACGCGTGGAACTTGATCTCCTTGTTGCACATCACGTCCGGGTTCGGCGTGCGGCCGGCGCGGTATTCGGCGAGGAAATAGGTGAACACGCGGTCCCAGTACTCCGTGGAGAAACTGATGCGGTGGAGCCGGATGCCGAGTCGCCGTGCGACCGCCTCGGCATCGGCGAGGTCCTCCGCGGCGGGACAATGGCCGGCCGCGTCGTCCTCGTCCCAGTTCTTCATGAACAGGCCCTCGACCGCATGGCCCTCTTCCAGCAGACGCAGGGCGGCGACGGCCGAATCGACGCCGCCGGAGAGGCCGACGATGACGCGCCCGCGCCGGTTCACGGGTTCGCCCTCGCGGGCTTCCAGCCGCGGCGCCAGGCGCCCAGCTCGACGATGTACGGCGGATGCCCGTTCGCCTCGAACCAGCTGTCGACGGCGAATGCCGTGCCGGTGCCGCGTTCGGTGACGACGGCGGTGGTGTGGGGCCACCAGCCGGCGGGGATGGGCAGGCGGGTGGCCGGCATCGCCACGTCGTGGCGGCGCAGCCAGCCTTCGCGCTCGAACAGCCGCAGATAACGGGTGGTATTGGTCGACTCGTCGATGCAATCCATCTGCCCTTGTCGGAACGCCCCGGGGAAGGTCCCGCCGAGATCGCGATCGGTACCCGTGCGGCTGCCGACGTAGCGCTCCACAACGGCGATGCCGCGAGCGATCGCGGCCCGTTCCTGCGCCCCGTCGTCCGCGGAGGCGAAGATCCCGCCGAGTTCCGCCAGGATCCGCTCATCCAGGGGAACGATGGCGGTGGATGCGCAGCCGTGCTGGAAACACACTTCCAGGAAGCGTCCCGCGGCCGGCGGGGCATCGGCCGCCCACGCCGCGGAATGAGCGCCGAGGCCGGCCAGCAGGCCGTATGCCAGCAGTCGCGGGCGATCAGGCATCGGGCAGCAGGCTGACCAGCAGATCGAGCGGGTAGCGGCGTCCGGCCAGGTAGTCGTCGACACAGCGCAGGACCAGGGGGCTGCGCCATTGCGGCCGGCGCGCAACGATCTCTTCGCGGGTCAGCCAGACCGCGCGTTCGATGCCGGTGTCGAGGACGGCGTCGGGGGCGGGCGTACCGACCTCGCCGCAGAAGGCGGTTCGCAGATAGGTGAGGCCCGAGCCCGGCACCCGCCAGAGATAGGTTCCCACCAGCGCTTCGGGCTCGAAGGGGTGCGCGGTCTCTTCGAGGGCCTCGCGTCTGACCGCCTGCACCAGCGTTTCATCGGGTTCCAGGTGCCCGGCGGGCTGGTTGATCCGCAGCTCGCCGTCGACATTTTCCTCGACCAGCAGAAAACGACCGTCCCGGTGCACGATGGCCGCGACCGTGATGTGGATGTTACGGTCCATCGTTACGCGTCCTTGTCGGCCGAGCGCTCGGCGCGGCGTCGAACTGCGTCCGATTCTCGCGCCGGACAGGCCATTTATTTGCTTGAACTATCGATCGCATAAATTTGAAATCAAATGGAAAAACAAATTCCCGCCGGGAGCCGGTCCGGCGCCGGAAAAATGCCGGGGACGGCATCCGCGAGCTTGACATTGCGCGGTGAGAAGGTAATAACTAGCGCATGACCTTGAACCGCCTCGCGCGGCTGCGGCATCCCGGGCGCCGATCGGAAGAATATCAGGCCTCGGCGGTGTCGCGGTAAAGCAGGGCATAAGAAAATTCCCGGGCGGCGTGAGGCCCCTGCGGATATCACAATAAACATGCGGAGGAGTTGCATCATGTTCCCATCCCTGAAGAAAGTCTGTCTGGCCGGAGCGATCTTCTTTGCGGCCGCCGGCACCAGCGTCGCTGCCGATACCCTGAAGCCGTTCACGCTTGCCTACACCACCGCTGGGGACATCCAGCAGGTCGCCGACGAAGTCAAGCAGAAGATCAGCGGCGCCGGTTTCGAAGTCGTCGGCTCCTATTCCCCCTACGAGGGCGCCCTGGTTCTGGCGATCACCAATGACGGCCTGAAGCAGGCGGCCGCCAGCTCCGAGTTCGGCGGCTACGCGGCCGGCCAGCGCGTCACCCTGACCAAGGTGGGCGACGAGATCCAGGTGTCCTACACCAATCCGCTGTACTACGGCAGCGCCTACCGCATCGAGGATACGGCCCACCTGCAGGCCGCCGCTGACGCCCTGCAGACGGCGCTGGGCAAGAAGGAGGAATTCGGCACCGGCGACAAGCAGCTGGCCGAGAAGGATCTGCGCAAGTATCACTACATGTTCGGCATGGAATACTTCGACGATCCCAGCGAGCTCGCGGAATACGACAGCCATGAAGAGGCCGTCGCCGCCGTCGAGGCCGGCCTGGCCGCCAACAAGGGCGGTGCCAGCAAGGTCTACCGTATCGACATCCCCGGCAAGAACGAGACCGTGTTCGGTGTCGCTCTGACGGACGGCTGCAGTGGCGATGAATACATCATGAGCCGCGTCGATCGCGATCAGCTGCGTTCCACCGGCCACCTGCCCTATGAGATCCTGGTCTCCGACGGCGATGTCTACGCCCTCTATGCGCGTTTCCGCATCGCTATCAGCTGGCCGCATCTGCCGATGGTCGCCAGCGAGACGGGCGCCACCTTCTTCAACATCATGTGCGCCCCGAATGCCATCGAGGAAGCCCTCATCAAGGCGGCGGGCGGCGAAGTCTAAACCCCCGCGGTATTACCGCCCCATCCGAACCCCCGCTCCGGCGGGGGTTCTTTTTTGGGTAACTCCCGCGTCGCGCCCCCGTACGGCGGATGGTAGAATCCGCAGCCGTTTTCACTTTTCGGGAATCTCCAATGGCCTATCAGCACATCCAAGTTCCGGGCGAGGGCGAGCGCATCCGCGTCGGCGCCGGCAATGCCCTCACTGTGCCGGACCGTCCCATCATCCCCTTCATCGAAGGCGACGGCATCGGCATCGACGTGACGCCGGTGATGCGCAAGGTGGTGGATGCCGCCGTAGAGCGCGCCTACGGCGGGCAGCGCCGGATCGCCTGGATGGAGCTCTACGCCGGCGAAAAGGCCAACCGCCTCTATGGCGGCAACGTCTGGCTGCCCGAGGAAACCATCGATGCCATCCGGGAATTCTCCGTGGCCATCAAGGGGCCGCTGATGACGCCGGTCGGCGGGGGGATCCGCTCGCTCAACGTCACGCTGCGGCAGGATCTGGACCTGTACGTCTGTCTGCGGCCGGTGCGCTACTACACGGGGACGCCCAGTCCGCTCAAGGAGCCGGAAAAGACCGACATGGTGATCTTCCGTGAGAACTCGGAAGACATCTACGCCGGCATCGAATGGCCCGCAGGAAGTCCCGAGGTGGCCAAGGTCATCAAGTTCCTGCAGGACGAAATGGGCGTGACCAAGATCCGTTTCCCCGAGACCTCGGGCATCGGCATCAAGCCGGTGTCGAAGGAGGGGACGGTGCGCCTGGTGCGGAAGGCGATCCAGTACGCCATCGACCAGGACCGCGACTCGGTGACCCTGGTGCACAAGGGCAATATCATGAAATTCACGGAGGGCGCCTTCAAGAACTGGGGTTATGAACTCGCCCGCGAGGAATTCGGGGCGCAGGAAAAGACCGGGGGCGGTCCCTTGAGTTTCACCAACCCCCGTACCGGGCGGGAAATCGTCATCAAGGACGTCATCGCCGATGCGTTCCTGCAGCAGATCCTGCTGAAGCCCGAGGCCTCCAGTGTGATCGCCACCCTCAATCTGAACGGCGACTACATCTCCGACGCCCTGGCGGCGCAGGTGGGCGGCATCGGGATCGCGCCAGGCGCCAATCTTTCGGATACGGTCGGGGTCTTCGAAGCCACTCACGGCACGGCACCGGACATCGCCGGCCAGGGCAAGGCCAATCCGGGGTCGTTGATTCTGTCGGCGGAGATGATGCTGCGCCACCTCGGCTGGCAGGAAGCGGCCGAGCTGATCGTGGCCGGCGTATCAGGCGCGATCGCGGCCAAGACGGTGACGGGTGACCTCGCTCGTGCCATGACCGGCGCGCAGGAGCTGTCGTCCGCGCAGTTCGGCGATGCGGTCATCGCCAAGATGGCCTGAATGGGAAAACGACGGGAATAAGAACTCTCACCGCCCCTTGCGCCTACCGCAGGGGGCGGGTGGGAAAGCCCTGATGCTGCGACCCGCCGGGGCGGGCCGGTGTCAGGCGCCCGGCGCGCGGATCCGCGAGGCCTGCAGCCCCTTCGGACCTTCGCTGATCTCGAACTCGACCTTCTGGCCTTCCTTCAGCGTGCGATAGCCTTCGGCCTCGATCGCGGAGAAGTGTGCGAATACGTCTTCCCCGCCTCCATCCGGAGAGATGAATCCATACCCCTTGGCGTTACTGAACCACTTGACCGTACCTGTTGCCATGACTGCGGTTACCTCGCTCACATCTGCGGATTTCTCTATCCGCTTCGTATTGTTCCGACCCCGGCTGCCGGGGAATCCGCCCAGCGTCCGGAATCTCCTCCTTCTCCAGCACGCAAGAATGCGCCGATTACAACTTTCATCCAACAGACTAAAATAGTCAAGTATTCAGCGGCTTCAACCCCCGGCTTCAACCCCCACGGGTGTCGAGCTGTACGGCGTCGGTCGGCAAGCTCCCCGGGGATCAGGGCCCGTGGCGCAAATTGCGTCCGGTACTCGGACTGTGATAGGTCTAGACGCAGGGGTCCGCTGGAGCCTCACCGCAGGCGGAGGCCCTGCGCCGACAGGATTCGGTTAGACTTGGCACATGGCAAACGAATTCACGCAGCGGGGCAGTGAAGACGGGCTGGCCGTCCAGGAGTCGAAGCCCAAACTCAAACCGCCGCCGCTCTACAAGGTGGTACTGCTCAACGATGACTACACCCCAATGGAGTTCGTCGTGCAGGTACTGGAAACTTTTTTCGGCATGAGTCGGGAGAAGGCGACCCAGATCATGCTGCATGTACACACGCGCGGCAAAGGCGTGTGCGGGGTTTTTACCCGGGAAATCGCCGAGACCAAAGTCGCACAGGTCAGCGAATACGCGCGGCGTCACCAACATCCCCTGTTGTGCACCATGGAAGAGGCCTAGGGGAGGGCGAGGTACATCTTATGCTGAGCAAGGAACTGGAATTCACCCTTAATCTCGCATTCAAGGAAGCGCGCGAGAAACGTCACGAGTTCATGACCGTGGAACACCTGCTGCTGGCTCTCCTGGACAATCCGGCCGCAGCCGAGGTGTTGCGGGCCTGCGGCGCGGATATGCAGGCACTCAAGCGCGACCTGATCAGTTTCCTGGAGGAGACCACACCGGTATTGCCGATCCAGGACGCGCGCGAGACCCAGCCCACCCTGGGCTTCCAGCGCGTGCTGCAGCGCGCCGTGTTCCATGTGCAGTCGTCGGGCAAGAAGGAAGTCACGGGTGCGAACGTGCTGGTGGCGATCTACAGCGAGCAGGAATCGCAGGCTGTCTACTTCCTCAACAAGCAGAACGTCAGCCGCCTGGATGTGGTGAACTACATCTCCCACGGTATTTCCAAAGTCGCCGGCGAGCAGAATGAGGAACTCTCGACCGGTTCCGGCGAGGAGGGTGAAGCCGCCGAGAGCGGACCGCGCAAGCCCCTGGAGAGCTTCGCCACCAACCTCAATGAAATGGCCCGCCGCGGCAAGATCGATCCGCTGATCGGCCGCCGCGAGGAAATCGAGCGCACGGTGCAGATCCTCTGCCGGCGCCGCAAGAACAACCCGCTGTTCGTCGGCGAGGCCGGTGTCGGGAAGACCGCGCTGGCCGAGGGCCTCGCACGCATGATCGTGGACGGCGAGGTTCCGGAGATCCTGCGGGACGCGACCATCTATTCGCTGGATCTGGGCGCGCTGGTCGCCGGCACCAAGTACCGCGGCGATTTCGAGAAGCGTCTGAAAGGCGTGCTCGCCCAGCTGAAGAAGGAGCCGGGCGCGATCCTGTTCATCGACGAGATCCACACCATCATCGGCGCGGGCGCGGCCTCCGGCGGCGTGATGGACGCCTCCAATCTGATCAAGCCCATGCTTGCCTCGGGCGAGCTGAAATGCATCGGCTCGACGACCTATCAGGAGTACCGCGGCATCTTCGAAAAGGATCGCGCCCTGGCGCGGCGCTTCCAGAAGATCGATGTGCGCGAGCCCACGGTCGAGGAGACCGTGCAGATTCTGAAAGGTCTGAAGACGGCGTTCGAAGAGCACCACAACGTACGCTATTCGCCCAAGGCGCTGCGCGCCGCGGCCGAACTGGCGGACCGCTACATCACCGACCGGCATCTGCCCGACAAGGCCATCGACGTGATCGACGAGGCCGGCGCCAACCAGCGTATGCAGCCGCCGTCGAAGCGCAAGAAGACCATAGGCACGGCGGACATCGAGTCGATCGTCGCGAAGATCGCGCGCATTCCGCCGAAGAGCGTCTCGTCCTCCGACAAGGACAAGCTCCGCACCCTGAGTCGCGACCTCAAGATGGTCGTCTATGGTCAGGACGAGCCGATCGAGGCCCTGGCCTCGGCCATCAAGATGTCCCGCTCGGGTCTGGGCAACGAACAGAAGCCGATCGGCTCGTTCCTGTTCGCGGGCCCGACCGGTGTGGGCAAGACCGAAGTCAGCCGTCAGCTGGCCATGACACTGGGCATCGAGCTCATCCGTTTCGACATGTCCGAGTACATGGAGCGGCACACCGTGTCGCGGCTGATCGGCGCGCCGCCCGGCTATGTCGGTTTCGATCAGGGCGGGTTGCTCACCGACGCCGTGCTGAAGCATCCGCATTCGGTGCTGCTGCTGGACGAGATCGAGAAGGCGCATCCCGAAGTGTTCAATCTGCTGCTGCAGGTCATGGATCATGGCACGCTGACGGACAACAACGGCCGCAAGGCCGACTTCCGCAACGTCATCATCATCATGACGACCAACGCGGGTGCGCAGGAAATGGATCGGCCGTCCATCGGCTTCACCGCTCAGGATCATGCCAGCGACGGCATGGAGGCGATCAAACGGCTGTTCACGCCGGAGTTCCGCAACCGTCTGGATGCGATCATCCAGTTCAAGCCGCTCGACCCGACGGTTGTCGCGCAGGTGGTCAACAAGTTCATCTACGAGCTGGAGGCGCAGCTCGCGGACCGCAACGTCAGCATCGACATCGACGAGGCGGCGCGGCTGTGGCTGGCCGAGAAAGGCTACGATCCGAAGATGGGCGCGCGTCCGATGGCGCGGGTCATGCAGGAGCACATCAAGCGCCCGCTCGCCGACGAACTGCTGTTCGGGCGGCTCGCGCACGGCGGCCACGTGGACGTACGGGTCGAGAACGACGCTCTGGTGCTGGAGATCGAGACGGAGGCGGAAAAGGCATGATCGGTGCGCCGCGCCGGCCATTCCGGCGCGACGTAGCGATCGTTTCGGGAGTATCCCCGGCCGTGATGCGGACCCCGATCAGTGGTGCTTGCAGATGGCCTTCATGGTCATGACGGCATCGTCGTAGGACAGTTCCGGCGCTCCCAGGCCGCGCACGCCGCGTTCCGCGCAGGCGATCACGTCATCGAGCGACAGCATTCCCTGGATCTCCCCATCGCCGTTCACCACGGCCAGCCGCCGCACCCGGTCACGCTGCATGATGTTCAAGGCGGCCAGAATGTCGTCGTCCGTCGAACAGCGGGATACCGGGCGACCGGTCAGGAAATCTTCCGCGTTCAGTTCCCATAACGCCTTGTGGCGCGCCGCGGCGGCGATGGCGATGTCGCGATCCGTGATCATGCCGATGGGCTGTCCGAGTTCATTGGTGACCGGAATCGATCCGCAGTCATTGTCCATCATCAGCAATGCCACGGCTTCGAGGTTGTCCTGGGGCCCGCAGCAGCTGACGGCCTTGGTCATAACGTCGCGTACGTTCATGGGAGGTGCTCCGTGCAACTGGGCGGAGGTGAGACGTGTATCGCTCAGATCCGCGGGGACGGAACGACGTGCCGCCGGCCGCGGCGGACAAAGGCTGAATGTCGGCCGGACCCGCACTGTCGCATTCAGCCTAAACCATAGGCCGGAGCGGATACTTGTCAAGCGTGACGGGGTTGCGGGCGAAAGCGATGGCCGGCTCGCTCGTATCGGCGCGCCAGTCGTGGGAAAGTCGGCGGGAGCGCCTCAACGGGCCCGGTAGGTGATGCGGCCCTTGGTGAGATCGTAGGGCGTCAGTTCGACGGTGACTTTGTCGCCGGTCAGGATGCGGATGTAATGCTTGCGCATCTTGCCGGAGATGTGCGCGGTCACGACGTGGCCGTTCTCCAGTTCGACGCGGAACATGGTGTTGGGCAGCGTCTCGATGACCTTGCCCTGCATTTCGATATGATCTTCCTTCGCCATGTAAAACCTGATTGTGGGTGAATGAATCGGGGCATTATAAAGAAAAGCGCGCGAATCCGGAACGACTGAGGGTGCTTTAGTTGGCGTCGCGCCATCCGGGCGTCGTCGTTCAGGTCAGCGCCTCCCAGTTTTCGCCCCGATAGGCCTGCAGCGGCCGGAAGCGGCCCTTGTAGGCCATCTTCCGCGATTCGGCGATCCAGTAGCCGAGGTAGAGGTAGGGCAGCCCGAGGGATCGGGCCGTCTCGATCTGCTGCAGGATGGCGAAGCTGCCCAGGCCGCGCTCGGCCAGCGCCGGATCGTAGAAGGTGTATACGGCCGACAGCCCGTCTTCCAGCCGGTCGGTGACCGCCACCGCCACGAGGTGTCCGCCCAGGCGCATTTCCAGAAACCAGGTGTCGCTCCAGCCGCCCAGCAGGAACTGGCGGAAATTGGCGGGCGTGGCCTCGTCCATGCCCCCACGCGGATGGCGTGCGGAGAGATAATCCTGATACAGGGCGAAATATTCCTCACTGTAGCGGGCCCTGACGATGTCCGTCTCGACATCGGCATTGCGTCGCCGGCAACGACGGTCGCGGCGATGCGGGCGGAAATCCATCACCGGGATCCGGACCGGGACGCAGGCCGCGCAGTCCGCGCAGGCGGGGCGGTATACGTGGCTGCCGCTACGGCGGAATCCGAGACGGGCCAGCTGGCTGTACAGGGCATTGGTCATGATGCCCGGCTCGGCGAACAGGCTTACCGACTCCCGCTCCGGCAGGTAGGAGCAGGACTGCGGTGGCGTCGTGAAGAACTGGAGTAGTCGCGGGGAATTCATGACGCTGTGTCAGTCGAATGAGTACACTCTAGCCTAGTCCGCCCCCGCGCCCGCCGCCACGGAGCCGATCCGCCAGATCGGGATCCAGGACCCAGCGGCCGTCGTGACCGGCCGCGTCGGCGAGCCGGTCGAGCCGGGCGTTGAATGCCGCCCGCGGAATCAGCGTGGCGCCCAGACTGGCGAGGTGGCCGGTGTATACCTGACAGTCGATCAGTTCGTAGCCCCAGCGCTCCAGCTGCCCGACGAGATGCACGAAAGCGACCTTGGAGGCATCGCTGATGCGCGTGAACATGGATTCCCCGAAAAACACCCTGCCGAGCGCGACGCCGTAGAGACCGCCGACCAGCCGGTCCTGCTGCCAGACCTCGACAGAATGGGCGTGTCCCAAGGCGTGCAGACGGGCATAGGCCGCGGCGATATCGCGGGTGATCCAGGTTCCCTGGCCGTCGGCGCGCGGGGCCGCGCAGGCGGCGACGACCGCTTCGAAATCCGTGTCCAGCGTGATGCGGAAGGCGCCCCGGCGCAGCGTCTTGCGGAGGCTGCGCGAGATCCTGAGATCGGCAGGAAACAATACCAGCCGGGGATCGGGCGACCACCAGAGGATGGGTTGGCCGGCGTTGTACCAGGGAAAGATGCCCTGCCGGTAGGCGCGCAGCAGACGCTGCGGCGACAGATCGCCGCCGACGGCCAGCAGGCCGTTGGGTTCCCGCAGCGCCAGTTCGACCGGTGGAAAGGGGGCGTCCGGCGGCCGGGCGTCGAGCCAGAATGGCGCCAATCCGTTCATGGACGCTCCCCAGGTCGTCCGCCAGGGGCATCGGCCCTGTAGGGCACGTGTTCGCGCAGTTCGTCGATGTAGTCACACATCGCCCGGTCCTCGCGCTGCAGGAAGTCGGCGATGGCGGTGCGGAAGCGGTCGTCCGCGATCCAGTGCGCCGACCATGTCGATACCGGCACGAACCCGCGGCTGATCTTGTGCTCGCCCTGGGCGCCGGGTTCGAACAGCGTCAGCCCGTGCCGGATGCAGTAGTCGATGCCCTGATAGTAGCAGGCCTCGAAATGCAGACTGTGATACTCGGCGGTGCAGCCCCAATGGCGGCCGTACAGGGCGTGACGGCCGCGCAGGTTGATGGCGCAGGCCACCGGCCGGTCACCGGCATAGGCGACCACCAGCACGACCCGGTAGCCCATGGTCCGGCCGATCTCACGGAAGAAATCCAGGCTCAGGGTGGCGATACCCGACTTCCGGTCGAAGGTCGAGGCGTAGAAGGCATGGACCGTGTGCCACAGCGTATCGTCGGCCTCGTCGCCGTGCACGATGCGCAGTTCGATGCCGGCCTCGGCGACGCGCCGGCGTTCGCGCCGGAGCTTCTTGCGTTTCTCCGCCGTGAAGCCGTCGAGGAAGTCGTCGAAGTCGCGGTAGCCGGGATTATGCCAATGGAACTGCACGCCGCGGCGCAGCAGGAAGCCGCGCGCCCGCAGGCGCTCGGTGTCGGCGGCGTCGGTGAACAGCCAGTGCAGCGAGGAGAGCCCGAGCTCGCGGCACAGTTCCACGGCCGCGCCCGTGAGCAGGTCGGTGGCACGCCCGGCATCCACGGACGGATCGAGCAGCAGCCGCGGACCGGTCGCGGGGGTGTAGGGGATGGCGACCACCGCCTTGGGGTAGTAGCGCAGACCGGCGCGCCGGTAGGCGTCGGCCCAGGCGAAGTCGAATACCAGCTCGCCGTAGGAATTGTCCTTGAGGTACAGCGGCACCGCGCCGATCAGGCGTCCGCCGTCGTAGAGCGCGAGGTGCCGCGGGTGCCAGCCGAAATGCTCGCCGACACAGTCATGGCGCTCCAGGGCGGCGAGGAAGGCATGCGACAGGAACGGATTCGCATCGCCCGCCAGGCGGTCCCAGTCCGCCGCCGGGATGTCATCGAGGACATCGACGATGCGCAGTTCCATGGCCCTACGGCACGCCCGCTGGCGTGCCCGGCGTCACTTCTTTTCCGCCAGGGCGTCGAGGTAGCGCTCGGCGTCCAGCGCCGCCATGCAGCCGGAGCCGGCCGAGGTCACCGCCTGGCGGTAGACGTGATCGGCGACGTCGCCGGCCGCGAACACGCCCGGCACGCTGGTCGCGGTGGCATCGCCGTCCAGACCGCTCTTGACGCGGATATAGCCGTGCTGCATCTCGAGCTGCCCCTCGAAGATCTGGGTGTTCGGCCGGTGGCCGATGGCGATGAACACGCCCATCAGCGCGATGTCCTTGGTGGCGCCGGTCTTGACGTTCTTGATGCGCATGCCGGTGACGCCGGACTGGTCGCCCAGCACCTCGTCGAGCACGGAGTCCCACTCGATGCTGATCACGCCTTCCTCGACCTTCTTGAACAGCCGGTCCTGCAGGATCTTCTCCGAGCGCAGCTGATCGCGGCGGTGCACCAGCGTGACGTGCGAGGCGATGTTGGCCAGGTAGAGCGCCTCCTCAACGGCGGTGTTGCCGCCGCCGATCACCGCGACCTTCTGGCCGCGGTAGAAGAAGCCGTCGCAGGTGGCGCAGGCCGACACGCCCTTGCCCTTGAACGCCTCTTCGGACGGCAGGCCCAGGTACATGGCCGAGGCGCCGGTGGCGATGATCAGCGCGTCGCAGGTATAGACGCCGGAATCGCCGGTGAGCGTGAAGGGGCGGTTCCCGAGATCCACCTTGTTGATGTGGTCGAAGACGATCTCGCAGTCGAAGCGCGCCGTATGCTCACGCATCGCCTCCATGAGCTGCGGCCCCTGCAGGTCGTGGGCGCCGCCCGGCCAGTTCTCCACCTCGGTGGTGGTCATGAGCTGGCCGCCCTGTTCCAGGCCGGTGATCAGCACCGGCTTGAGATTGGCGCGCGCCGCATAGATGGCGGCGGTATAGCCGGCGGGGCCGGAACCCAGGATCAGGAGACGGCAGTGCTTGGTTTCGCTCATGTATAATGGCTCCGGCCTGCGCTCGGGCAGGGTTTCCAGATAATTTTCAACGGTGACAGGCGATTGGGTGCGCCAGGTGCTTGCCCTCGGGTGGTTCGGCCGAGGACAGCGCTCGGGTATCCTGCGGTCGCGGGTATCCTAAGGGCTTTGGTTGCGAGGGTAAAGGAGAAGGCATGCGTATCGGAGTACCGAAGGAGATCAAGCCGCTCGAAGGGCGCGTCGGGCTGGTGCCCGCGGCCTGCGCGGATCTCGTCCAGGCCGGGCACGAGGTGTTCGTCGAGACGGGCGCCGGCCTGAAATCGGGCTACCCGGATGCGGCCTATGCCGGTCTGGGCATCCGGATCGTACCGACCGCGGAGCGGGTCTATGCCGAGGCCGAACTGATCGTGAAGGTCAAGGAACCCGTCGAGGGCGACCTGCGCTGGCTGCGCCGCGACCATATCCTGTTCTGCTATCTGCATCTTGCGGCGAACCGTGAATTGTCCGACCGGCTGCGGGCGATCGGTCTGACCGCCGTGGCCTTCGAGACCGTCGAAACGCCCGACGGGCTGCTGCCGTTGCTGGCGCCCATGAGCGATATCGCCGGGCGGTTGTCGGTGCAGATCGACACTCATCTGCTGATGCAGCCGCAGGGCGGTAAGGGCCTGTTGCTCGGTGGCCTGCCGGCCGCCGAGCGCGGCCGGGTGACCGTGATCGGCGCGGGGCAGGCGGGCGGCAGCGCCGCGGCCATGGCCGCGGCCATCGGCGCCGAGGTCACCGTCTTCGACCGCAAGCACGACCGCCTGCAGGCCATGCGCGCGCTGGGTCCCAACGTGACGGCGCTGTACCCCTACGCCGAGGCCGTCGACCGCGCGGTGCGCGATGCGGATCTGCTGATCGGCGCGGTACTGATCCCCGGCGCCCGGGCGACGCATGTGGTCAGCCGCGCCCAGGTGCTCGCCATGGCGCCGGGCAGCGTGGTCGTGGACATCTCGGTGGATCAGGGCGGCTGCGTCGAGACTACGCGCCCCACCACCTATGCGGATCCGACCTACAGCGTCGGGGACATCGTCCATTTCTGCGTCACCAACATGCCCGGGGCGGTGCCGCGCAGCGCCTCGCAGGCCCTGTCGGCGGTGATCCTGCCCTATGCCCTGAAGCTGGCCGGCGACGCCGACTGGCGCAAGGACTCGGCGCTGGCGCGGGGCGTGAACATCGAAGGCGGCGAACTGGCCCACCCGGCGGTGCGGGCGGCGGTGGGATAGGGACGCATCTCCGGCGGATCGTGCGGAAGCGGTGGTCAGCGGCTCCGATCGAACATACAATCTCCCAATTATTCCGACGAGTTAGAGACGGGTTTTGGCACAGGCACGCAAGAAGAACCCCAACGCGGTACCCCTCACGCATCACGTCAGCCGTGGCGTGCGCGAAGGGGCGCTGATCGTGTTGAGCGCCATCGCGGTGTATCTGCTGGTATCGCTGCTGAGCTACAGCAACGGCGATCCCGGCTGGTCGCACAGCGGGCCGCGCGGCGCCGTGCAGAACGTCGGCGGGGTCGCCGGCGCCTGGTTCGCCGACGTGTTCCTCTATCTGCTCGGCTTCCTGGCGTATCTGTTTCCGGTCATGGTCGGCTACAGCGGGTGGCTGGTGTTCCGTGGCCGGACCTCGGACGGCGACATCGATTACCGCACCCTGGCGCTGCGCTGGCTGGGCTTCCTGCTCACGGTGGGTGCCGGCTGCGCGCTGGCGAGTCTGCATTTCGACATCCGTTCGGGCGTGCTGCCGCTGAGCGCCGGCGGTATTCTCGGCGACCTGCTCGGTGCGGCGCTCACCGAACCATTCAGCTTCGTCGGCGCGACGCTGTTCCTGCTGGCCCTGTTCCTGGCCGGCGTGACACTGTTCACCGGACTGTCGTGGCTCGCGCTCATGGATCGGACCGGACGCTGGACCCTGCGCTTCCTGGCCTGGGCGCGCGGCCGCGTGGCCTGGCTGCGCGAATACCTCGCGACCCGGCGGGTGCGCGCGGCCCGCGAGGTGGCGGTCCAGGAGGAGAAGAAGAAGGTCGAGAAGCGCATCCCGCCGCGCATCGAACCGGTCATCAAGAAGGTCGAACCCAGCGAGCGCGTCGAAAAGGAGCGCCAGGTGCCGCTGTTCGATCCGCCCGCCGATTCCAAGCTGCCGCCGCTGGCGCTGCTGGATCCCGCGCGCCCCAGCGAGGGCGGCTATTCCGAATCTGCGCTGGAGGCGATGTCGCGGCTGGTGGAGATGAAGCTCGCCGATTTCGGCGTCGAGGTGCAGGTGGTCGCGGTCAGTCCCGGCCCCGTGATCACGCGCTTCGAGCTGCAGCCGGGTTCGGGCGTCAAGGTCAGCCAGATCAGCAACCTCGCCAAGGACCTCGCGCGCGCGCTGTCGGCCATCAGCGTGCGCGTGGTCGAGGTGATCCCGGGCAAGTCGGTCGTGGGCCTGGAGATTCCCAACGAGCAGCGCGAGATCGTCGCGCTGTCGGAGATCATCACCTCGCAGGACTACGAGGCGGCGAGCTCGCCGCTGACGCTGGCGCTCGGCAAGGACATCTCCGGTCACCCGACGGTGGTCGATCTGGCGCGCATGCCGCACCTGCTGGTCGCCGGCACCACCGGCTCGGGCAAGTCCGTGGCGGTGAACGCCATGATCCTGAGCCTGCTGTACAAGACCCTGCCGACCGACGTGCGCCTCATCATGATCGACCCGAAGATGCTGGAGCTGTCGATCTACGAGGGTATCCCGCACCTGCTCACGCCGGTGGTGACCGACATGAAGGAGGCGGCCAACGCGCTGCGCTGGTGCGTCGCCGAGATGGAGCGCCGCTACAAGCTGATGGCCGCACTCGGCGTGCGCAACATCGCCAGCTACAACCGCAAGATCAAGGAGGCCGAGGACAGGGGCGAGTCGATCCCCGATCCGCTGTACAAACCCGAGGAGCAGCTCGATCCCGAAGCGCCGCCGCCGGGCCTGACGCGGCTGCCCTACATCGTCGTCATCGTCGACGAGCTGGCCGACATGATGATGGTGGTCGGCAAGAAGGTCGAGGAGCTCATCGCGCGGCTGGCGCAGAAGGCGCGCGCGTCCGGCATTCACCTGATTCTGGCGACGCAGCGGCCGTCGGTGGACGTCATCACCGGCCTGATCAAGGCGAACATCCCGACGCGCATCGCCTTCCAGGTTTCCAGCAAGATCGATTCGCGCACCATCCTCGATCAGATGGGCGCCGAGGCACTGCTCGGTCACGGTGACATGCTCTACCTCGCTCCGGGCACCGGCCTGCCGACGCGCGTGCACGGCGCCTTCGTGTCGGACCAGGAGGTGCACCGCGTGGTGGACTATCTGAAGAACAACTCGTCGCCGGATTATCTCGAGGAGATCCTGCAGGGCGATACGCCCGGCGGCGAGCTCCCCGGCGAGGCGGGTTTCGGCGGTGAGGGCGGCGACAGCGAATCCGATCCGCTTTACGACCAGGCGGTGCGCATCGTCACGGAGTCGCGACGCGCCTCCATCTCGGGCGTGCAGCGCCGGCTGAAGATCGGCTACAACCGCGCCGCACGCATGATCGAGACCATGGAGATGGCCGGCATCGTCGGCCCGCTGCAGTCCAACGGCAGCCGCGAGGTGCTGGCGGCGGCACCGCCGGAGGACTGAGTTCCTTCGGAACCGCCGGGCGCCGGACCTGTCGAACCGTCACGACGCCAGGCATGCCGCGCGGCATCGACGATGAAGAGCGCGGCGGGTCCGGTGGTCATTATCCCAGGCGATTCCATCACGAGGTACCGAAGCAATGTCGAATGTCGCGTGCAGCATCCGCAGGTGGATCGCCGTCATGCTGGTGTGGACCCTGTCGGCGGCGGCGTCCGCCGCCGACCCCGCAGCCACCTCGATGGATCGTTTCTTCGACGGTCTGCAGACGCTGTCGGCGGATTTCGAGCAGACGCTCTACGATGCCAAGGGCAGCCTCACGCAGACGGCGCAGGGACGGCTGTCCATCCAGCGCCCCGGACGTTTCCGCTGGGATTATTCGAGCCCCTACCGGCAGCTGGTGCTCGGCGACGGCCAGCGCCTGTGGACCTACGACGCCGATCTGGAACAGGCGACCGTCAAGCCGCAGGAGGATGCGCTCGCCGGTACGCCCGCGCTGCTGCTCAGTGCCGACCAGCAGCCGCGCGAGCTGTTCGGCGTGACGCCCATGGCGCCGCGCGACGATGGGCAATGGTACGAGCTGAGGCCGCTCGCGCAGGACACGCAGTTCAACCGCCTGCGGCTGGGCTTCCGGGACGGCGTGTTGACGGCGATGGAACTGGTGGACGGCTTCGATCAGCTGACCGTGTTCCGCTTCAGCAATGTCGTCCGCAACGGCCCGCTCGCGGTGGGCCTGTTCCGCTTCGTGCCGCCGGCCGGCGTGGACATCATCGGCGATGCCGAATGAACCGTCGCCCTCGGTCGCGGAGTGAGCTTCTGGCACATCCCCTCCCATGGTGAACCCGGACCCCTACCGTCCCCTCGCCGACCGGCTGCGGCCGCAGAACCTCGACGAGTTCGTCGGCCAGCAGCACCTGCTCGGCGCCGGCAAGCCGCTGCGGCTGGCCATCGAGCACGGCCGGCTGCATTCCATGGTGCTGTGGGGTCCGCCGGGCACCGGCAAGACGACGCTGGCGCGGCTGCTGGCGCACACCGCCGGTGCGGAATTCGTCACCCTGTCGGCGGTGCTCGCCGGCGTGAAGGACATCCGCGCGGCCGTCGATCAGGCGCGTACCCTGCGCGAGGCCTATGGGCGGCAGACGATCCTGTTCGTCGACGAGGTGCACCGCTTCAACAAGGCGCAGCAGGACGCCTTCCTGCCGCACATCGAGGACGGCACCATCCTGTTCGTCGGCGCGACCACCGAGAATCCGTCCTTCGAGCTGAACAACGCGCTGCTGTCGCGCGCCCGCACCTATGTGCTCAAGCGGCTGGAGGAGGCCGATCTGCTCGGGCTTCTCGAGCGCGCGCTCGGCGATGCGGAGCGGGGGCTGGGGGCGCGCCGCATACGGATCGCCGAGGAACTGCGCCGGCGGCTGGTGCAGGCCGCCGACGGCGATGCGCGCCGCCTGCTGAATCTCCTGGAGATCGCCGCCGACCTGGCCGAGCCGGACGGCGAGGGCGCCGAATTCATCCCCGAGACGGTCGTCAACGAGGTCGTCGTCGGCGGGGTGCGGCGTTTCGACAAGGGCGGCGAGGCCTTCTACGACCAGATCTCGGCGCTGCACAAATCCGTGCGCGGTTCCGATCCCGATGCCGCCCTGTACTGGCTGACCCGCATGCTCGACGGCGGCTGCGATGCCCTGTATCTGGCGCGGCGCATCGTGCGCATGGCCAGCGAGGACATCGGCAACGCCGATCCGCGCGCGCTGGAACTCACCATGAACGCCTGGGACGCGCAGGAGCGCCTCGGCAGCCCGGAGGGCGAGCTCGCCCTCGCGCAGGCCGTCGTCTATCTCGCCTGCGCGCCCAAGAGCAACGCCGTCTACGTCGCCTACAACCAGGCGATGCAGGACGCCAGGGAATTCGGCTCGCTGGACGTGCCGCTGCACCTGCGCAACGCGCCGACCCGGTTGATGAAGGAACTGGGCTATGGCCACCGTTACCGCTATGCCCATGACGAGCCGGAGGGTTATGCCGCCGGCGAGCGCTATCTTCCGGAGGAGATGCCCGAGCGCCGCTACTACCAGCCGGTGCCGCGCGGCCTGGAGATCAAGATCGCCGAGAAGCTGGCGCATCTGCGGGAACTGGACCGGAAGGCCGGCAAGAAATAGCACCCCTCTCCCGCGAGGGGAGGGGGCGAACTGACTGCCGCGGTACGCCATCCCGGACGTCTCTGTTGTACCATTGCGCCACAATGCACAAGAATCACCACCGGACCGCATGAATCAGCTCGTCGCCATCGCCGCCGGCGGCGCCCTCGGGGCGCTGCTGCGCTTCTGGGTCGCCGGCGGCGTCGCCGCCTGGCTGGGGCGGGATTTCCCCTACGGTACGCTGATCATCAACGTCAGCGGCAGCCTCGCGATGGGTGTGGTGTATGTCCTGCTGCTGGAACGCTTCGATGTCAGCCCGCTGTGGCGGGCATCGCTGATGGTCGGCCTGCTGGGCGCCTTCACGACCTTCTCGACGTTCTCCATCGAGACGGTCAACCTGATCGAGGCGGGCGAGGGCATGAAGGCGCTGGCGAATGTCTTGTTCAGCGTGATCCTGTGCGTAGGCGCGGCGGCCGCCGGACTCGTGATCGGGAGACAGCTATGAGCACCATCGACGTGCGCTGCGTGCGCGTGTATCTCACCGAGCAGGACAAGTACCAGCGGCTGCTGGCGCGGCTGCACGATGTGGAAAAGGTGCGCGGTGTGACGGTGTTCCGCGGGATCAGCGGCTTCGGCCGGGATGGACACATGCATTCCTCCCATCTCATCGACACGGCCCTGGACCTGCCGATCGTCATCGAATTCTTCGACGTGCCCGAGCGCGTCGAAACGATCGTCGCGCATCTGCGCGAACTGGTGCCGCCGGGGCACATCGTGAGCTGGGCGGCGCGGTTGGAAGTTTGATGAGTGACTGTTGAACCGCTGAGCGACCGCGAGGCCAGGGAGAATGACGAGAGGCCAAGGACAATGAATGGATACCCGCATCGGGTCGCTCAAGAGAAGAATCCTGGCGCCCTTGGCGTCTTGGCGGTTCAAATCGGTTTTTGAATAGACTGGAACAACGAGCATGCTGGACCCGAAACGCTTACGCACAGAACTCGACCAAGTCGCGGCGCAACTCGCACGGCGCGGCTACACGCTGGATGTCGCGCGTATCCGCGCGCTCGAAGACGAGCGCAAGATCATCCAGGTGCGCACCCAGGAACTGCAGGCCGAGCGCAACAGCCGCTCCAAGGCCATCGGGCAGGCCAAGGCCAGGGGCGAGGATGTCGCGCCGCTGCTGGACCAGGTCGCGGGTCTCGGCGCGGAACTCGACGCCGCGAAGGGCCGGCTGGACCAGCTGCAGGCCGATCTCGACGCGCTGCTGATGGCGATCCCGAACATCCCGCACGGCACGGTGCCGGACGGTGCGGGCGAGGAGGACAATGAAGAGGTGCGCCGCTGGGGCGAGCCGCGCGTATTCGATTTCGAACCCAGGGATCACGTCGACATCGGCGAGCTGCTGGGTCAGCTGGATTTCGAGACCGCCACCAAGATCACCGGCACGCGCTTCGCGCTGATGAGCGGCGGGCTTGCGCGCATGCACCGCGCGCTGATCCAGTTCATGCTCGACACCCACACCGGGCGGCACGGCTACACCGAGACCTACGTGCCCTACATGGTCAATGCCGACAGCCTGCGCGGCACCGGCCAGCTGCCGAAATTCGAAGCCGATCTGTTCGCGCTCAAGGGTGAGCAGGCGTACTACCTGATCCCTACCGCCGAAGTCCCGGTGACCAACATTCTGCGCGACGTCATCGTCGAGGCCGACTACATGCCGCGCCGGTACGTCTGCCACACGCCGTGCTTCCGCTCCGAGGCGGGCTCCTACGGCAAGGACACGCGCGGCATGATCCGCCAGCACCAGTTCGAGAAGGTCGAGCTGGTGCAGGCCGTCCGTCCCCAGGATTCCTATCAGGCGCTGGAGGAGCTGACCGGCCACGCCGAGACGATCCTGCAGGAGCTCGGGCTGCCGTACCGGGTCATGGCGCTGTGCGCCGGCGACATGGGCTTTTCCGCGGCCAGGACCTACGATCTGGAGGTCTGGCTGCCCGGCCAGCAGAAGTACCGCGAGATCTCCTCGTGCAGCAACTTCGAGGACTTCCAGGCCCGCCGCATGCAGGCGCGCTGGCGCAATCCCGAAACCGGCAAGCCGGAACTGCTGCACACGCTCAACGGTTCCGGCCTGGCGGTCGGGCGCACGCTGGTCGCGATTCTGGAGAACTATCAGCAGGCCGACGGCTCGGTGGCCGTGCCGGAGGTGCTGCGCGGCTACATGGGCGGCGTGGAGATCATCCGGCCCGCCTGAGCGGGGCGCGTACCGGCGGGGAAGCGATGGCCTGCGCCGTCTCAGTCCCTCCGCAGGAGCTTTTTCAGTTCAACCAGTCCGCGGGTGTTCAGCACGTCACGGGCCTCGAGCCAGCCGCGCCGCGCCTGCCCGATGCCGAAGCGCATGTAGTCGAACTGCGCGGTGTTGTGCGCATCCGTGGAAATGGCCACCTTCAATCCCATGTCCTTCGCCATTTTGCAGTGGACATCGGTCAGGTCCAGCCGAGCGGGCTGGGCATTCAGTTCCAGGAAGCAGCCGCGCTCCCTGGCGGCGTTCATGATCGTCTGCATGTCGACCTCGTACGGCTCGCGCACGTTGATGAGCCGGCCGCCGGGATGCGCCAGGATGTTGCAGTGCCGGTTGTCCAGCGCGCGGAGGATGCGGGCGGTCTGTTTCTTTTCCGGCAGGTTGAATTTGTAGTGCACGGCGCAGACGACGAGATCGAGCTCCCGGAGCACGCTGTCGGGCAGATCGAGTCTGCCGTCCTCCAGGATGTCCACCTCGGCGGATTTGAGGATCGTGATGCCGTCCAGCTTTGTGTTCAGGCGGTCGATGCGCCTGATCGCCGTCATCATGCCTGCCTTGTCGAGGCCGTGCGCCACGGTGACGTGCTTCGTGTGGTCGGTGACGGCGAGGTATTCGTAACCGCGCTCCCCGGCCGCGGCGGCCATTTCCTCGAGCGTATTGCGGCCGTCGGTGAGGTCGGTATGGCAGTGCAGGTCGCCGCGGATATCGTCGAGGGTGACGAGCTTCGGCAGCCTGCCTTTGGCGGCGAGTTCGATTTCGCCGCGATCCTCGCGCATCTCCGGCTCGATATACGCCAGTCCGAGTTTCGCATAGACGTCCTGCTCGGTCCGGCCGGCGACGCGTTTCTCACCCTTGAAGACGCCGTACTCGTTCACCTTGCAGCCCTTGGCCACGCCGATCTTGCGGACGGCGATATTGTGCGCCTTGGAGCCGGTGAAATAGCACAGCGCCGCGCCGAAGCTGACCTGCGGCACGACCCGCAGATCGGCGTGCAGGCCGGAGCGCAGGACGACGGTGGAGCGGGTGTCGCCCTGGGAGATGACGTCCGCGACTTCGTCGTAGGCGACGAAACGCCGCATGACCGGCGAGCCTCTGGCCGCAGTCACCAGTATGTCCAGATCACCCACCGTGTCCTTGCGCCGCCGGATGCTGCCCGCCACGCTGATGTCTTTCACGCCGGGCGATTTCCGCAGATAGTCGACCAGCCCCCCGGCGATGTCCTCGGCCTCGGCCAGCCGCATGCGCTGCACTGCGCCCCGGCGGTGTTCGACATGCTGCAGGATCATCGCTTCGGTCTTGGCACCGAAGCCGTCCAGTCCCCGTATCTTCCCGCTGCGCGCGGCGCGGGCGAGGTCCTCGAAACTGCGGATATTGAGTTGCCGGTAGAGCGCCTTGACGCGTTTGGGACCGAGACCGTCGATCTTCATCAGGTCGGCCAGGGTGCCCGGGGTGCGCGCCTCGACTTCCTCGAGCTGCGGCAGGCGTCCTGTTCGTACGATGGTGGCGATCTTTTCGGCGATGGCCTCCCCGATGCCCGGCAGCTCCGACAGATCCTTGCCCGTCTCCACCAGACCGGCGATGCTCTGTCCGAGATTGGCGATGGTGCGCGCCGCATTGCGGTAGGCGCGCACGCGGAAGGGATTGGCGTCTTCGATTTCCAGCAGATCCGCGAGGCGGTCGAACAGCGCGGCGATTTCGGCGTTGTGGGCAGGCATGGAGGGCTTCACCCGGTGCTGGCATCACACACGATTGCCGCTCCCGACGCTGCCGGCAGGCGCAATCCCCGGCCTCTCCGCCCGGCCGGTCCGGGCGGAGCACGATCCCGCGCTCGAGCGGGTCACTCCGCGGCGACGATCTGCCGGTAGGCGTGCCAGGTGGCGTGACCGATCAGGGGAATGGTCACGATCAGGCCCAGGTAGGCAGTGAGCATGCCCACCAGCGTGAGGCCCGCGATCAGCGCCGCCCACAGCAGCATCGCCGGCAGGTTCTGCCACACGGCGCGGACACTGGTCGCCATCGCGGTCAGGGTGTCGACCGGACGATCGAGGAGCATCGGGAAGGACACGGCGCTGATGGTGAACACCAGCGCGGCCAGCAGTCCGCCGCTCAGCAGGAAGACGCCCAGCATGGCCAGGCCCTCCGGGGTCATCAGCAGCTTGTCGAGCAGCACCGGCAGACTCGGATCGACCGCCGCGACCGACAATGCCGTCAACAGCGCCGTGAGGCGGATCCACGCCAGCAGGATCACCCCGAGGACGACCACCAGCAGCGTGATCGACAGCAGGTTCTCGCGCAGGCTCGCCAGGGCGTGGCCCAGGGTCGGCGGCTCCTGCCGTTCCAGGCGCCGACTGAGGTCGTAGAAGATCAGGCCGAGAAAGGGCCCGGCCAGCAGGAAGCCGCTGACGAAAGTGAGCACCAGGATCGGCGACGACCAGGCGCCCCAGGTCAGAAGGTATCCGAACAGTACCAGGGCCGCGCCGATGGTGAGGCTGAGTCCCGGGACGCGGCGCAGATCCAGCCAGCCCAGGCGCAGCCAGCGCAGGGGATCGCGCAGCACGGCATGGTGAATCTCGGGAATATGCAGGGGTTCGGCGGGCGTGCTCGGCAGGGTGTGTTGCATGACGTCCTCCTCGGCGATGCGGTGGGGAAGAACTGTGCTGTCTTTGACATTAGTCCATCGGAACGGGAATTCCAGGACTGCGCCGGAGATCGCCGGCCGGAGGGCGGCTTCAGTTTCCGGGCAGATCGCGGGGACGGATCCGCTGCACCAGCTCGGCTGCGCCCTTCTGCAGTTGCCGCCAGCCCCTCAGGCGCAGGCGCGCGACACTGGCGGTGGGCAGGAGCTTGTCGTCGGGGTTCTGCGGCAGAGGGCCGCCGGCGAGGTGGACGAGCAGGTCTTCGAGCCCCGGATTGTGCCCGACCAGCAGCAGCCGCCGGATTTCCGGAGGGGTTTCCGCCAGGATATCGAGCAGGAGGGGGAGTCCGGCCAGGTAGAGGCGTTCGTCCCAGAGGATGCGTCCGGCGGGGATATGCAGCGCCTCGGAGACGGCCTCGACGGTCTGGCGCGCGCGCCGGGCGGGAGAACTCAGCACGCGGTCCGGCATGAGGTCGTGGGCGGCCAGCCACGCGCCCATCCGCGGTGCGTCGCGGCGGCCGCGCTTGTTCAGGGGTCGGTCGAAATCATCACAGTCCCGCGTCCAGTCCGATTTCGCGTGGCGCAGGATGAGCAGTTCGACCGGGTCGGCGGTCCTGGCGGGCATGGCCGTGGTCAGGCCGCCTCGGAACCGCAGCGCATGATGCCGCCGCTGGGATACGCCTTGGCCTGATAGAGGGCGCGGTCCACGCGCTCCAGGATATCGGACAGCGAGGTGCCATGCTGGGGCGCCTCGCCGAGACCGATGGTCACGCTGTACTCCAGATTGTTGGTCTGGGCGCAGACGGCGACCTGCTCCTGGATGCGTTGCGCCACGCGTTCGGCCTGTTCGAGGGTGGTGTCGGTGAGTATCAGGACGAATTCATCTCCGCCAAGGCGCGCAGCGATGTCGCTGCCGCGGATCGACTGACGCAGGATGGCGGAGAAGCGCTGCAGTACGGCATCGCCGGCGGCATGGCCATGGGTGTCGTTGATGCGCTTGAACTTGTCCAGATCGGCGAACATCACGACCAGCCGGCCGTGGCCGCGGTTCAGCTCGCCGAACAGCTGGTCTGCGGTTTCCAGCAATCCACGCCGGTTCATCAGTCCGGTGAGGGTGTCGATGCGGCTGCGGTATTCCAGCTGGGCGCGCGACAGCTCGATCCGGCCCATCAGGATGTATGCGTAGACGAGGATGATGCCGCCGAAGAGATTCAGGAACACCAGGCCGGGCGAGATCGCGTTGCCGCCCGACGCGTAGCGCAGGCTCAGTACGAGCATCGCGGCCGCGAAGCAGCCGATCAGGGCCTCGCGGAAGAGCCCCATCCCATAGCGCATGCCGTTGCCCAGCACCACCATGATAAAGACCAGCAGCGACGGCGGGATGGGGTAAGGATCGTTCAGGACTGAAACCGCCGTGATGACGATGTCGACCCACATGGCGATGCGGTAGCGCGTGGGGCAGACGTGATTGCGGCTGGCGTGCCAGAACAGAAGTGTGTTGCTGACGAAATACAGCGCGTAGGCCGTATTCAGCTGCGCCGCGCTCATCCAGGTGGGTGCGATGCCGCTGGTGAAGTTGAAGAACAGCACGCCCAGCGCGACGAACAGGTAACGGGTGAGGAATTGCACCAGCTGTTCCGGCCAGCCGGGGAAGCGCAGTTGCCGGACGCTGTCGCCCGGGTCGACGCGGCGGTCGGGGCGCGCGCGGCGGTCGGCGGCGAAATGATGGTCGCTGGCGCGGCGACGCTGTGGGACGCGGTGCGGCTCGTTCATGAGGATAGTTGGTCAAGCACTGGAAGCGATCCTCCGCTTCGTCCCTGTGTCTGGAGTTCCCCGTGTCCGCACCACAGGGAATAGCCCCGGGCGGGACAGTGGACGTTAGCCCAATTGCCCGTTGTGCGCAAGTTGTCAGACCGTGTCAGATCCCAGGTCGGACTGCAGCGTACGCAAGTGCGTCTCCATCTGACGCAGGCGCGCCTGCGCGCGGCCGACCCAGGGTGAATCTTCCGGCAGTCCGCGCGCAGCGCGTGCGGCATCCGCACACAGCAGGGTCAGCTGGTCGGCATCGAAAAGGGTGAGGGCGGCCGCGACGGCCGCTTCCGATTCGCTCAGCAGGGTGGGGGCGAGTTCGTCCTGGGCGATCGGCGAATCGGGGCGGATCAGGTCGGCCACCAGAGCCTCCTCGAGAAGCTCGAAATGAAGGCGGCGTGCGGCCTCCTCTTCGCGCAGGTTGGCCTGTGCGCCCGGGTCGTTTTCCGCGCCGCGCCAGACGGCCTGCATGACGACGCCGATGAGTTTCCGCAACGCGGCCTTGATGTCGCCGCGCTCGCCCGGCAGTCCGCAGCACTGCTCGTAGGCCCGATCCAGGTCTTCCTTCAGCTTCAGCACGACTTCGCTGTCCTCCTGCGGCTTCAGGTCGACCGCGCGCTGCACGAGCGTGCGGAAATCCTTCAGAAAGAGAGCGGCGTCTTCACTGTCGCGACGCTGCGCCTGGGTGATCTCGATCTGGATGACCTGGCGGCGCTTGGGGCCGAACAGGGGATTGCCCGCGCAACGCTGGAGGTGACGCTCGTAGGCACCCGGGTGCCGGCTGAATTCGAGGCTCACGTCGATTCACGTCCCAAAGGATGAAGGGCCGCCAGTATACCGGTCGGCCGGCGCGATGCTATTCGCGGGCGGCGTCACGGCCGTCGGCCGCGCGTGCGGCGGCGAGCTCGGCCTCGCCGTGGACGGCGCCGGCGGCGATGTCCACGAGCAGCGCGCATTCATGGCTGAAATCCCGCCCCGTGTCGGCGGCCAGCAGCTGATAGTGGAGACGCAAGGCCTCTTTCACCATGGCGCGCAGGCGCTTGTTGTAGCCGCTGTGGCCGGGTGTCGCGGCGAACTCCCGTTCGAATGCGTTCGCCGCGTCCAGCATGGCCTCGCGCGCGACCAGGACGCAGTCCGTGCCGCCGGCGGGGAACGCGACCTCGGTGTAGTCGCGTATCGCCTGGACCAGTATGTCCTTGATTTCGGCCGAACAGGCGATCTCGATGCGTTTGTTCATACGGATGTGCTCGATCAGGTTCCGTGGCCGGCGTCCGCGGCTCGCCATGCCGCTTCTTCCAGGCTGTCCGCACCTCAAGTCGCCTGCCTCCGGAACCGCTAAGAAAGCACGCTGGACGTTCACGGACGACCGTACCGGGATTCCCGGCCGCGTCACGGTCGATACAGCGGCGGCGGTCGGATCGGCCCACCGCTTGCCGAGCGATCATACTAAGGGTGAATCTCATGGCACAAAACCCCTCTCCGACGGTAGTAAAATTCCCTGGCAGCCTGTCCGTCGAGGCGGGCAGGAGGCATTTCGCGCTGCGGCCCGATGGCGGCCTGCAGAACCTGGACGAGTGGACGCCGGCGGTGGCGGAAGCCATCGCCCGGAACGAAGGCATCACGCTCGCCGATGACCACTGGCAGGTCATCCGGGCGATGCGCAGCTATTACGAGGCGTTCAATCTGTCGCCGGTCAAAAAGCTTTTGAAGCGCGTGCTGCGCTCCCAGGGTGCGGCCGGCCTCGCCGACGATGGGGTCCTGGACACGCTCTTTCCGCGCGGCGTGCTTACCCAGGCCGCGCACATCGCCGGCGTACCCGTGCCCCACCTGGATGTGGAACTGGAACGGCAGAATTACGGCCGGAATGCGGCCATGGGGGGTGGTACGGATCCCGATCCCTCCAGCATCGTGTTCGAAGGGGAGGCGATCCGGCTGACCCCTTCGGGCAATCTGGTCGACCTGCACCGCTGGAACGAGCGGCTGGCCGGCTTCATGGCCGAGCGCGAAGGTCTGAAGCTCACGGCGGAGCATTGGGAGGTGCTGAATTATCTGCGCTGGTTCTACTTCGAATACGGCATCACGCCCATGGTGAAGATCCTGATGAAGTACCTCGGCGAGGAACGCGGGCTTGCCAAGGCCAGCCGCGAACATCTCTACGCGCTGTTCCCGCGCGGCCCATCCCGCCAGGGTTCGCGGATCGCGGGTCTGCCGGAGCCGCAGGGCTGCATCGACGGCTGATCGCCGGCCGAATCCCACGCCGCGCACAGCAGGGTTTCGAGGGGTGTAGCATTCCCTCCCCCGTCCGGGGGAGGGTTTTTTATGTCCGGGCCGGTCGGCAAGGGCGGTTCCGAAGGCAGCAATCGCGCGAGAGGCGATCGTCTATAATCGGCCCCTTCGAATTGCCTCGAGGGTCCGATCATGGACATCAAGCCGGATGCGCGGAATCCCGGTGCCATCTACCTTCGCGATTATCATGCTCCTGCATTTGCCATCGAGCGGGCGTCATTGCGCTTCGAACTCGGGGAGGAGGAGACCCGGGTGGAGGCGAAACTCCGGGTAGTGCGCGGCGCGGCAACCGAATCGACCGCTCCCCTGGTGCTGGACGGCGACGGCCTTCGCCTCGAATCCGTCAGCCTCGACGGCCGGCGCCTGGCCGGCGACGCCTACGAAGCATCGGCCGAACGGCTCGTTCTGAAGGAAGCGCCCGACGTCTTCGAATTGACCCTGGTGACGCTGCTGCGCCCTCAGGACAACACGACGTTGTCGGGGCTGTACAAGTCCAGCGGCAATTTCTGCACGCAGTGCGAGGCCGAGGGCTTCCGGCGCATCACGTATTTCGTCGATCGGCCGGACGTCATGGCGCGTTACGACACCACCCTGGTCGCCGACCGGGCGAACTATCCGGTACTGCTGTCGAACGGCAATCTCGCGGCAACGGGCGAACTCGACGACGGCCGGCACTGGGCCCGCTGGGAAGATCCTTTTCCGAAACCCAGCTATCTGTTCGCGCTGGTGGCCGGCAAGCTGGACTGGATAGAGGACGAATTCGTCACCGCCTCCGGGCGTCGCGTGCAGTTGTTCGTGTATGTGCAGCCGCACAACATCGACCAGTGCGCACATGCCATGGCATCTCTGAAGAAGGCCATGCGCTGGGACGAGGAGGTCTACGGCCGCGAATACGATCTGGACCGCTACATGATCGTCGCCGTCGACGACTTCAATATGGGCGCCATGGAAAACAAGGGACTGAACATCTTCAACTCCAAGTACGTTCTGGCGCGCCCGGATACCGCGACGGACCAGGATTATCAGAACATCGAAGGGGTCATCGGTCACGAGTACTTCCATAACTGGTCGGGCAATCGCGTCACCTGCCGGGACTGGTTCCAGCTCAGTCTCAAGGAAGGCTTCACGGTGTTCCGGGATCAGGAGTTCTCGGCGGACATGGGGTCGCGGGCGGTCAAGCGCATCCAGGACGTCAATCTGCTGCGCACTCACCAGTTTCGCGAGGACGCCGGTCCCATGGCCCATCCGGTGAGGCCCGAGTCGTACGTGGAGATCAACAATTTCTACACGGCCACCGTCTACAACAAGGGGGCGGAGGTCGTGCGCATGCTGCACACCCTGGTCGGGCCCGAAGGGTTCCGGCGCGGCACGGATCTGTACTTCGAGCGCCATGACGGCCAGGCGGTGACGACCGACGATTTCGTGCAGGCGATCGAAGACGCCAACGGCCTCGATCTGCAGCAGTTCCGGCGCTGGTACAGCCAGGCGGGCACGCCGGTGGTGCACGTCGAACGCAGCTTCGATGCGGATGCGCGGAGCTATTCGCTCACCTTGCGGCAATCATGTCCGGGGACCCCGGGGCAGCCTGACAAGCAGCCTTTCCACATACCCGTGGCACTGGCGTTGCTGGATGCCCACGGACGCGAGCTGCCGTTGCGCCTGCCGGGTGAAGAGGACGGGACGCCCGGCACCCGTGTCCTGCAGCTTTGCGAGGAGCGACAGACCTTCGTGTTCCAGGACGTTCCGGCCGAACCCGTTCCCTCGTTGCTGCGCGGCTTTTCGGCGCCGGTCCGACTGGAAATGGATTACAGCGAGGCAGAGTTGTGCTTCCTGCTGGGACACGATGGCGATGCCTTCGGCCGCTGGGAGGCCGGCCAGCAGCTCGCCGTGCGCCTGCTGACCTCGCTCGCCGTCGGCGGCGCAGGACAGAAGGAGATCCCCGGGACGGTCATCGAGGCCTTCCGCCAGGCACTGTGCGATCCACGGCTCGATCCGGCGTTCCGGGCGCTGGCGCTGTCGCTGCCCAGCGAGGTGTATCTCGCGGAATTCATGCCGGTGGTCGATCCCGATGCGCTTCATTCCGCGCGCCAGGCGCTGCGTCGCTCCCTGGCGGCGGCATTGCGCAACGATTTCGAGACCCTCTATCGCGGGCTGGCGGACACGGGCCCTTATCGCATCGACGCCGATGCGATAGCGCGCCGCAGTCTGCGCAATCTCTGTCTGGGCTATCTGATGGAACTGGATGATGACGCGGTGCTCGACATGTGCCTGGCACAATACCGGGGTGCGGCGAACATGACGGACGCGCTGGCGGCCCTGGCCGCACTCGCCCATCGCGAGGAGGCGGTCGCGGAGGAGGCCCTGGCCGATTTCTATGCCCGCTGGCGCGGCGAGCCGCTGGTGGTCGACAAATGGCTCGCGGTCCAGGCCTTGTCGCGCCGGCCCGACACGCTCGCACGGGTCCAGGCATTGGCCGCGCACCCGGCGTTCACGCTGAAGAATCCCAACAAGGTCTATGCCCTGCTGCGCACGTTCAGTCAGGCGAATCCGGCGCGGTTTCACCGGTCCGACGGTGCCGGCTACCGGTTCCTTGCCGAGCAGATCGAACGCCTGGATACGCTCAATCCGCAGGTCGCGGCACGGGTGGTGGCGGTGTTCAACGATTGGCGCCGTTATGACGAGGTCCGGCAGACGCATATGCGGGGCATCCTGGAAAGGCTCAGAGGCCGGTCGAATTTGTCTCGTGATGTTTCCGAAATCGTTGCAAAAAGTTTGACAGAGTGACGTGCCTGGAGTGTACTTTCACTCCCTTGGAATCCGCTGTGGATTCTGTGAACGCCGGAACGGATTTTTTGGCGGGGCTGGCCTAGATTTTCCATTGTCCCCAGGCCCGCCCGGGTTCTGATCCCTGAAAATCGGTTCGCGGATATGGAGGTTCATCCATCATGAGCACCCACAGTCGTTACCCCCAGGCGCCTGTTGCGGCCTTGCGTGGATTCATCCGCGGAATCGTGATGTCCTCCTGTCTCGCCGCCGGTGCGGCCAGCGGCGAGCCGGGCGATCCGGCAACGGGGTGGAGCCTCTGGAACACCGATGGTGTCGAAGCCTCCGGCGGCGGCTGGGGGCAGGCGCTGCTGCGTCCTCCGGCAAGCTGGTCCTGGGACAACGCGCCGCCGCAACTCGAGCTTGCCGCCGGTGTCGGGCATCGCTTCGCCAGCGGCCTGAACGTCGATGTCGGTCTGTCGTCCTCCCAGGTCGCCGAGTCGCCGGCCATCAATTACCGCGATTACTTCCTGGGAGTCAGCTATGGCTCCCTGGACGGCAGGCTCTGGTATCTTCCGGAGGTCCTGGACGGCGAAGCCACGGCGATGTACTACGAGGCCGGTTGGAGCCCGGCGGTCAGCGACCGACTGGCGTTTTCGCTCCGCCTGGGGCAGCAGGTCGGCGGCTCCACGTCGTTGACTGGGTTCGACTCAGGCCTTCCCAGCGTCAGCCTGGGTGCTTCCACCCGCTTCCATGGGTATGGGCTGGGCCTGAGCCTGATCGACGGTGGCGGCAGCATGTTCGGAGGCGATTCGGATTTTCGATTGATGGGCAGTATCTCCAGGCGGCTGCATTAGCTTGCTATTTATATAGAAAAATAAATAAATTATAAAACATATTTAATGTTTATATCAATATGTCGGGTGGGTGCCTCTACCACCCATAGGATATTCTCATCGCTCCGGGGCTGTGGTTGAGTACGCGTTTGCCCGCAACCAGCGTCGATCCCCATGGAGTTCCTGCCAGTCTTCTTCAAGCTCAAAGGCCAATCCTGTCTCGTCGTCGGCGGCGGTGTGGTCGCCGCGCGCAAGGCCGCTCTGTTGCTCAGGGCCGGCGGGCTGGTCACCGTCGTCGCGCCCGACCTGGGGGCGGATCTCGCCGAACGGCGTGATGCCGGCGAGATCACCCATGCCGCGCGCGGCTTCCAGGCCGGGGACCTCGCCGGCATGCGCGTGGTCATTGCCGCCACCGACGACGAGGACCTCAATGCCGAGGTGTCGCGCCTCGCTCAGGCGCAGGGCATCCCGGTGAATGTCGTCGACAACCCGAAGCTCTGCAGCTTCATCGTCCCCTCGATCCTCGACCGTTCGCCGGTGATGGTCGCGGTCTCGACCGGTGGCGCCTCGCCGGTACTGGCTCGCCAGCTGCGCACCCGGCTCGAAACCTTGATCCCTTCGGCCTACGGTCGCCTGGCGGCCATGGTCGAGGAGTTCCGCGATGCCGCCAAGCGGCGCTTCGCCGACCCGGACGACCGGCGCCGTTTCTGGGAGGAGGTGCTGGAAGGGCCCATCACGGAACTGGTCTTCGCCGGCCGCGAGGCCGAGGCCCGCCGACGCATCGAGGCTGCGCTGGCCAAGGGCAGTGCGAGTACCGGAGTGGGCGAGGTCTATCTGGTCGGTGCCGGACCGGGCGACCCGGATCTGCTGACCTTCCGCGCCGTGCGGCTGATGCAGCAGGCCGACGTGCTGGTGTACGACCGGCTGGTGTCGGCGCCGATCCTGGATCTGGCCCGCCGCGACGCCGACCGGATCTACGTCGGCAAGGAAAAGGACAACCACGCCGTTCCGCAGGAAGGCATCAACCAGCTGCTGGTGGATCTCGCCCGCCAGGGCAAGCGCGTCCTGCGGCTGAAGGGCGGCGATCCCTTCATCTTCGGCCGCGGTGGCGAGGAGATCGAGACCCTGGCGCAGGAGGGCATCCCCTTTCAGGTGGTGCCGGGCATCACCGCGGCGGCCGGTTGTGCGTCCTATTCGGGCATCCCGCTGACGCATCGCGACTACGCCCAGTCCTGTACCTTCGTCACGGGCCATCTGAAGGACGGCAGCCTGGATCTGAACTGGATCCAGCTGGTGCAGCCGCGCCAGACCGTGGTGTTCTACATGGGGCTGACCGGCATCGAGGTGATCTGCAGTCAGTTGATCGCCCACGGCATGGCTCCGGATATGCCGGCGGCGCTGGTGGAGCAGGGCACGACCCGCAACCAGCGGGTACACATCGGCACGGTGGCGACGCTGCCGTCCATTGTGGCGGAGGCGGACGTGCGGGCGCCGACCTTGACCATCATCGGCGAAGTGGTGAAGCTGCATGACAAGCTCGGCTGGTATCAGCCGACCGAGCATGTGGACGGCACCGCGTTCAGCAGCACCGCCCAGAAGCAGATTTGAAGCGACATATGAAGCACACGGCCCCTGGTCGGGGCGGGAGGTCAGCCATGGACGTCGAACGATTCAGCCTGGAAGAAGGCAGCGGCTGCAGCTCCGACGAGCTGTTCGCGCTGCAGGTGATCGACGACAGCATGGAGCCGGAATTCGAGACCGGCTGCATCATTGTGATCGATCCGGCGGGCGTGATCCAGAACGGCAGCTTCGTGTTCGCCCAGGTCGACGGCGAATACATCTTCCGGCAGCTGCTGGTGCAGGAGGACCGCTTCTACCTCAAGCCGATGAAGTCCAGTTACGAGACGCTGGAGATCCCCGGTCTCGGCGCCATCCAGGGCGTCATCGTGCAGAAGGCCGGCACGCGGCGCAAACACCGCAAGCACTACGTCTGACGCTCAATCCTTGGGCGGTATCTGGTCGGGACGCAGACGGGTCGTGAAGTACTCGTCGGCGCTGTCGACATCCAACGGCTCTCCATCGCCCTTGACCAGCGGCAGTTCGTAGTCGTTCCAGCCGCGCAGTCCGGTCTTGAGGGAATAGACGTCCTGATAGCCCATCTGCTGCATGATCCAGGCGGCCAGCGCGCTGCGGTTGCCCGAGCGGCATATCACCACCACGGGGCGCGTCCGCGCCTGTACGAGTTCCGGAACCGTGTCTTCGTAGCCGTATTCGCAGGCCGCCTCGAGGATGCCGCGCGGTACATTGAGGGAGCCGTCGATGCGGGCCGCCTCGAACTCGTAGGGTTCGCGCGTATCCAGCAGCAGCACGTCCGTACGTTCCTTGAGCAGCTGATCGAGATCCCAGGGGAACAGCTCCTTGATATGCGGCAGGCATTCCGCAACCAGGTCGGTGAAATGCTTCATCCTGAAAAACCCATTCCAGCCACGGCAAATGTGATTTTGGAGTTCATTCGGGCAACGCTCCGGAAGATTATTCGGCGCTGCGCACACCCTCGGCGCGGCCGTGGCGCAGGCCCTGTTCGACGGCGATGACCGCCGCCTCGACGCGCGAGTGCACGCCGAGCTTGCGCAGGATCGCCTTGACGTGAAGTTTGACGGTGCCGTCCGAGATGCCCAGGTTACGCGCGATGGCCTTGTTGCTCTGGCCCTCCGCGAGCAATCCCAGGATCTCGCTCTCGCGCGGCGTGAGATCGGAAAACGGGCTGGGATCGCGGGCGGTGACGCTCTCGCCCTGTACGACCTTGGCCAGCACCGGCGCAAGGTCCGGCGCGACGACAGTCTTGCCGGCGACGATATCGCGCAGCGCCACGACCAGATCGTCGGGCTCCATGTCCTTGATGAGATAACCCTGGGCACCGCTGCGCAGAGCTTCCACCAGATCCTGTTCGTTGCTGCTGGTGGTGAGCATCGCAATGGGCATCTTGAGACCGTTCTGGCGTAGCTGGCGCAGCACGCCGAGGCCGTCCATGCCGGGCATGCGCATGTCCAGCAGAACGACGTCGGGGCGCAGTCTGTCGGCCAGTTCCAGACCCTCCTGGCCATCGCCGACCGCGCCGACGACCTCTATGCCGCGATGGGCGAGCAGGCCCTGCAGGCCGACCCGGAACAGCGTGTGATCGTCGATGACCAGAATGCGCAGGCTCATCGCGTGGTCTTGCCGGTCGTCGGGAGTGGCACGGGCACCTCGGTCACGTTGTGCGCGGCAGGCTTGGACGGCGCGCGGAAGGTCAGCTGCACCCGGGTGCCTTCCCCCGGCTCGCTTTCGAAATGGATGCGGCCGCCGATGCGCCGCGCGCGTTCTTCCATGATGGACAGGCCGACATGCTCGCCGGGGGCGCCGGCGGAGCGGGGCGGTTCCATGCCCGTGCCATCGTCCTCGATGAGTACGCGGAACTGGCCATTGTCCTGGCCGCGCAGCAGCACGCGCACGGTATGCGCATGGCTGTGTTTGCGGACGTTGCAGAGCGCTTCCTGGACGATACGCAGCACCTGGATTTCGACGTCCTCCGGCAGCGCCGGGCCGCCCCATTCCTTCTGAAGGAAGATCTGGATATTGGATTCGTTGCGGAAGCGCTCGACGACTTTTTCGATGGCCGGCAGCAGCCCGCGCCGGTCGATGGGGGCGCGGAAATGATCGATCAGCCCGCGCAGTTCCGTATAGGCCTCGTCGAGGCTGTTCTCGATGCGCTCCAGCTCGGCCCACAGGGCCGATTCGTCGCCCTGGTGCAGGGTCTCGTCCAACACCCGGACCTGGAAGCGCAGGCTGGCCAGCGTCTGCGCGAGGGAGTCGTGAAGTTCGTGGGCGATGCGCGTGCGCTCTTCGATGATGGTCAGCCGGTTGGCTTCCTCGTCGACGCTGGCCTTTTCGATCGCCATGCCGAGGTGGCGCCCGATGCTGATGAGGAGTTCGTCGTCGCAGTCGGGGCAGGCGTGCTCGCGGTCGACGAACAGGTTGTACACCCCCAGCGTCCGGCCGCGGTACTGCAGCGGCACGGCGATCACCTCGATGTCGTCCTCGGGGAAGAACGGCGTGCCGACGAGGCGGTCGCAGTTGTGTACGCTGGCGTCGCTGCGGATCACGCCGTCGGTGGCCACCTGGCCGCACAGGCATTGCTGCGAAGGCATGATCTGCTCGCGGGCGACGACCTCGTCGTTGAGGCCGATGCTGGCGACCAGGCGCATCTGCTTGTCGTTGGTGAGCAGCCGGACGGTCGCGGCACGGGCGTGCACGACTTCCTTGAGCGTATGCAGGAAGCGGGTCAGCAGGTCGTCCAGGTCGCGTGAGCTGTTGATGCTGGCGGCGACGTCGTAGAGGATCTCCAGCGAGCGGGTTTCATGCTTGATGCGGTCGGTCTGCTTGCGCACCTGGGCCTCCATGTCCAGAGAAAGACCTTGCAGTTTATCGCTTATTCTATTGATATCTTCCGTTAATTCTCTCAAATCGCCGCGTTCCGGGAGGGGAATGCGCGTTGCGAGCTCGCCGTCGCGGATGGCGCGTGCCCAGTGGCGCATCTGAGTCAGGGGGGCTAGCAGATCCTGGCGGATCACGTGGTAAATGCCGGCGAGGAATACGATGCCGAGGATCGCGAGCAGGACATGGACGATCACGTGGATGGCGGCGTTGTCGGCAATTGCCACGAAGGGCAGGAGCACGAACCCCGCCAATACGGCGGCGAGTCCGATCAGCGACACCAGCAGGCAGTTGCAGCGCGGTCCGACCCCCCGTTCCCAGTGCCCGGAAAGCGGCGGCAGCGTCCAGCTGGGGCGAGAGTCTGCGCCCGTCTGACCGACGGATGTGTTGGCAGGACTGTTTCCGGGAACCGATGTCATGGGCGCCGCACGCAGGGATCAAACCGATACGAGATTCCGCGCGACACTATAGCACCAATGCAGGTAGCGCTCATAACCCACAGCTGCTGCAGGAAATCATGTGTGCTCCGGGGCGCGGCCCCGATCAGGCGTCGCCCTTCTGCGGCGGCTGATAATGGGGATCGTTCGGATTCAGGAAGATGAAGTCGAAATGGCCCGGCTCGAGTTCGACGTAGTCCAGCGTCATGCCCTCGAGCAGCATGGTGCTCGTGGGCGCGATCGTCAGTTCGATGCCCTCGGACGTGAAGCGGACATCGTCGGTGCGCCCCGAGTCGTCGAAGCCCATCGCATACTGGATCGCGCCGTCAGGGGCACGCTGCGCCGCGATGCGCAGCGCCATGCCTTCGGAACGGCCCTGCTTGGCAGCGGCTTTGATCTGTTGGGCGGCGGCGGGGGTGATAGTGATCATGGGGATATGACTCCTGTGGGTTGAGGCGGCCGCGTGGTCTCAGAGGATGCCGGTTGCCGTCGTTGGCGCACGGTGCGTGCGGACGTGGGCGACGAAGCGCTCGGCCCAGCGGTGCCGCCGTGTGTCGCGCTGGTGGGTGTAGCAGGCCAGCAGATTCTTGTAGACGAAGCCGTCGTGTTGGCCGTCGATACCCGTGCCGCGCAGCACCCGGAAGGCGAAGCGGGCGCCGGGTGCCAGGTTGGTCAGCCCGGAATAGTGGAACTCATGGGCGGCGATGACCTCTCCGGAGGTGGGACCGGCCGGCCAGGGCATGGCGGCGGTCTCCTGCAGTTTGACGTAGCCGCGGCCCTGCGGCCGGTCGTGCATCTCGATGTCGCCGGGAATCACGCCGACCATGTCCGCATGCCGGCCTTTCCAGTGCAGGCTGCGGGCCAGGTACATCAGGCCGCCGCATTCGGCATAGGTCGGCAGGCCCTGTTCGATGGCGTTGCGTATCGCGGCGCGCATCTCACGGTTTTCCGCGAGACCTTCCATGCAGGTCTCGGGAAAGCCGCCGCCGATGAACAGGCCGTCGATGGCCGGCAGCCTGCGGTCGTGCAGGGTGTCGATCGGCACCAGCTCGGCACCGGCGCGCTCGAGCGCGGCGAGGTCGTCCGGGTAATAGAAGCCGAAAGCCTCGTCGCGGGCGATGCCGATGCGCACCTTGGCGCCCGGGGCCGCAGACGGGACGAAGGGCGGCTCCGCCGGCAGCGTCGGGGCGGTCGCGGCGGTGGCGCGGATGCGATCCAGATCGACCTGCCGGCCGATAGTCTCGCCGATGTGCCGGATGCGGCCGATGGCCGCCGCGTGTTCGTTGCTGGGGATCAGGCCCAGATGGCGCTCGATGATCTCGAGGCTCGCGTCGCGGCCGACGGCGCCCACCACGGGCACATCGGTGTAGTGCTCGATCACCGCGCGCAGCTTCGACTCGTGCCGGCCCCCTCCCAGCTGGTTGAGGATCACGCCGGCGATCCGCACGTCGCGATCGAAGGCCTGGTAACCGAGGATCAGCGGGGCGATCCCACGCGTCATGCCGCGCGCATCGATCACCAGTATGACCGGCGCCTGCAGCAGTTTGGCCAGCGCGGCGTTGCTGTTGCTGCCGTCGAGATCCAGGCCGTCATACAGCCCTTTGTTGCCCTCGATGAGCGCGAGATCGGCCTGCGCCGCGTAATGGCCCACCGTGGCGAGGATCTCGTCCCGCTCCATGGTGTAGAAATCGAGGTTATGGCACGGCGCACCGGAGGCCTGTCCCAGCCACATCGGATCGATGTAGTCGGGTCCTTTCTTGAAGGGCTGTATACGCACGCCCTGGGCGCGGAAGGCCGCGCACAGGCCGAGCGTCACGGTGGTCTTGCCGGAGGATTTGTGGGCGGCGGAGACGAGCAGATGGGCCATTTTGAATAGATACAAGTTTCAAGATACAAGATACAAGTCGAAAACAGTGCTGTTTGACTTGTATCTTGTACCGTGCATCTTGCACCTAGTCGTGACCAGGGACCACCGAATCTTCCAGAGATTCCGGCAGGAAGGCGAGAACCTTGACTCCGACGGCGACCGCCAGGAGGGCGATGCCGAAGCCGCCGATGCCGAGCAGGAACTCCGGCAGGCTGGGCGTGTAGGTGTTGACGACGCCGTCGCTGAAGCTGCTGGTGACTTCCATGCCCGGGAACAGCGCGAGCGGGTAGGCCTGCCCGCCGATCAGGATGACGTACATCTGCACCAGGCCGCCGAGGATCACCAGGGCGCTGGCCCAACCGATGACCGTGCGGGACTTGCCGAGTGTCGGATGATAGATCATTGCCAGCGGCAGCAGGCTGCCGATCAGGATCTGGCCGATCCAGAACAGCTGGGTGTAAATGCCGCCGTCGAGGAGCAGGAAGCGCTCCACGCCGTGGTGTTCGGTGGCATACAGATTGGTGATGTGGAAGGCGATGACGAAATAGAGCACCGCTGCCACGAACACGCCCAGCAGGTTCTTGAGCCGGAACAGCAACCGGTCGCCCAGCGGCCGCGCGGTCCAGCGGAAGGCGGCCATCAGCACCAGGATGAAGATGGCAAGGCCGAACGAAAAGGACATGATCACGAACATGGGCGCCATGATCGCCGCATCATAGGCCTCGCGGGCGACCAGGAAGCCGAAGATGGAACCGGTACCGGTGGTCAGTGCCAGTCGCCAGATGAAGGCGAAGAAGCCGGCAGCCGGAGTGAAGCGGTTCATCTTGCGCTCCATCATCATCCACAGATACACGGCCACGATGGCCATGAAGCCTGTGTAGAGGAAGATGTTCCAGGCGAAGATCGACTTGAAGTTGTAGTAGGTCATGGCCACGATCAGACGGTCGGGACGACCGAGATCGAGCACCAGAACGGAAAGACCGCCGACCAGCAGGGCGATCGCCAGGAGGCCCGACAGCCGGGCGAGCGGCTTGTAGGGCGCCTTGTGGAATACCGAGCTGATGGAGGCGACGTTGAGTGCCCCGGACGCGGCCACGATCAGGAAAACGGCGAAGACGTGCGGCGTGCCCCAGACGATCTGGTTGTTCATGCCGGTGACGTAGTGGCCGTGATGCTCCATATAGTAGGCGGCGCCCAGGCCGACGAGCACCACGGTCGCCAGCAGTGCCAGCAGGCCGTAGTAGCCGGTGCCGTTGTTCAGAACTTCGCGGAAGTGAGTTTTTTCTTTCATGACGACCGTTGTTCCTGTCTCTCAGTGCCGGAGGCGACGCATCAGATGCCGCGGTAGCGGAGGCCCACGTTCAATCCGAGATCGGCCCGGATCTGGGTGCCGCCATGACGGGCGAGTTCCTGGGAGATGCGGCTGTCAGGATCGTTGAGATCACCGAACAGCATCGCCTCGTGGCCTTCGCTGTTGCAGGCCTCGGCGCAGGCCGGAACGGCATTCGCGCCGTCGCGGTCGACCCGATGCACGCACAGTGTGCAGCTCTCCACGGTGCCCTTGCCGCGCGGAGCGACCGGCAGCTGATCCTGCAGGTCTTCATGAATGAAGGAGCGTGCCTTGTAGGGGCAGGCCATCATGCAGTAGCGGCAGCCGATGCAGATGTGCTTGTCCACCAGGACGATGCCGTCCGCACGCTTGAACGACGCGCCGGTGGGGCAGACGTCCACGCAGGGCGGGTGCTCGCAGTGCTGGCACATGAGCGGGAGCGACTTGGCGTAGCCGGTGGATTTGTCGCGGAGCTCCACTTTGCGGATCCACTGGGACTGCTGCTCAGGGGCGGAGTGCGTTTCCGTCTCGCCCCAGCCGTTTTCCGTCTTGCAACCGCGCACGCACGCGTCGCAACCTTTGCTGCACTTATTGGTGTCGATCAGCATCCCCCAGCGCTGTTCGCTGGAAACGGGCTGATCCGCCGGCTTGGCCTGCGCGACCTGGTGCAGCAGCACGCCGGGCGCAACCATCACGCCCGCGGCGGCGACGCTGCCGCCCAGGAACTGGCGGCGCGTCGTATCGATATCGTTCTTATGCGTCATTACAGCTTGCCCTCTGCGGCCAGCACGCCCAACGTGTCCGACGACACCGGCGTGTCGACCGAATTCTCGGTATGGTGGAACGTCTTGCCGCCCAACGGGTGGAAGGCGGTCTGTTTCACCGGCCGATCGGCATGGCACTGGAAGCAATCGATCTTCACCGCCGCGTAGGTGTGGCAGCCGGCGCAGAAATGCTCCGGATTGTCGATGCGCGCGACCTCACCGCTCTCGTCGGGCACGGCGTGACAGTTGATGCACTCCTCCAGGGCGTACTGCCGGGTGCGGATGCCCTGGTGCATGGTCTCGTCGCGCTGATGCAGAATGTACTCCATGTGGTTCTTCCGCATCTCCTCCCTTGGCTCGACGCAGCCCTGCGTCTCGCTGTAGCGGGCGTTGGTCTTCACCTCGGGCAGGTGGTCATCGCTCTGGGCCGCCAGCGGGAGACCCAAGAGGGTCATCCCGGCAAGCAGGATCAGAGACCGCAGATCACGCAACATCACGGCCATGTCCACTCCTGAAGTCAACGGTTACTCGCCCAGCGCCATGTCGATGTAGCCGGTCGGGCAGACATCGGCGCAGATGTGGCAGCCGACGCACTTCGCGTAGTCGGTGTCCACATAACGGCCGGTGGTGGCTTCCTTCTTCGGAACGCGGAAGATGGCATCCTGCGGGCAGTAGATCACGCAGTTGTCGCACTCGAAGCACAGACCGCAGCTCATGCAGCGCTTGGCCTCGGCGATGGCCTCGGCCTCGGGCAGGCTCTTGCGGCGTTCCTCGAAGTGGCCGAGCACCTCTTCGGAGCTCGGGCCGTATTCCTCGCGCTTGTGGCGCGGGGTGTAGGCGAAGTGGCCGAGGAACAGCTTGGTGTGCGGGATGATCTCCGCCTGCGAGCGGTCTTCGTAGTTGTGCACCGCCCACTTGCCGCTGGAGGTGCCGCGCAGGTCACCGAGCTCCTCGGCCTTGAATTCCTGCGGGGCCAGGCCGGCTTCACGCAGCTTGTCCAGCAGCTTGAAGTGGTGCTTGTCGACCTTCGGGCGCTTGACCTGTTCTTCGTGCTTCAGGTAGTGCTCGATGCTCTCGGCGGCGATGGAGGCCTGGCCGATGGCGGTAGTCAGCAGATGCGGACGGATGATGTCGCCGGCGACGAAGTGGCCGGGTTTGCCGGGCACCTGGTAGAACTTGTCGGCGTCGATCAGGCCCTTGCCGTTGTTGAACGCTTCCAGACCGGTGAGGTCGCCGCCCTGACCGATGGCGGACACGATCAGGTCGCACTCGATGTCGAATTCGGAGCCTTCGACCGGAACCGGACGGCCCTTGTCCAGGGTGCACTTGGCCATGCGCAGCGCCGTGGCGCGGCCGCTGGCGTCCTTCACCAGAGCGACGGGCATGACTTCGTTGAGGATGGTCACGCCTTCCTGGAGGGCGTCGTGCACCTCGTGCTCGGTGGCGGTCATCTTGTCGCGCGGGAACAGAGCGGTGAGGGTGACGGTGGCACCTTCGCGGGCCGCCACGACGGCGGCGTCGTGAGCGGTGTAGCCGCCGATGACTTCCTCGGGACGGTCCTTCGGATTGATGTTGCTGATCTTGCCCAGGCGGCGGGCCACGGACACGACGTCGATGGAGGTGTCGCCGCCACCCACGCAGACCACGCGGTCGGCGGTCACTTTCAGATCGCCCTTGTTGAAGGCCTCCAGAAAGGCGACGCCGCTGACGCAGTTCGGGGTGCCGTCCCAGCCCTCGACGGGCAGGCCGCGGCCGGTCTTGCAGCCGATGGTCCAGAGGATGGCGCCGAACTCCTTCTCGAGCTGCTCGACGCTCACGTCCTTGCCGACGCGGGTGTTGGTCCGGACTTCGACGTCGCCCATCTCGACGATGCGCTCGATCTCGCGGTTCAGCACGTCACGCGGGGTACGGTAGCCCGGGATGCCGTAGCGCATCATGCCGCCGAGTTCGGCGTGGTCGTCGAAGATGCAGCTGCCGATGCCGCGGCGGCGCAGGTGATAGGCCGCGGCCATGCCGGCGGGACCGCCGCCGATGATGGCGACCTTCTTGTCGGTGATGAGGGCGGGCACGTCGAACTTGTAGCCGTTCTGGAAGGCGGTATCGCCGATGAACTGCTCGACCGCGTTGATGCCGACGAAGTCCTCGACCTCGTTACGGTTGCAGCCGTCCTCGCACGGTGCCGGACACACGCGGCCCATCATGGACGGGAACGGGTTGGCATTGGTCAGGCGGCGGAAGGCGTATTCCTGCCAGCTCACGTCTTTCGGCGGCTTTTCCATGCCGCGGACGATCTGCAGCCAGCCGCGGATGTCTTCACCCGAGGGGCAGCTGCCCTGGCAGGGCGGGGTACGGTGCACATAGGTCGGGCACTTGTGGGAATGGTCGCCCTTGAAGATGGCGTCGTGCCAGCTGCCCCATTTGTTGTCACCGTCCTTGAACTTGCGGAACGTAAGTTTCTGCATGTCGTCGCGAGAAGTTGCCATGCCTGTTCTCCTGTTAGGTGAACCCGGATGCCGGAATTCGTCTTTCGTATCTGTCGCGTTTGGATTTGTCGGGGTTACTGCTTGTCGCCCAACACGATGGCATTGCTCACCAGCTGGTGAACACTGACGATCTGGTCGAGCCGGAAGCCGTAGTAGGGCATGACCTTGGCGAACTGGCTCTTGCAGATGGCACAGATAGCCGCCATATGGGTCACGCCGTGCTCTTCCACGACCTGCTTCAAGGCCTGCATGCGGGGCAGAGCGCCCTTCACGCGGACTTCCATCAGGTCGTCGGTCAACAAACCGCCGCCACCGCCACAGCAGAAGGTTCCTTCGTGGATGGTGTCGGCGGGCATATCATAAAAATGGTTGCAGCTGGCCTTGATGATCTCGCGCGGGATCACGAACTGTCCGCCGGGCATGCTGCCCATGCGCGAGGCGCGCGCCACGTTGCAGGAATCGTGGTAGGTCAGGCGCATGTGATCGTTGGCCGACTTGTCCAGCGTCAGGGCGCCGCGCTGGATCAGATCGTAGGTGACCTCGCAGATATGCTGCGGCACCGGATAGCGCGGATCCAGGAAGTCGAACGGTCCCGCCAGCGTGTTCAGGAAGCTGTAGGCGACGCGCCAGGCGTGGCCGCATTCGCCGAACACGATGCGCTTGACGCCGAGATCCAGAGCGGCCTCGCGGATGCGCAGGGCGACCTTGCGCATGTTCTCGTAGGAGCCGATGAACATGCCGAAGTTCGCTGCCTCGGAGGCGTGCGAACTCAGCGTCCAGCTCAGGCCTGCCTGATGGAAGACCTTGCCGTAGCCGATCAGGCCGTCCACATGGGGTTCGGCGAAGAAGTCGGCAGAGGGCGTCACCAGCAGGATGTCGGCCCCTTTCTCGTCCAGCGGATAACGGACGTCGACGCCGGTATCGTCCTTGACGTCCTCTTCGAGGCCCTCGAGGGTGTCACGCAGCGCGGGCTCGGGCAGGCCGAGATTGTTGCCGATCTTGAAGACCTTGCCGATGATCTCGTTGCAGTACTTCTGACCGACGCCGACGGCGTCCATGATCTCGCGCGCGGCCATGGAGATTTCGGCGGTGTCGATGCCGTAAGGGCAGTAGACCGAGCAACGGCGGCATTGCGAGCACTGGTGATAATAACTGTACCAGTCGTCCAGCACCTCTTTGGTCAGGTCGGTGGCGCCGACCAGCTTCGGGAAATACTTGCCGGCAAACGTGAAGTAGCGGCGATAGACCTTGCGCAGCAGGTCCTGGCGCGCGACCGGCATGTTCTTCGGATCGGACGAGCCGAGGAAGTAGTGGCACTTGTCGGTGCAGGCGCCGCACTTGACGCAGATGTCCAGGAAGACCTGCAGACCGCGGTACTTGCCCAGCATCTCGCCCATCTTGGCGATGGCGACTTCCTGCCAGTTGTCCAGCAGCTCGCCGGGAAAACCCAGAGGCTGCTGGAACTCCGCCTTGGCGACGAACGGCTTGCTGTGCGCCATCACGCCTTCCTGGATCAGCGGGACGACGGGGTATTCTTTGACCTCTGGCACTTGGAAATCGGCCACGTTGCGCTCCTCGAAAACCTAACTCTCTATCGTTCTCAGGACCCAGTCCGGTCAGGACTGCGACTTGGCTTCCAGTTCCGCCGCCCAGGGCGCGAGATGCCGTTTCTCGCGCGGATTGTCCACCTGGTTGCGGGTCGGGCTGAAGAACACGCCCGGCGCGTGCAGCAGCTTGCTGATGGGGAAGATCAGCATCAGCACGATGACGAGACCCAGGTGCACCAGGACCAGCGGATCGGCCGGCAGCGGCTTGGGGTCGAAATAAATCAGACCGAGCGCGAACTGTTTGAGGCTGACGATGTCAGTATGCGCAACGAAGCTCATGCCCAGGCCGCTGAGGGCGATGGCCAGCAGCAGCAGCAGGGTGAGGTAGTCGGACGGGCTGGAGATGTAGCGCACGCGATCGACGAAGATGCGGCGGCCGAACAGGCCCAGCAGGCCGATCACCATGCCGAAACCGGCGTACTTGCCGAAACTCTGGACCACTTCCAGCGTGACCAGCGGCCAAAGGATATTGTCCGGGCTCATGGCGTAGCGGAGGTGCCGGAAGAACGCCAGGAGCAGGGAAAAATGGAAGATCCAGCCGAAGATCCAGGTCCACTTGTTGGACTTGAACAGGCTGTGGAAGAACACGACTTCGCGGAACATGCGCATGACCACGCCCGCCTGAGTCGTGGGGGCCGGCGTCGTCGGAATCTTCAGGGGTGCAGGCGTGACGGCGTATTTGCGGATACGCAGTCCCAGGCCGACCAGCAGCACGAGACCCGCAAGGTAAAACAGGGCGGTGTAGGCGACAGTCACGAACGACACCGTCTTCTCCTTACAGAATTCCTATCGAAAAGGGGGGGAGAACCCCCCCCTATATCTTCAGCGTCTTGCGCGAATCAGACGCAGCCGGTCGGCTTCGGCAGACCGGCGTACTTGCAGGCCTGCTTGGCCGGGCCGTACGGGAACAGCTCGTAGAGGTACTTGCTGTTGCCCTTGTCCGGGCCGAGCTTCTTGCCGATGGCCTTGGTCAGCACGCGGACGGCCGGGGCGATCTGGTACTCTTCATAGTACTCGCGCAGGAAGTTGATCACTTCCCAGTGGGCATCCGTCAGAGTGGTGTCGTCCAGCTTGGCCATGATGTCGGCCACTGCGGGTTCCCAGTCGTTCAGGTTGGCGAGGTAACCTTCCTCGTCGGTTTCCAGGGTCTTGCCGTTTACTTCGATTGCCATGGTCGGTCTCCTCAATGGGATTGGCGCGTGAGTTGATGGAACTTCAGAGCCAGGCCTGAACCTTGTCGTATTCAGTCACCAGATCGACAAATCCGGCATAATCCACGACGGTGACGCCGTCGATCACCTGGTCTTCTGTCATGCCCCGAGCCTTGAGGTCAGGGCCAAGTACATAAACCTTCAGATTCCCGAGCGCCTGCTCGATCTTGGCGGTCACTGCGGTGCCCTTGACAGCACCGAGAACGCCGTCCTCGATCATCAGCACGCCGGCACCCTTTACCGCATGGGTGAGGGCGGCGTCGAGCGAACGCCGGTCGAAGGGAGATTTGTTTACCGTGTGCAGCATTGCCATCGTCGTTTTCCCCTCCGGATCAGAAGCTCAGAATGACGTCCTGCTCTTCCATCATGGAAGTCAGCGCGTCTCTGTCCAGAACCTCGACCGGAACGATCATGTCATCAGCGGTCAGGCCGCGCGATTCCAGGGACTCCTTTTCCACATACAGCTTCTCGATGTCGTAGCCCTCGAGAGCGCGATAGGTCGGCGAGAAGTTCTTCATGCCGATGCCCTTGGTGTCCTGGCCCTTCTTGAGCTGATAGACCCCGTCATCCATGAACACCAGGCTGACGTCCTGGTCGAACGCCGCGGCGATCAGCACCACTTCCAGGGACTCCAGCGCGTAGATGGTCCCGTAGGGCGCCTTCCGGTTCACGTACATGAACTTCTTGACCGGGCCTTCCTCTTCTTCCCACGGTTCTGCCATGTCTATAACCTTTTATCAGTCACCAAACACAACCAGGCGGTCTGCCTGGATACCGGCTTCGATCAGCTGGCCGAGGCCGGAGATGCGGAAGCCCGGAGCGATATTGTTGCCGTCCTTGCCCTGGCGCTTGGCCTCGTTCTCGTCGAGGATGCCGCGGCGCTGGGCGGCTGCGATGCAGACCACCAGGTCCATGCTGTGATCCTGAGCCAGCTTGGTCCATTCGGCGGTGATGTTGCGATCGTCCTGGGGCGGTACGGCGAAACGGGTGCCGTTGTTCACGCCGTCGTGATAGAAGAACACGCGGAAGATCTCATGTCCCTTCGCCACTGCGGCCTTGACGAACTGCAGGGCGCTGTCGGAAGCCTGATGCTGGTACGGCCCTTCGTTGACTAATACTGCTAGTTTCATTGCGCGACTGTCCTTAAACAGTTTGTGCCCGAAAGCGTGTTGTTGTTCAGGTAGTGGTGCGGCCGGGGTATCCGGCCGCACCGCTTGGCCTAACTTTCAACCTTGCCGCGTTTCCGCATAGGCCGCCTTGATCTAGATCAGAAGCGGATATGCGTCGACGCGTTGAGGCTATTGCGAGCACCGCGCCAGTTATCGATGTGGTACTTGGTGAACGGCAGACCCGTGACTTCGAAGAAGCGCGGCCAGCCGATACGCTCGATCCAGTCGTTGATGCGTTCCCAGTCACGCGCGCCTTCGCGATACGCCTTCAGGATCTGCTTGACGATCGCAGTCGCTTCCGGCCAGCGGGGCGGGTTGTTGGGGATGCCTGCGGCGACCAGCTTCTGGAAGGTCGGCTTGCCACGCGCATTGGAGTGGTTGCCGCCGACCCAGACGGCCAGCTTGGTGTGCTCGGCGTCGTTGATCTGCATCGGCGGGCAGGGCGGATAGCAGGCGCCGCAGCAGATGCACTTCTTCTCGTCGACTTCCAGCGAGGGCTTGCCGTTCACCATGGCCGGACGGATCGCGGCGACGGGGCAGCGGGCGACGACGGAAGGGCGTTCGCAGACGTTGGACACCAGGTCGTGGTTGATCTTCGGCGGCTTGGTGTGCTGCACGTTGATCGCGATGTCACCCTGGCCGCCGCAGTTGATCTGGCAGCACGACGTGGTGATGTGCACGCGGTTCGGCATGCGGCAGTTGCGGAAGTCGTCGATCAGCTCGTCCATCATGGCTTTCACGACACCGGAGGCGTCGGTGCCCGGGATGTCGCAGTGCAGCCAGCCCTGGGTGTGCGACAGGGTGGAGATGGAGTTGGCGGTGCCGCCGACCACGAAGCCGGCGTCCTCGAGCGCCTTGATCAGCGGCTCGACCTTCTTCTCGTCGGCAACCATGTACTCGATGTTCGAGCGCAGGGTGAAGCGCACGTAGCCTTCGCCGAACTTGTCGCCGATGTCACACAGCTTGCGCAGGGTGAAGATGTCGAGGATGCGCTGGGTGCCGGCCTTGACGGTCCAGATCTTGTCGCCGCTGTGGGCGACGTGGAGCAGCACGCCGGGGCGGGGATGCTCGTGGTACTTCCAGTTGCCGTAGTTCTTGACCATCACCGGATGCATGTACTGGAACCCATCGGGGCATCCGGATTCGATTGGCGGACGCATATCTGCTAATGCCATGTTCGTCTCCTGAATTCTTACTCAATTCTTCGATCGGCGGGGGCGACCCTGGGGCCGCCCCTCGACCTGTGCCTCGCGGATCACGCGGATCCGCACTGAGCCGTCAGGCGCGGGCGCGCTTCTCTTCCTGCTTGCGCGCGAACCACTTCTCGGCTTCCTCGTCCCAGCCGTCCATGCGGACGTAGGAGCTCTGGCGCGGGTTGTTGACCATGTTCGGGTCGACGTCCACGCCGATGCCTTCGAGGAAATTCACGAGGCCGATGCGCTCGATCATCTCGCCGCAGCGCTCATGCTCCAGGCCGTTCTCTGCCCAGAAGTCGATGATGTTCTCGCCCAGCTCGACGATGCGGTCGTAATCCTCTTCGGTTTCCATCTTCATGAAGGGGATGACCACGGTGCCCATCAGATCGCCGATCTTCAGGGTGCGCTTGCCGCCGATCAGGATGGTCACGCCCTTGTCGTCGCCGGGGGAGAGCGCCTTGGTCATGACGTTCAGGCAGTGCATGCAACGGACGCAGTTGCGGTTGTCGACGGTCAGGGTGTCGTCGTCGTTCAGCGTCAGGGCCTGGGTCGGGCAGCGGCTGGTGACGTTGTCGATGACGTACTGGCGACCCTTCTTGGCGACGAAGGCCTTCACTTCGGCCTGGTCCACCTTCATGTCGTCGCGCCAGGTGCCGATGACGGCGAAGTCGGAACGCTCGATGGCGTTCTGGCAGTCGTTCGGGCAGCCCGAGACCTTGAACTTGAACTTGTAGGGCAGGGCCGGACGGTGCACGTCGTCGGTGAAGCGGTTCAGCAGACGGCGGTGGATGTTGTGCTCCGAGCAGCAGCTCTGTTCGCAGCGGGCGGCACCGACGCAGGACATGCCGGTACGCACGCACGGGCCCGCACCACCCAGGTCCCAGCCGTATTCATTGATCTCGTCGAAGAAGTGCTGGGTGCCTTCGGTGTTGGTGCCGATGAACATGATGTTGCCGGTCTGACCGTGGAAGGTCACCAGGCCGGAACCGTACTTCTCCCAGCTGTCGCCCAGCTTGCGGAGCATGTCGGTGGTGTAGAAATTGCCGGCGGGCGGCTGAACGCGGAGGGTGTGGAACTCTTTGGACTCGGGGAAGGCGCTGCCAACTTCGGAGAAGCGGGGAATGATGCCGCCGCCGTAGCCGAACACGGAGACCGTGCCGCCTTTCCAGTAACCCTTGCGGGTCTCGTAGGAGTGCTCCAGCTGGCCAAGCAGGGAGTTGGCCATTCCGCGGATGCGCTCGTTGTCGTGTTGATCCCGTAACCGCTTGATGCCCGAAATGAAGCTCGGCCAGGGGCCGTTTTCCAGTTCGTCGAGCATCGGAGTTTCATGGTGCTTATTGGCCATGTCTGTCTCCTTAGATTTTGGAATGGCAGGTTGTGCGACGGGACGGGCGGTCCGACCCTCATGGTCGAAGCCGAGCATCCCAAGTTAATCAAGCTATTTCCGGCTGCAAAAACCTACTTGGCAGCCAGTAACCAGGAAGTACCGATTTACGATTCAATACCCCTAGATACCCGTGCGGGGAAGTCTAGGGTGGAGGCCGCGGTGAGAATACCCTACCCATGGGGTGTTTCGCGGCCGGTAGCCTATCCCAAAAGAGGTAGCCGGGCAATCGGACCATCCGCCGTGTTCCGGGTGACGGATTTCCGTCTGTCGCATGTGCGGTCCCGCAATAAGCGTTCGCTTATATGCTTACGTGATCTTCCAGGATAGAATCGCCCTGGAAATCCCGGAATACCCTGCTGAAGCGGGCGGTATCTTATACGCTTCGCTGCCGTTTGACAAAGGTGACCGTACCGATGAGTGCCTTCGATCCCTGCCCGTTCCGACTCGACGGCGTGCGCGCCTATCGCGAATGGCGCGCGCGCAAGCTGGACGGGTATCCGCGGGGTATCGCGGAACTGACGGTGCCGGTCGCCGATCTCACGGCACCGTCGCCGGAAGAGCACGCGGCAGTCGTGACGGCCTGCCGGCGCGCCAATCTGGCCGTGGTGAGCACACGGCCGGAGGCCGTCGACAAATCGGCCATCCGCGCCTTCGGCCGGCATTTCGGCCTCCATGCCCTGGATGCGAATCTGCATGCCGACGACGACGGCGTCAGCGCCCTGCAGGTCGCGGAGGCCGGCGGGCGCCGCGACTACATCCCCTACACGAACCGCGCGTTGAACTGGCATACCGACGGTTATTACAACGAACCGCACCAGTGGGTACGCGCCTTCATCATCTTCTGCGCCCGGGACGCGGCCGAGGGCGGCGAGAACCGATTGCTCGACCACGAGATCGCCTACATCCTGCTGCGCGACGCCGATCCCCGCCTGATCGAGGCGCTGATGCATCCGCGCGCGATGACCATCCCGGCCAACGTCGAGCAGGGCGTGGAGGTCCGGGGTGAGGAGACCGGCCCGGTGTTTTCGGTTGATTCCGCGCGCGGCAGCCTCCATATGCGTTACAGCGCGCGGACCCGCAACATCCGCTGGCGGGACGACGCGGCGACGCGGGCAGCCGTGGAATTCCTGGCCGATCTGTGGGAAAACGGCAGCGATCTTGCCTATCACCATCGGCTGATGCCGGGGCAGGGCATCATCTGCAATAATGTGCTCCACAGCCGCGCGGCCTTCCGCGACGATCCCGCGAGCGGCCGGACCCGGCTGATGTACCGCGCGCGCTATTACGACCGCATCGCCGGCACCGAGACCACGCGGAGCTGCGCGGGTCTTTCGATGAACGCCCCAATGACCGCGTGACGCGGTCCTGTTCCGGAGGCAGACAGCATGCTGTGGCTGAGTGAAATTCTTTTGCAGGAGCACGACATGACCTCGTTCGATCAGCTGGTCGACGCCGTCAAGGTCCGCGCCCGCAACGGTGAAATGTTCTTCCGGATCGACGTGAAACCGCCGTTCCAGGACACCCCGGGGGATTGGGAGGATCGCCTGGAAGCGGCCTTTTCCTCGGCGTCGCGCTAGCCGCACGCCCGGGATGCGAGGTAAGCAGTCATGTTCTGGCAAGAGGAAAAAGAGGAAATCCCGGTTTTCGCGGTGCCGGACGACATCGTCGACCTGAGCTTCGCGGTCGGCTGCAAGTGCCTGCCGATGGACCATGCCTACGCGCTGTCCGAGGCGCTGCAGCAGGCGCTGCCCTGGCTGGCCGACGAGGCCGATGCGGGGCTGCACCTGATCCACGGCGCGGAATCCGGCAACGGCTGGTACCGTCCGCAGGATACCGAAGGTGCCGTCATCCACCTGTCGCGGCGCACCCGCATGAGCCTGCGCCTGCCGAAGGAGCGCATCGACGATGCCGCCGCCCTGCAGGGAGCCGTGCTGGATGTGGCCGGCTATCCGCTCGAGGTCGGCGCGTCCACGGTGAAGAAGCTCAGCTCGCTGCCCACGCTGTTCGCCCGCCACGTGATCGCCGCGGCCGACCTCAGCGAGCAGGCCTTCCTCGAACAGGTCGTCGCCGAGCTCCGCGACCTCGATATCCGGGTCACCAAGCTGATGTGCGGCAAGAGCCACGATCTGCGCGGCCCGGACGGCATCACCCACACCCGCAGCGTGATGATCGCGGACCTCGACCCCGAGGAGTCGGTGCGGCTGCAGCAGAAGGGCATCGGTCCGGGGCGCAAGATCGGCTGCGGCCTGTTCATTCCTCACAAGGGGATTAAACCCGTGAAGGAAACACAGTAGAATCGCCGCCTTTGGGTCAGGCGGACGCCCGCCGGTTCTTAATAAACTGTATCAATAAATCGCTTTAACTAGGGGAAAACAATGGCAATTGAGTTCGAAGGCAAATCCATTGAAACCACGGAAACCGGCTTCCTGTGCAACACGGAGGACTGGAGCGAGGCGTTGGCGCATGTGATCGCGAAGGAAGAGCACATCGAACTGACGCAGAAGCACTGGGACGTGATCAACTATCTGCGCGAGGCCTACTTCGAGGAGAACGGCCACCAGCCCAACAACCGTGAGCTGGTCAAGGAGATGGGCGAGCGCTGGGGCACGAAGATCCAGAGCAAGGATCTTTTCGACCTGTTCCCGGGCAATCCCAGCAAGCAGGCCGGCCGCATCGCGGGCCTGCCGGAGAGCATGCGCAAGGGCGGGTACTGATTCCGACCCGGTCGGGTTGCCCGATGGGGATATGGCCCCGCCCGGGCAGGGGTACTATAGTGCGGCCAGCCCAGGCGGGAGCATTTCACTGAACCAGAGGCACGGCTGATGTGCCGGAGGCAAAGAAGATGAGCGAAAAGGCTAAGTTGATCAAAGAAATGATTGAGATGCAGAAGAAATTCATGGCCTACGAGCACGAGAAGGGCGTGAAGCAGGAAGAATACTTCGCCCCGGAATCCGGCCATGTGCTCGACGGCTACCGCCAGAAGTATCAGGAACTGGCGACCAAGGTGGTCGACATGGCGCATTCCGAGAAGGGCTCGCATCGCTGAGCTTTCCTGCGCCGCAGCAAAAAAGGCCGCTCATGCGGCCTTTTTTGTTGCGGCACGGCTGCGGCGTCGCGCTGCCATGGGATGTCCGATCAGACATCGGCCCACATGCGCACCAGATTCGCATAGCTGTTGCTGACCCACGCGGTTTCCGGCGCATCGGGCCGGTCGGCCAGCATCTTCTCGCGCGCCTGCCAGAGCTGATACAGCAGTTCGCGCTGGCCCGGGTCACGCACCATGCTCTGCGCCCAGGTCACCGCCACCAGGCGTTCGCCGCGCGTGACGGTATTGATGTGGTGCAGGCTCGAGGACGGATACAGGACGGCGTCGCCGGCGGCGAGCTTGATCTGCTGCTCGCCGTAGCTGCTGCAGATCACCAGTTCGCCGCCGTCGTAATCGGCAGCGTCACTGAGGAATATCGTCGTCGACACGTCGGAGCGGTATTGTTCGCCCGCAGGCCCCATGACGGGATCGTCGATATGGTCGCCGTACTGCATCCCCGCGCCGTAGCGCGCGTAGTAGGGCGAGGCGATGCGCCGCGGAAGCGCGGCCTTCTGATACACGGGGTGGCGGACCAGGCAGCCCATGACGATGTTGTTCAGCGCCGCGTAGAGTTCGGCCTCCTGGACCATCTCTTCGTTCCGCTTGACCCGTTGCGCCTCCAGACCGGCGGACAGCTTGCCATCCGTGAAACTGCCGCGTGCCAGCAGTGCGCGCACGCGCTGGAGCTGCGGTTCAGGGATGACCTTCGGAATCGTCAGCAACATGTGTTTTCCCCGGCTTCGACGCTGCGGGTAAAATAACCGGACGGCGCCGCGGTGTCGATGCATTCGCGCCCGTCCGAACGCACACGAGGGAGAGACCCGGAAGATGAGACTCAATGTAGTGATCGACGACCAGACCTACCCGATCGAGGTGCCGCAGTACATCGTCGAGGAGGCCGAGGACTTCTTCGCCACACTCGATCGCGACATGGACAAGGGCTACCAGATGAGCCGGGTCTGGGTCGACAACCCGGATCGCATGCAGCGCTGCCAGATCGCCGCCGACCGCATCCTGGACGCCATCCATCGCGAGAACGAGCAGCTCGGCGTCATGATGGCCGCGTACATCCTCGCGCGCATGCCGGGCGTGACGGAAGTGCACCTGAGCAGCGAAGGCGACATGCTCGAACACGAGCTCGTCATGGGGCGCTGAGCGAGCGGACGCACGTCGCATGGCCGATCTGTTCAGGGTGACGGCGCCGCTGCTGATCCGCGCACCGGCAGGCGAGCGCCATATCATGGTCGAGCGTTTCCCCCTGGCCGGCGAATGCGGCCTCGTCTATTTCGAACCCTACTGGCACCTGCAGCGTCCGGCGTCGCGGGCGATCCATCGCGTGGTCGGCGAGATACGCGGCGACGGCCCGTGGAAGGTCGGCGACAGCGTGGTGACGGTGCTCGGCTGCCACGGGACCGATCCCGAACTGGCGAACGCCTTTTCCGAATGGCAGGCCTATCTGCAGGCAGGGGCGCCCGGTTATCCCGACCGCAGCGCGATCCTGGCACTGGCCGAGGCGAACGGCGCGCGCATCGGCTGACCGCTGCCCCGCGGCTGCGTGTCTCAGAGCAGGCGTTTGCGCATCTCGTGGTGGGGGATTGCGTCGAACAGCGTGTGCGCCGGCGCGACCACTTCGTAGCCGAGCCGTTCGTAGAAGCCGACGCAGGTCTCGCGCGCGTGCAGCACGATCGTCCGGGCGCCGAGGTGCGCGGCCTGTTCCTCCAGTGCGCGCGTCAGGGCGCGGCCGATACCGCGACGCTGAAATCCCGGCTCCACCGCCATGTAGCGGATCTGCGCCGTGGCCGAGTCGACGAGGTGCAGGCGCGCGACGCCGACCGGATCGCGCCCGACGAGACAGGCCATGCGATGCCAGCTGTGCGCGTCCAGCGCATCGCGTTCGCTGCCACGCGGCTGCTGCCAGGGCGCGCGCAGTACGCGCCAGCGCAGATCGAAATAGCGCTCGAAGTCCTGCTCGGATGCGGGAGTGAGGATCTGCACGGAGGCCGTCATGACGCCGTCGTGCCTGGAATCGCGCTCAGGCGAACACGACCCAGGTCGTGGCGATGTACTTCACGCCCTGCTCGAGCGTCACGCCGCGGTGCTCATGGGTCCAGAAGGGCGGAAACAGCAGCAGCTTGCCTTCTTCGGGTCTGACCTTGACGTCCTGGTAGAGAAACTCGGTCTCGCCGCCCGGTCCGTCGACATCGTTCAGATACCAGACCGCGACCAGCTGCCGCTGGCTGAATTCATGGCTGCCGCCGTCGATGTGCCAGTGGTAGTACTCGCCGGGGAGGGTCCGCTGGATCGCATAGCCCATGTCCTTGAAGGGCCCCTTGAAATAGGGGAACACCTCGCGGAACTCCCGCAGCGCCAGGCCGAGGGAGCGGAACAGATTGTTGTCCACGTCCTTCCAGTGCGGTTTGCCGCTGACCACAAGATCGGTCGAGCGCTTGATACCTGTGTCCTCGTAGACCTGCTGGCCGATGCGTCCCTGATACTGTTCCTCCTGGTGCGCCTCGAAGCGCCGGATCATGTCGCGGCAGAGGAAATCCGGCAGCGCGCCGCGCTTCTCGAAGATGAAGGTGTGCGGCTTGATTTCCCGGATGGTCTGCAGCGCGGCATGCGCGGGACGGCTGGCGGTCATGGGTGGGACCTGCGGTAGCGGAGGAGGCGGTCCCGCGATTGTCTTACAGAGGATTGCGGTCGATCAAGGCCTGCAGCTCGGCGACGGCGGCGCCGCGCCCGTGGGCGTCGAGCAGTTGCAGTGCGAGTCCGCGCCAGTGCGGCCGGGCCTGGGCAGCATAGTCCTCCAGTGCCGCGGTGGCGCCGCTTTTCAGCCAGCTTTCATAGGCGAGAACCAGCGCGGGGGCGAGCGCCTTGCGCATCGGCGTGAGTGTGGCGAAGAAGAAATGCAGAGTCGCGGGCTCACTCCGCTGCACCAGCGCCGGCAGCGTCGACAGGCTGTCGGCGAGATTGTCGCGGATCGCGCGCAGCGCGAACTCGGTCTGCGAGCGCGGCAGGGCGGCCAGCATCTCCTCCCAGCGCGGGCCGAGGATCTGTCCGGCCATGACCTCGCCGACCTCGTGGAGCAGCAGGGTGTCGATCTGCGTCGCCGTCATGCGGTCCAGCGCCGCATCGGCATCGCCTTCGAAGTCGTAGCACCGGATGGCGCGGCCCATGGCGTTGTCGGGTCTGTTCCAGCGCCATTCCTCGATCTTCTCCCAGATCATGCGGCGCAGGGATTCGCGGCGCACGAAGATCGTCCGGTCCAGCGTCATCGCCGGCGGCGCGGCGAGGTCGCGCGCGTATTCGTCGGCCGACACCAGGATGGTGAAGTCGGCCTGTTCCTGGCGCTGTTCGAGACGGCCGAGGAAGAAATGCGGGCGGCCGTACTGGCCGATTCCCGCGCTGTATACCAGGCCTTCCGGATTGAGAATGCGGTTCACGGCGGCGGCGTCGAAGGGATCGTAGCGGTCGCCGTTGATGGGCAGCTCCGCGAACGGTTCGTTCTCCAGGGTCTCCCAGAACTGCTCCCGCTCCCGCAGCCAGGCGCCGACGTCGGCGTTCGGCAACGGCGTGGAAAAGGGATAACCCTTCTCCCAGCGGAAGTATTCGCGCATCTTCAGCAGATACACGCAGAGGGTGTATTCGCCGGCATGCAGGGCGTCGGAGATGTGGCAATTCCTCCGCACGGCGTCGAGCAGCGGGGTGTGGTGGCGGTGCAGGCGGGTGGGATCGGCCGGGGACTGCATGGCGGTGGGCTGAATCCTCAGCGGAATAGTATACTATGCGATCCTAGCACGCGGTCGGCGGGGGAGGAAATTTCCCGGTCCGCAACGGGTGTGTGGTGCCGCGGGATCGCCGGCAACGGGATTCCATGCGGGATCGTGTGCCGGTGCATGCAGCATGGTTCAGTCAGTCTCGGGGGTTTGCAGTGCGAATCAAGACGCGTTGGAACAACAAGGACAAGGCCCGTTCGATCCAGGAGGTCGCGAGCGCCCTTGGGTTCAATCTGTGGCGCATCGGCCAGGCGGCGCTGCTGAATCTCGAAAACGAGGGTTTCCAGACCGACACCCAGATGCAGCGCCTGGACGTCATGCAGGAGTTCATGGCCTTCCTCATCCACATGTCCGATCGCATCGCCTACGACCGTATGGACGACGAGGAGCGGGCGGAGTTCATCACCGCCCTGGCGCGCAAGATCGCCGACTACGTGCAGGACAACGCCCGTGACTTCGTCGGCGACGGCGATCACCGCTCGCCGTTCATCGACCGGCTCAACCGGCGGATGGACGACTACGCGGATTTCGCTGTGGTCGATCAGGAGCCCAGCTTCCAGCTGCTGCGCTATTTCGGCGACCGGGTCACGGACGTGCTGGGCGAGCGGCAGCGCAAATGGGTGAGCACGCAGGTGATCGACATCGAGGCGCCGAACGCCATGAAGACCCTGAAGCGGGCGATGGGCAGCCTGGTGCCGGAGCAGAAGCCGGCGGCCTGAGGCGGTCGACGCGGAAGGCCGGACACAAAAAAGGCGGGCCAGGCCCGCCTTTTTGTGGAACAATCAGTTGCGCTTATTTTTTCACCCAGGCCTCGAAGCCGCTGGCGTCGCGCGCCTTGCCCTTCTCGTAGCCCGCACTGTACGCGTCGGTGACGCGCTGCTCTTCACGCGGCGGATTCTGATAGTAGGCGCTGGCCCAGCCCAGGATATAGTCGCGGTCCACCCCGGCCTTTTCCATCTTGTCGATCGCTTCGTAGTATGGGTTACTCATCGTACCTCTCCTTCTCGCAAGAGCTTTTCGTCAGAGTTTGAGCGGCGGCGTCTCCGCTGCCGCCATGGTCTGGAGCAGATTATAGGGGCTCCACGATCGGTACCCAAATCAGCGCGCGTGCCGCGAATGCGCGCCGGCATCGTCCGTCACGCGCGCTTCCGTTACCATAGGCGCCGGAGCGCCCGCCGGTGCGCGATGCCGACCGACACGGGGTTCCATTCCGATCATGGATCGGCCGGCAAGTATACAGGCCGGGCGGACGGTGCCTGTATATCCCCATGGAGGTGGGGTGACTGCCCTGATGCCGTCGCCCGCCGCGTCGCCCATGTGGGATATACACAGACTCAGGAGCTTGAAGTAACATCCTGTTAAGTCAGACAAAACCATTCACAGTGCGCGGTAGGCCGACTCTGGCTGCCGTGCGGCAACATCCGGAGGCAGGCATGTCCCACCAGGACGACCAGGACGATATGAGCTTCGCGAGCGCGATGGCCGCATTCGAGGCCAAACACTTCTCGCGAGCCATGCAGCTGCTGTCGCCGTTCGCCGAGCGGGGCAACGCCGAGGCACAGCACCGCATGGCCATCATGTACCAGAACGGCCTGGGCATGGCGCGCAACGAACAGCTGGCGCTGAAGTGGATGCGGGCCGCCGCCGAGCAGGGGCATGCCCTGGCCCAGCACGGGCTGGGTTTCATGTACCTCGAGGGCGAGTGCGTGCCCAAGGACGGCGCCGAGGCGGCGCGCTGGTTCAAGCGCGCGGCCGACCAGGGGCTCGCCGGCTCGCTGACCACGCTCGCCATGATGTACGAGCAGGGCAACGGCGTCGAACAGGATCTCGAGGAAGCGCGACGCCTGTACCGGCTCGCCGGTTTCGAGGACCGCTGAGGCAGGGGAGCGAGCATGGACCTGTCGGCTGAAGACGCGCTGCGTTTGAACGTGCTCCTGGCCAACGACCTCCACGCCGTGCGCATCGACGAGTCGGCCATGGTCGTGCACGGCTTTTCGGAGCGCGGCGAATCCGCCGTGCGCCTCAACCCGAACTGCCGGGACGAACCCTACATCAAGCGCGTGCGGGAGATGCTGTCCAGTCACGTGCTGGGGTCCCCGGGCGGCTATCCCATCTACCTGCGCCGCTGGACGCGCATGGGACAGGCCCGCGACGACAGCCTGGAGAAGCTCCTTCTGCTCGGCGAACCGGAGGCCGTCGTCGCCGTCGTCCACGCGCGCGGCCTCACCAACGAGCTCGCGCGCCGGGCCTGGTGGGCGATGCCGACGGCGGACAACGCCCGCAAGATGCTGGCCCGCAGCTGCGTGGCCCGGGATACCATGGGTCCCGTCCTGGCGCAGTTCCTGGTCGAGTATCTGCCATTCGAGGAGGATCAGCACGCGATGATCGAGAGCGTGCGGCTGGTTCTGCAGCCGGGGCTGATCAGCGACGAGGTGCGCGCGAAGATCTGGACCAAGGCGCGCATGAAGAACACCTATTACGTCGGCTTCCTGCTGGCCACGCCGGACGATCTTCCGGAGTCGGCGCCGCCGCATCCGGCGTGGGAGACCGCGGGCCCCGTGCTGCGCGAACTCGTGGCGGCGGGCAACTGCTATGCAGAACAGCTCTGCCGGGTCCTCGATGGCCCCGGGCAGGCGTTCCTGGCCACGGCCGAGACGGTGCTGCGCAAGCCGAACAATCAGGACGTGGTCGTCGCGCTCATGGAGGCGATCGAGGCCTACTTCGCGCGGGTCGCCTGCCCCGGGCCGCGGCTGCAGGACATCGATGCCGTCATGGCCCAGGCCGAGTCGCGCTGCGGGGGCTGCGAGTGCGACAAGGGGGCGCTGGCCGCCATTCTCGAACGCCTGCCGGACCTGCGTCCGCAGCTGCGCGCCATGTTCGCGCTGTCGGCGGTGGGCGAGCGCCTGGTGGCGCCGGTGTTCGCGCGCACCGACGCCATCGGCTCGGTCATGCGCCGCAAGCTCGAACCGCTGACGGGACCCCTGCTCTCGGAAATGGCCGTGCTGCGCGGCGGCCGCTGAGCCGGCGGTGACGAAGCTGTACCTCAACCGGGTCGCGCTCACGCTGGTGGTGCGGGTGGGGGAACACGTGTTCGCGCGGCATCTGCCCTCGTCTCCGCAGGTGGTGGGGGAGGCGCTGGCCGAACAGGTGCGCCGCTATGTCCAGCAGGAACAGCTCGGCTACTATCCCGCCCTGGATTTTTTCCGGGACCTCCCGCAGACACTCGACCCGCAGCTTCTCGATGCGGCCGAGCACATCGCCTGGTTCACCTGCAACATGGCCCGCGACGAGGTGCGGCGCAAGCTCCGCCCGGTCTTCTCCAACCTGACCTTCGAGTCCATCCAGTCGCTGGCCTTCACCCTGCCGCCGGTGCGGCCCAACCAGCCCAATGCCCCGGCCGATCTGGCGCGGCACTACACCCCCGACACCGCCAAGATGGTGCTGATGGCGAGTTCCTTCCAGAAGACGGAGATGCCGGAGGCGTTGTCGAAATGGGCCAGCCATCTGGCCTACCGCTGGCTGAAGGAGAGCTTCGAAAGCGTCGAGGTCACCAGCGCGCAGCCTTTGTGACGGAGGCGGGCCTCAGCCGCGCAGCATCAGGATCAGCAGCAGCACGAAGCCGACGACGGCAACGATGGCGACCGCCGCGGCCTTCCAGTCCGAGGCCGAGCCCTTCGGCCCGTGCCTGAGCTGATGGCTGGCCGCCGGCCACAGGCGGAACACCATGATGCCGAGCACCACCGCGACGAGGATCTTGAGCCAGAGGTCCATGGGCGGATCATCCGATGAGACGAACGAAAGCGGGCCCTGCGTTTCCGCAGGGCCCGCACAGATCCCGTGCCGTCCGGGTCACTCGTCGCCGCCGGCGAAGGCCGACAGCAGGTGCAGCAGATTGACGAACAGATTGTAGATATCGAGGTAGAGCGCGACGGTGGCGCGCAGGTAGTTCGTCTCGCCGCCGTTGATGATGCGGCTGGTGTCGAACAGGATCAGTCCGCTCATCAGCAGCACCACCACGCCGGAGATGGCCAGCGACAGGGCCGGGATCTCCAGGAACAGGTTGGCGATCATGGCCACCAGGGCGACCACCAGGCCGACGAACAGGAACCCGCCCATGAAGCTGAAGTCGCGGCGGGTGGTCAGGGCGTAGCCCGACAGGCCCAGGAAGATCACGCCGGTGCCGCCCAGCGCGGTGGCGACCAGCCGGGGGCCGCCGGCAAAGGCCAGGTAATGCGTGAGCACCGGGCCCAGGCCCAGGCCCATCAGGCCGGCGAAGGCGAACACCACCGCGATGCCGGCGCCCGAGTTCTCCGTGCGCGGCAGCACCAGCCACAGCAGGCCGATGGCGCCGAGGGTGGAGAGGACGCCTACCGTCGGTGAGATGCCCATGGCCATGCCCACACCGGCCGTCAGGGCGCTGAACAGCAGGGTCATGGACAGGAGCGCATAGGTGTTGCGCAGGACCTTGTTGGTCGAGACGGCGCTGTCCTGCCGAGCAGTCAGTACACGGTCGAATGAATTCATGATCTCAGAAGCCTCCGGTTTGAACTGGATTTCGTTCCGGCGATTGGACCGCATCGCCGAAACGGAGTTCAGCATACCATGGCGGCCCCAAAGCTCAAGCGCGCAAGGCACCGGCCCACGTGCGACAAATCCATGAAAATCATGTATTGTTGGCGCCCTCGGAGAGGTGGCTGAGCGGTCGAAAGCGGCGGTCTTGAAAACCGTTGAAGGGCAACCTTCCGGGGGTTCGAATCCCTCCCTCTCCGCCAAAAACAGGAAAGGCCCCCTCGCGGGGCCTTTCCTGT